>NZ_JAUOEQ010000007.1:0-163951 GCF_031931965.1 Shewanella sp. SP2S2-6 | reverse complement strand
ATAGCCATAAAAAAGCCCTGAAGATTCAGGGCTTTTTTAAACTACGCAGAACTTACATCTTATAGCTCATCTGGATACCCGCAAGCCACACATCGCCGCTTGCTTCGCCGTTAAAGTTAACCGTCGCTAGATTCAATAGATTTTGTTGCTCGTTGATGGGCGCATCGCCTGTTGCTTTGATATAGGTTACAGCAAAATCAACGTTCAGATTCTTAGTTGCCTGATAACCGGCGCCCACAGAGAACCACAGACGGTCAGAGTCTGGAATTGTGGTTGTGCGCCACTCGTCCTGCGCCGCCGTTTTATCTAGCGCCACACCGGCACGCACTAACCAAGCATTATTGACTTGGTAAGTGGTTCCCAGCGCGAAGCGCCAGTTATCTTCGAAGTGTTCTTCTTTAACTAAATCAGACTCTAAACCGCCCTTAGGTTTAACCTCGCCAGGGAAATACGCCACCAGTTGATCGAATACACTCCAATCGGTCCAGTTCACACTCGCGTGCATGGCCCAGTTATCGGTCAATTGGTGATGGGAAGCAATTTCTGCAAAAGCAGGCAATTCAAGTGGTAAATACCCTTCGATAGATACATCTTGGCCACCAGTGTACAAGACGCCAGAAGCATGGCCATCTAAGTCCAGTTTCACACTACTGTGATACGCAAAACCTAAACGGTGAGCGGGATTAATCTGCCAGCTTGCACCTAACTGCCAGCCGTAACCGATATCATCACCCTTCATGCTCTTAAGCTCAGTACCACCTGGTGGCAACACAGCCTGCACTGGAGCCGGCAGAGCAGGCTTGATACCATCGACCCAACCGGGTAATGAGGCACCAATTTCGCCCTCACCATAAACAATACGTACACCAGCACCGACGCTGACAGCGTCATTGATGCGATAAGCGATGTTTGGATTAAACTCAACTGTGGTAACCGAAGTCTTATTACCAAAAATGGCCGCGGCGTGGGTCGCAGGTAATTCGGTGGCTAGACCATAGTTAGAGTTTACCGCTAGGCCCCAAGTCCATTGATCATTTAGCTGATTCGAGTAGTAAAAGTTAGGTACCAGTGCATCATCGGCCACATCGAGTGCATCGCCGCCTTTCATTTTAACGGGTTCAGGGCCAAGCAACGGCGAGCTAAAGCTGACATCACCAGTCACATCGACATTTGGCATCACATAAATGCCACCCGCAGAGAGCTGACGACCTTCAAGGTAAGTCAGCATGGCTGGATTTCGACCTTGAGCCGAAGCGTTATCCGCCATAGCCGCTTCACCCGCAAAAGCACGGCCTAACCCAGTGGCAGAATATTCGGCTAATTGAAAACCAGCGGCATGGAGTTGAGTCGTTGAACTTAACAAGGCTGCAGTGACAGCCAAAGTCAGAAGACGTTTTTGCATCATTATTCTCTAATCATATTATTGTTATCTGTACTACTTAAATGAGTACTGCGGCGTTCAGGCAAAATAGAGCAAAGACTCCAGATTGAATGCGCAGCAGTTTACTTATGCAGAAGATGTTTGCAACCAAAGGAGATAAAACAGACAAAAACTCTAGACAATCACGACTTTAAAACAGATTTAGTGACCAATATCACCATTTAAACAAAGCTCAGCCTAGATACGCCCAGTTATTATTCGCCACGCTGATTAACTCAAAATAGTAAAATTACAAAAATAACCATAATAAACAATACAATAAAATCAAAAATAGCATAAACACGTGTAAATCATTCTGATGTAACAAATTCAGCATAAATCACTATCGATTCAGAAATTCTATGGCGCACAAACAGCGGTGGAAATTTATCATTTAAAATACAACAAGTTAAACTTTTTATGGATGATGATTTAAAACAAAAGTGCCTAGGTGCTAACCTAGGCGCTTAAATATGGACTCAACACCAGTACAAATGTGCGCTGAAAGTTAGCGGCGCCAGCCTTGGATTTGAGTTTCGTACTGACTGATTTGCGCTGCATGGGACAAGGTCAAGCCAATCGCATCTAAACCGTTTAGCAGCTTATGTCTCGCCGATTCTGCCAGCGTAAAACTAAACTCAGCCCCCGACGGTGAAACCACTTTACAGCTTGTGAGATCAACAGTTATTTGTGCGCCAGCTTCTGCCGCCACTTCATCCATTAATTGGCGCACCTGCGCGTGGGTTAACGCCACAGGTAACAGGCCATTATTGATTGAGTTACCGTAAAAAATGTCAGCAAAACTCGGCGCAATAATCGCACGCAGACCGAAGTCCGCCAGCGCCCAAGGCGCATGCTCGCGGCTTGAACCACAACCAAAGTTTTCCTGCGCCAACAGAATCGACGCACCTTTATAGCGGGGTTGATTCAATGAAAACTCAGGATTTGGCACATCGCCCGCATCATCTAAATAACGCCAGTCGTGGAATAAGTGCACACCAAAACCATCGCGCGTCACCTTAGACAAAAACTGTTTCGGAATGATCTGATCCGTATCGATATTGGTGCTGTCTATCATGACCGCAAGCCCGCTATGGGTCGTAAAAGGTTGCATTAACTTCTCCTCTTGGGTTTACGGTAATTAGTAAGGTTTACGAATATCGACAAAATGCCCTGCCACCGCAGCAGCTGCGGCCATTGCTGGACTCACCAAATGGGTACGACTGCCGCGACCTTGGCGACCTTCGAAGTTACGATTACTGGTCGAGGCGCAGCGATCGCCCGCTTCTAATCTGTCGTCATTCATCGCTAAACACATAGAACAACCCGGCAAACGCCACTCAAACCCCGCTTCGATAAAGATTTTATCTAAGCCTTCGGCTTCAGCTTGTGCTTTTACTTGGCCAGAACCTGGAACGACAATCGCAGTGACGCCACTCGCGACTTTACGGCCCTTGGCATGTACGGCGGCGCTGCGTAAATCTTCAATCCGTGAGTTAGTACAAGAACCGATAAACACCTTGTTGATACTGATGCCTGTCATCGGTGTGCCCGCACTCAGGCCAATGTATTCTAAAGCCTTTTCCATACTAGCTCGGGTGCTTGGGTTGGCTTCATTAATGGGATCTGGTACTTTGCCATCGATTGCCACCACTTGGCCTGGGTTAGTACCCCAAGTCAATTGCGGCGCAATATCGGCAGCATCTAACTCAACGACAGCATCAAACACGGCGCCGTCATCGGTTTTAATGGCTTTCCAGTAAGCGACAGCCTCGGCCCAATCTTCACCCTTTGGTGCAAACTCGCGGCCTGCTAAATAGTCAAAGGTGGTTTGATCCGGCGCGACCATGCCCGCCTTAGCGCCCATCTCAATCGCCATGTTGCACACTGTCATGCGGCCTTCCATCGACAGGGCTTCGATCGCCTCACCGCAGAACTCCACCACGTAACCCGTGCCACCATCCATGCCGATTTTACCAATAATAGCGAGGACGATATCTTTGGCGGTCACGCCATCGGTGACATGACCACGCACTTCAATCTTCATGGTTTTAGCTTTTAACTGACGCAGCGTTTGCGTTGCTAACACGTGCTCAACTTCCGATGTGCCAATCCCAAACGCCAATGCGCCAAAGGCACCGTGGGTGGCGGTATGGGAATCGCCACACACAATCACAGTGCCCGGTAAGGTAATGCCTAACTCTGGGCCCATCACATGCACAATGCCTTGATTAGGATGGTGAATATCATATAAACGCACGCCAAAGTCTTTACAGTTTTGCGCTAGGGTTTCCACCTGAGTGCGCGCCATCGGGCTTAGGGCATCTAAACTGGCGCTGCGGGTTGAAGTATTATGATCCATAGTGGCAAAGGTTTTTTCCGGCGCGCGCAGCTTACGGCCCGCGACCTTCAAACCGCTGAATGCTTGAGGTGACGTCACTTCATGGACTAAATGTCTGTCGACATAAATGACCGGCGCTTCGCCTTCAGGAGATGCAACGATATGTGCATCCCATACTTTTTGGTACAAGGTCTTTGCGTTCGTCATTACACACCTTCCTTTATAGCATTGGCGATAAAGTCACCCATTTCTGCCGTCGATTTCGCTTCACTACGCTTGTCGCTGCTCAATAACTCACCGGTTAAATAGCCAGAGTTCAAGGCTTTGCTCACGGCGCGCTCAATCGCATTCGCCGCTGCTTCTTGTTTTAAGCTGTGGCGCAACATTAATGCCGCCGACAGAATTTGCGCGATTGGGTTGGCAATCCCTTTGCCTGCGATATCCGGCGCGCTACCACCCGCGGGTTCGAATAAACCAAAGCCACTGCTGTTCATGCTCGCCGAGGACAACAAGCCCATAGAGCCCGTTAACATGGCGATTTCATCGGATAAAATGTCACCGAACAGGTTAGAACATAGCATCACATCGAACTCATCGGGACGACGTAGCAGCTGCATGGTCGCGTTATCGATATAGATATGTTCCAGCTCGACATCGGGGAAATCTACCGCGACTTCTTCCACCACTTGGCGCCATAGCACTGAACAGGCGAGCACATTGGCTTTATCCACTGAGGTGACTTTTTTGCGACGACCACGGGCAGCTTCAAAGGCGATGCGGGCGATACGGCTAATTTCGCGGCGGCTATAACGCATGGTATCGAAGGCTTCTTCATTCTCGCCTTCACCTTGGCGGCCCTTTGGTTTACCAAAATAAATGCCGCCGGTTAACTCACGCACACATAAAACATCAAAGCCACGGGCAGAGATATCGCTACGCAGCGGTGACATATGTTCTAAGCCATCGTGCAGTTTGGCTGGGCGCAGATTGCAAAACAGTTCGAAGTGACCACGCAGAGGCAATAGCGCGCCGCGCTCAGGTTGTTCATTTGGCGGTAACTTTTCCCACTTAGGACCACCGACTGAACCAAATAGAATCGCATCGGCCGCTTCACAACCTTTTAGCGTGGCATCGGGTAGTGGGCAACCGTGGTTATCGATGGCAATACCGCCGACATCGTATTGCGTATATTCGATATTCAAATCGAATCGCGCTTCCACTTCTCGCAGCACTTTACGCGCCTCTGCCATCACTTCTGGGCCGATCCCGTCCCCTGCTAATACTGCTACTTGATAACTCATACGCCAGCCAACTCCTTTAAATATGAATGCTTTATGCTCGACCTTGCTATTCTTTAGATGCTTTTAGCGACTAAACGCCGCCTAGCTCTCGATTCTTTTGCATGCTTTGTTTGTAATCGGCGACCTTGTCTGCGCGGCACGTTAAGTTCATCACATGCACTAAAGCGCGCGCCGAGGCTTCCACTACATCGGTCGCTAAACCTACACCGTGGAAGTTTTGCTCGTGGTAAACGGCGGTAATGTCCACTTGACCTAAGGCATTTTGGCCTACGCCCTTAGCGCCTAACTTGTAGCTGATGATGTCGATACGACGATCAGTAGCACGGGCAATGGCGTTATAGGCGGCATCAACGGGACCATTACCGGTTGCGGCTTCGGTTTTAATTTCACCGCCCACTTCGATACGCACAGTCGCTGTGGCAACGCCTTCGGTAGAGTCAGACTGCACCACTAATTGCTGCAATTGATAGTGATTGTCTTCTTCGGCCTGCGCTTCCATAAAGGCTAAGGCTTCTAAATCATAATCAAATACTTGGCCCTTTTTATCCGCCAATTTTAGGAACTCTTCGTACAGCGCATCCATATTGTAATCGTGCTCGCTATAGCCCATTTCCTCCATGCGATGCTTGATCACATGGCGACCAGAACGCGAGGTCATATTTAAGTTATTGCGATTCAAACCTATGCTTTCTGGGGTCATGATTTCATAGGTATTTTGCGCTTTTAACATGCCATCCTGATGGATACCCGACGAATGGGTAAAGGCATTGGCACCGACAATCGCCTTGTTCGCCTGCACAGGCATGTTGCATAACTGGCTGACTAAATTAGAAGTACGGTGGATTTCCTTAGCGTTAATACCTGTTTCCAAACCCAACATGCCCTTACGCGTCGCTAAAATCATAGCGATCTCTTCCAATGAACAGTTACCCGCACGCTCACCTATACCATTGATCGTACATTCGATTTGACGTGCACCGTGTTGCACTGCGGTTATCGAGTTCGCCACAGATAAACCTAAGTCATCGTGGCAATGCACTGAGATCACCGCTTGGTCGATGTTCGGCACGCGGTTAAACAGGGTTTGAATAATAGTGCCAAACTCGCTTGGCACTGTGTAACCGACCGTATCGGGAATGTTAATGGTACGCGCGCCAGCAAGAATGGCGGCCTCCACCATACGGCACAGATTATCAATTGGCGTGCGTCCCGCATCCTCACAGGAAAACTCCACATCGTCGGTAAAGCGACGGGCGTATTTCACTGCGCTGACCGCCATCTCTAACACTTGATCAAACGAGCGCTTCAACTTGCTTTCAACGTGAATCGTTGAGGTCGAGATAAACGTATGGATACGGAATTGATCTGCAACAGACAAGGCCTGCGCCGCAGCATCTATGTCCTTTTCAAGTGCGCGGGATAACGCACAAACGCGACTATTTTTGATGGTGCGCGCTATGGTTTGCACCGACTCAAAATCACCGGGTGATGAGACAGGAAAACCCACTTCCATTACATCAACACCTAGACGTTCCAGCGCCATGGCGATCTGTAACTTTTCTTTGACCGAAAGGCTTGCGGCTAACGCCTGCTCACCATCACGTAAGGTCGTATCAAATATAATTACTCTGTTAGACATCTCGCTTCTCCATGGAACGTCACCGTTCATTATTTAACTTTTGCCGTATTCAGATACAAAAAACCCCGCAACATTGGTGCGGGGTTTGTGAATGCTTTGCCTATTTATCGAGCGTGCAACACTAAGACCTCCGCGTATAAACCGCGAGGAGAGAGAGGAGGTCGAGTTTGCTGCTAATTCTATTCATTTTATTTAAATATTTATTCTGTTCAAATAATCTAGGACGGTTAATATTTAACTTGCCTAGCCAAGAGTGTCAACCCTAATTTTTTCATGTTCCACTGTTCCGCCCCGTCTTAAGGCCAATAACTGTGAGTTTTATCGCCAAATTAGTGATCGACCCCACAGAATTAACCCGCTGTTTGGATTCAGAAATCACTGGGATGTGTTAACTTATTTCTCTTAGAAAAAAATAGTTTTTTATGCAAAAAATGATTAAGTAAAGTTATAATCCCGCCTTAGTGATTAAGGATATTAGAGCTTACGCATTTTATGGAGCACAAAATGGATTTTCGCGTCTTGGTACTGAGCCTGTTGTTATGGCTGATCCCCTTTGGGGCGAGTGCTATAGACCAGTTGGATGAGCTCACAGAACTCGTCTACCAATATCCCAGTAAAGCCCTGACTCAAATCACAGCCTTAGAAAAACAATTTACGACCCGCGCCACTTCTGACATTAATCGACTCAGATTGAGTGTATTGAAATGCCAAAATCTGCTGCAACTGGGTGAGAACGAAGCCGCAATCAACGTGGCACAGTTAGGCGAGGCCAATGCTAAACAGCTTAAGCTCGATCAGGTTCGCCCCTACTTTTTGATTTGCCAAGCCGACGCCAACCTCAACTACAACAATATTCAAAATGCGCTGCCCTTGCTGGATTCAGCCATTACCTTAGCGCGACGCTATCAACAACCCCAAGCCTTAGTCGATGCCTTGCGTTTACGTGGTCAGCTCGATACCGACACAGATAACTTTTCCTCTGCCATCGAAGATTTACGTCTGGCCATCGATATTTATCCAGACATTCATACTCAGACCCAGAATTGGGTTTGGCCACCACAGGCTTATATTTATGCGGCCATGGGTAATTTACTCTACGCAACCCATGATTTCCCTCAGGCCATGTATTACACCAACTTAGGGATACAGAGCTCAGATGCCAAGGGCAAGGTATTACATATCATTCTACGAAATGCGGCCAGAATAGCGCTCGATAATCAAGAATTCGATTACAGTGATAAACTCGAAAAACAAGCAAAAGCACTACTGCCTGAACTCGGTTCGCCACTTGAGCTTGCCTACAGCTATGCCATTTTGGCATCGATCGCGCTCGATAAAGGCCGCATCGACACAGCCGAAGAATACCTTTCTATCGCCATCAATACCTTCAAGAAGCACAATCAGCAATTGGCTATGATGCGCTCGACTCGTCTGCTGGCACAAATACGCTTTGCCCAACATCAAGACGATGCCGCATTAATCCTAATGAATCACGCCATTGAACAAGCTGAAAATCTAAAGCAGTATTCTGATCTCAAAGGATTTTACGGGATCATGAGCGATCACTACTTAGTGCAAGGAGATTTTAAGCAGGCCTATTCTTTTTTACTCAAACGCTATCGAGCTGCCGAACTCGCCAATCAAGGGATGAACACTGCACGGATATTGCAATTTAAAGCCCGCCTGAATCAACAAGATTTGCAACAGGATCAGAATAGTCCTGCACCACAAAAGGCATCGATCCTCCAAGAGTTAAATCTAGACTGGGCCTATAGCACTTTGTTCTTAATTGCGATGACGTTACTCGGTGGGGCTATTTGGTATTTGATTGATAAGCAAAATAATCGCGCGCCCCGTATCGAAGGCGAGGAGCCTGCGGAAACTCTGCTCCAACAAGTCACATCGGCCTTAAACATTGCCAAACAAGGTAATTATCCGCTGTCTTTATTACTTTTTAATGCGAGTCAAATACGGCAAGTTGACTTGCCGCCTCTGCAGGATGAGCTACAGCACAGACTGCGAGAGCAAGATAAGTTGATCCGATATTCGATGGATGAAATTGTGATTATCCTACCGCACACCTCTGCAGCTGGTGCTAAGAAAGTGGTCAATCAATTAGTGGCCTGTATTCAACCTTGGCAGGGGTCAAGCAAGGTCAATATTGGTATCGCGGCAATGCAACAGTTTGATACGTTAGAGTCTTTAATTAAGCGCGCTAGTATCAATCAATTGGGCAAGGTTAAAATCAGTGAGAATAATCCAAACTATTATTCTCCCGCTAAATAAGCCGCGATTTCATCGAGAAAAGCGTCGCCGAAACGACTCAGTTTACGCTCGCCAACCCCGTTAACGGCGAGCATTTCCCCCGCGCTGGTCGGCATCATGGCCGCCATTTCCGCCAGCGTCGCATCGTTAAACACTAAATACGGTGGCACATCCTGCTGCTCAGCTATGGTTCTTCGCAGTAACTTGAGTCGCGCGAACAGCTTACGGTCGTAGTTCAGCGGTGCCTTAGACTGGCTCACCTTGCGTTTTGTGGTCGTTAACTGAATGCGCGGTTCGGCGAGCATTAACGCCACCTCCCCTTTGAGTACAGGTCGTGCCGATGGGTTTAAGGTAATAGATGAACCGCGAGTCACATCTTGGCTCGCCAGTCCCAAATGGATCAATTGACGGATCACGCTCAACCAATACTCATGACTCTTATCTTTACCAATTCCCCAAGTCGTAAGTTTATCATGCCCTCGGTCAACTATCGGGGCGCCTTTCGAGCCGCGCAACACTTCAATTAAGTGATTGATACCAAAACGTTGTCCTAAACGAAAAATACATGACAACACCTTTTGTGCATCTTCGGTGCCGTTATAACGCTTAGGCGGATCGAGGCAAATATCGCAGTTACCACAGGGCTCTAGTGCGCTCTCATCAAAGTAATGCAATAGCACTTGGCGACGGCAGGTTTGCGCCTCGGCAAACGCCGCCATAGTATTGAGTTTATGGAATTCGACCTGTTGCTGCGGCCCAGGCTCGGACTGCTCAATCAAATGTCTGACCCGACCAATATCGGCGGGATCGAACAACATAAAAGCTTCTGCATCAAGCCCATCACGGCCCGCTCGGCCCGTTTCCTGATAATAGGCTTCGATACTTTTCGGGATATCGTAATGCACCACAAAACGCACATTCGACTTGTTAATTCCCATACCGAAAGCCACAGTGGCGACCACGATATCGATTTGATCTTTAAGAAAACTGTCCTGTACTGCACCACGGTCTTCCTGCGTCATTCCCGCATGATAGGCCTTGGCATTAAAGCCTTGCAGACATAAACGATCGGCAACCTCGTCGACACGGCGACGACTACTACAGTAAATAATCCCGTTGGTGCCATTTTGCTGGGTTAGAAAATGCCGTAACTGATTCGCAGCATTGAGCTTTTCCGCCACTGTGTAGCGAATATTAGGCCTGTCAAAACTCGAAAGCAGACGGAACGGGTCAATCCCGAGTCGCTCGCAAATACTCTGCCGAGTCGCCTGATCCGCCGTTGCCGTCAGTGCCATCATAGGCACGTAGGGGAAGAGTTGTTTTAGCTGGCCAAGCGCTGCATATTCAGGGCGAAAGTCATGACCCCACTGGCTAATGCAATGCGCCTCGTCGATGGCAAACATCGCCAGCTGGAGCGACTGCATTCGCTCAATAAAATCTGCGGTTAATAAGCGCTCTGGTGACACATAAAGCAGTTTTAACTCACCGTGGCGCAGCTGCCTTAATACTTCGGCACTCTGCTCTCGCGGCAAAGAAGAATTGAGATAAGCCGCTGCAACACCGGTTTGCAATAAGCTATCGACTTGATCTTTCATCAAAGAAATCAATGGGGAAACGACAATAGTGATGCCATTCATCATCAAAGCGGGCAGCTGATAACACAAACTCTTACCGCCGCCCGTTGGCATAATCACTAAGCAATCTTGCCCGCCGCAAACACGTTCTATCACCTCCCGCTGACCGTCCCTAAAGTCACGGTAACCAAACACCTGTGCTAGGCGTTGCGAGAGCGGATCATCATGCGTGTCGAGTACGAGCTTTTCCATGGATCTTCTATGTCAAAAGTGAGGGGGCCTATTCTATACCCAAACTAGTTCAAAATGCAGGATTCAACGGTAATTTAAAGTGCTTTAGACGAGGCAATTCACCACAATTGCAGCTATTTTAACCCTAGTGGGCTAAGCCAAAAATAACGAACGCGGGGTAAAATACTTTAAAAACTGCCGAAACTGTGTCGTCATTTCAGCGACAGAGTTGCATTCGCGGTGAGCTTCACTGTAGATTAATTGCTCTAAGCCGCACTTTGTTTATCTCAGTGTTGATAACAAATCCAATTACGCCTAATGCAGTCACTCAGTGACAAGGACCCAAAAATGACCAGCCCAATCCAAGCCGAAGCTTTGAGAAGAGTCGCAGCAGTATTTGATCAACATGTTCCTTTTCATAATCTACTCGGACTTGATATCAAACGTTACGACATTGATGGCGTCGAAGTGGTGATTAACATGAAGCCTGAGCTGATTGGCAACATTCACCAACAAATCCTCCACGGCGGTGTGACAGCAACGGTACTCGATGTGGTTGGCGGACTCACGGCCTTTGCAGGACTGGTCGCCAGTCGTGATGATTGGACGGTCGAAGAGCTGCAGCAACGCCTGCAAACCCTAGGGACGATTGATATGCGCATTGATTATCTTAGACCAGGCCGTGGCCAAATCTTTACTGGCACGGGTAGTGTCATTCGTGCGGGCAATCGAGTGTCTGTATGCCGCATGGAACTGCATAATGAACAAGGCACGCATATCGCTTTTGGGACAGGCACTTATATGGTGGGCTAGCCGCTTCACCGCAGATAACTCATTTACCGTCTTAAAGTTCAACGCCAGTAAACATCTTGATTAGTAAGATGTTTACTGGCGTTGATCGGCCATTCAATCTCTTATCGAGATATTCTGTAACCAAAAGAACGCGGCGATGCCCTTGAGTCAGCGGTCAGACACACCTACAATCGCCGTCTTGTTGTCCTTCGAAGATGTCTCATGCAAGATCTTGAATACCGCAAAGGGATCCTACTCGCCGTCAGTGCTTACTGTATGTGGGGTTTTGCGCCTTTATATTTCAAATTACTCAACCATGTCTCTGCCACCGAAATTTTGCTCCATCGGGTGATTTGGTCATTCGTGTTTATGCTGATCATCATGCAGTTTATCGGCGGGTTCTCACGCTTACGCTTACTGTTTAAACAACCTAAACAGCTGATGGTTCTCACCATTACTTCCATACTGATCGCGGGAAACTGGCTGCTATTTATCTGGGCGGTGAATAACGATCACATGCTCGATGCCAGCCTAGGTTACTTTATTAACCCTCTGCTCAACGTCTTGCTTGGTATGTTATTTCTAGGCGAAAGGTTACGTAAGCTGCAATGGTTTGCGGTCGCACTCGCCAGTGCTGGTGTGTTGATCCAATTAATCTCTTTTGGCTCTATTCCAATTGTCTCACTGGCACTCGCGGGCACCTTTGGTTTCTATGCACTGCTGCGAAAAAAGGTCAATGTGGATGCTAAGGCCGGTTTATTGGTCGAAACCGCAGTGTTATTACCGGTCGCGCTAATTTACCTAGTCGCGACCTTAGACACAGCGACAGCAAGCATGCTGACAAACGATTGGCAACTGAATCTGATGTTAATGGCAGCAGGAATAGTGACCACGATTCCTTTACTCTGTTTTGCAGGGGCGGCGGTACGGATCCCATTGTCTATGCTTGGATTTTTCCAATATATCGGCCCAAGTATCATGTTCATCCTAGCAGTGAGTCTGTTTAATGAGCCCTTCGATGCAGAAAAAGGCGTGACCTTCGGTTTTATCTGGAGTGCCCTGTTAGTCTTTACCTTAGACATGGCCTATAAACGCAAAGCGGCGTGATTATTATCACGCCGATACACAGTTACAGAAGTGATGATGACTTCTGTAACTGTGCTAAAAATTCACTTCCTTGCGGCACTGTCAGTAATAAACTGTAGCCTTTAGTCGTTGGCACTAACACTAACTGCGATTTATCTGTTATCGCCAGAAATGCTCTACCTTTTCCCTGCAAATTAAACCAGCCTAATTGAAACCCTGGCATGCCTATGCCGTTGGTTTTAAAGCTCGGCGTTAAATCAGCCTCTTGCTGCAAATCGACTATCCGCGCCTCGGCGGGCAATAAATCTACGCGGGATAACTGCACTTTATAGAAGGGCACATCCACTGTGAGCTCAGTATCGGTTAACACTAATTCGGCACTATTGGATTGATAAAAAACCCATGAAAATCCGCCCATCATCACCAGCAATATGCCTAAACTCGCCGACTTCGCTATCTTAGGCATATTTTTTAGCCATAACATCAGCAAGATACCCGCTAAACCGAGCAATAAGACGATAAAACTGAAGATAGAGGTCTGGGTGAAAGGGGCGAGTTCGAAGTATTGAGGACTCATTGGCAGCATCTCCCGTGCAGTGAAGCCTTAATCTGCCAACAAAGACATATTATGTCAATAGAAATGCCAGCGCTAATACGAGTACTAGGCTGGCATTGATTAGATTGAGTTAGAACGGCTTAGAGATCGAGCGCGAGAATTTTTGAACGACGTTGATAGTTATACAACTGCTTTTTCTTCTGTGGCAGCGCTTCAACATCTTCAATTACAAAACCATGCTCTAGGAACCAGTGGATACTGCGAGTTGTCAGCGCAAACAAGCGTGAATAGCCGCGGTTTCTGGCCTGATTGATTATGTTCTTTAGCAGCAAACTGCCTCTGTCGGCATCGCGATAATCGGGATGCACCACCAAACAGGCAAACTCGCCCGCATTGTCCTCTTCAAAAGGATAGAGTGCAGCGCAACCAATCACTAAACCATCGCGTTCAATCAACATGAACTGTTCGATTTCGATCTCGAGCTGCTCACGGCTACGACGCACCAGAATGCCTTGTTCCTCCAATGGACGAATAAGGTTCAGTACACCGCCAATATCTGCGATCGACGCACAGCGTAAACGCTCGGCACTCTCAGTCACGATTTGCGTACCTATCCCTTCGCGAGAAAATAGTTCCTGCAACAAGGCGCCATCTTCGAGGTAGCTGACTAAGTGACAACGCGGTACGCCATTGCGGCAAGCATCGATACTGGCTTTCAAAAAAGCCATAGTGCCAACGCAGGCAGAACCTTGCTCGGCCAGCTTGCTCATGATGTTTTGCGCATCGTTTGGCATCAATTCGGCAATCACGTCGCCATTGCGATCGAGAATACCGTTCTGTGAGCTAAAACCGATCATCTTGTCGGCTTTGAGCTTTATCGCCACTTGGGTCGCGATTTCCTCGGCGGTTAAATTAAAGCTTTCACCGGTCACAGAAGCCGCAATCGGCCCCATCAACACGATGCAGTGATTATCTAACTGACGTTTTAAGCCTTGCACATCGATACGACGCACTCTGCCGCTTAAGCAAAAATCGATGCCATTATCCACGCCTAATGGCTGGGCAATCACAAAGTTGCCGCTCACTAAGTTAATTTGCGCACCTTGCATCGGCGTATTGCTTAAACTCATGGATAAACGCGCTGTGATATCAAATTGCAGTGCACCCGCAACTTGCTTGATCACTTTGAGCGAGTCTTCATCCGTAATACGCACGCCTTCGTGGTAGGCAGGTTCGATACCGTTGACTGCTAATGCAGCATCAATCTGCGGCCTAGCGCCATACACCAACACCACTTTAATCCCTAAACTGTGCAGCAGGGCGACATCATTTAAGATGGCGCGGAAGTGATTCTGAGCCAAAGCTTCACCACCCAGCATGACCACAAAAGTTTTACCTCTGTGAGCATTAACATAGGGGGCAGAGTGACGAAATCCATCAACCAGTTCAGTGGTACGCACGCGTTATTTACACCTCATTTTTGAGCTGGCAGCGTCACGATGACATGCCAGGAATGAATCGCTAACTTTCGCGTATGGTATTGCATTTTAATTCACATATAAAGAATTTATTCTCACTAAAGTGCAGTTTTAATGATTTAAAGTGCTTAGAACCGCACTATTTTATATTTTCAGCAAGTGTTCACACTTTTTTAACTTCACAGGGGATGATTCAGCGGCTTAAGTTTGCGAGGCAATTATCTCAACTTGATGACTAACTACTAAAAAAAGCGCAAAAAAAAGCCCCTTAAATAAGGGGCTTTTCTCGAAACACTAACCAAGGATTACTTGATTTTTGCTTCTTTGTAGATAACGTGCTGACGAATAACTGGATCAAATTTTTTGATTTCCATTTTTTCAGGCATGTTACGCTTGTTTTTTTCAGTTGTGTAGAAGTGACCAGTTTTAGCTGTAGAAACTAATTTGATCTTCTCACGATTACCTTTAGCTTTAGCCATGATCTATTATACCTTCTCGCCACGAGCACGAAGTTCAGCAACAACAACTTCGATACCTTTTTTGTCGATCAGACGAATACCTTTAGTAGATACACGTAACTGTACGAAACGCTTTTCTTCTTCTAACCAAAAACGGTGGTTTTGTAGGTTAGGTAAAAAACGACGACGGGTCGCGTTTTTTGCGTGCGAACGGTTGTTACCAACCATCGGCTTCTTGCCAGTAACTTGGCATACTCTTGACATGTCAATCTTCTCCAAAAACAATTTTAACGCTCGAGCATTAATGTGCCTCGTATGGCCGTCGCCCGAGGCACAAAGAGGGCGCATTTTATACACGATCACAGAGTGAAGATCAAGTGTTAGATTAATTAATCCAGCCTCGTTCTGCAAAAGAAACTATCTCTCGATCACCTACAACCATATGGTCCAATAAGGATACGTCTATGGTTGCTAACGCATTTTTTAATCGCTCAGTTATTCGTCGGTCAGCCTGACTGGGCTCGGCAATACCAGACGGATGATTATGACAAACTATAACTGCTGCGGCCTTTTTCTCCAGCACTAAGCTCACCACTTCACGTGGGTACACTGAGGCTGAGTCTATTGTACCGCGGAATAATTCGACAAATTGAATCACTCTATGCTGGCTATCCAGCAGTAAAACTGCGAACACTTCATAGGAGCGATCGGCCAATTGTCGCATTAAATAGTCCCGAGTTAAATCGGGATTTGTTAAAACTTGACCTCTTTGCAGATTTTCCTGCGCTACACGCCGCGCTAATTCGGCCGCAGCTTGAAGCTGGGCGTATTTTACAGGTCCTACGCCCGGAAGTCGACATACCTGATTTCGAGGAGCACAAAGCAGGTTTCTGAGGCCACCAAACTCGCTAATAAGAGACCTTGCAAGATCAACCGCGTTTAATCCCGCCAAACCGTTCCGCAGTAATACCGCCAATAACTCCGCATCCGACAGTTGCCCCGCCCCTTTTTGTAACAGTTTATCTCTGGGACCTTCCCCCTCAGGCCAATCTTTAATGCCCATGCGACCTCCCTGTCATCTCACATATTTTCACTTTACTGAGTATGGACGAGATTTTTTGAACTGGGAGAGTCACTAAAATTCACCGCTTTGTGATATTGTTGGCGGCATTATTTCTATCTCGGATGATGTCTGTGAGTCTGACAAATAAAAACGTCCTGCTGGGCATTGGTGGCGGTATTGCGGCCTATAAAAGTGCTGATTTAGTCCGTCGCTTAAAAGAGCGTGGCTTTGATGTGCGCGTGGTGATGAGCCAAAGTGCGATGGAATTTATCACGCCTTTGACGCTGCAAGCGTTATCTGGACATCCCGTTGCCTCAAGCCTGCTCGATCCTGCGGCAGAAGCAGCCATGGGCCACATAGAACTCGCTCGTTGGGCAGATCTCGTCATCATCGCCCCTGCAACCGCAAACCTATTGGCGCGGATTAATGCTGGCATGGCCGATGAGCTGATCACCACCACGTGTCTTGCCACTGAGGCGCCAATTGCCCTGTGTCCGGCAATGAATCAGCAGATGTACCGTAATCTGGCGACGCAGGCGAATTTAACCAGTCTGGCATCCCGCGGCTTTACCCTTTGGGGACCTGCAAGTGGCAGTCAGGCCTGTGGTGAAGTGGGTCCTGGACGCATGCTCGAACCGCTAGAAATTGCCGAGCTAGCCAGTGTTTTTTTTGCAACAAAAGAAGTCTCTGCGCTGCCTCTTGCAGGCCAGTCAGTACTGATTACCGCAGGGCCAACCCGTGAGGCAATTGATCCCGTCAGATACATTTCGAATCACAGTTCTGGAAAAATGGGCTTTGCCTTAGCCAAAGCCGCGGCAGATATGGGCGCAACAGTCACCTTAGTCTCTGGTCCAGTGAATCTAAGCACCCCAGAAGGCGTGACCCGCATTGATGTTGAATCGGCGCAAAATATGCTTGACGCTGTGATGGATAACGTTGATAAAAAAGATATTTTTATTGGCTGCGCCGCAGTAGCTGACTATCGCATTAGCGACATAGCCACCTGTAAGATCAAAAAATCGGCAGAAGAAATGCAACTTGCGCTGGTGAGGAATCCTGATATCTTAGCCACGGTTGCGAGCTTACCTAACCGTCCTTTTGTGGTGGGATTCGCCGCAGAAACCCATGATGTAGAAGCCTATGCGCGCGATAAACTCAAACGTAAAAACTTGAATATGATCGCCGCAAACGACGTTTCCGTTGCTGGTCTAGGCTTTAATGCCGATGCCAATGCCCTGCGCGTGTTCTGGCCGCACGGCAGTCAAGACTTGCCTGCCACTGACAAACTCACGCTGGCACGGCAATTACTTTCGTTGATAGTGAAAGAAAAAACAAATACATGAAAACACCGATTGAATTAAAAATTCTCGACTCCCGTATCGGCTCAGAATTTCCTTTACCTGCCTACGCTACACCTGGCAGTGCAGGCATGGATCTTCGTGCCATGATCGACACGACTTTGACTATAGCACCGGGTGAAACCGTGCTTATTCCAACGGGGATTGCCATTCATGTTGCCGATCAAGGACTGGCTGCAGTGATTTTGCCGCGCTCAGGTCTTGGCCATAAACACGGTATCGTACTGGGGAATCTGGTCGGACTCATCGATTCAGATTACCAAGGACCCTTAATGGTGTCTTGCTGGAATCGTAGCGACAGTCCTTTTGCCTTAGAAATTGGCGATCGTCTCGCACAACTGGTGTTTGTTCCTGTAGTACAAGCACAATTCAAACTCGTTGATGAGTTCGACAGCTCAGATCGTGGTGAAGGCGGATTTGGCCATTCAGGCACTAAATAATCCCCTAAGTCGTTATTGAGCCAAGGATACTGCAATGGCTGTAAGCCCAAAAATTAATCGTCGTGAACATATTTTGCAATGCCTAGCGCAAATGCTAGAAACCAACCCAGGACAAAGGATCACCACAGCGAAACTGGCCTCAGAAGTCGGTGTATCGGAAGCCGCCCTATACCGTCACTTCCCGAGTAAAGCACGGATGTTCGAAGGCTTAATCGAATTTATCGAAGAGTCGTTATTGTCGCGCATCAATTTAATCATGGATGACGAAAAAGACACCATGAAGCGCTGCCAACTGGTGCTGCAACTGTTACTGATCTTTGCCGAGCGTAACCCAGGTATTTCCCGCGTACTCAATGGTGATGCGCTGCTCGGAGAAAACGAGCGTCTGCGCAGCCGCATTAGTAATTTATTTGCCAAAATTGAAACCCAGTTGAAGCAAATACTACGGGAAAAAACCCTGCGGGAAGGCAAAGGCTTCAACTTAGACGAAGCCATATTAGCCAATTTACTGTTAGCCTTTGCCGAAGGGCGAATCGCTCAATTTGTACGAAGTGAATTCAAACTCAAACCTACCACACACTTCGATGAACAGTGGCGTTTTATCCAGCACCAACTTCTACAAAGCTAATGATTTTTCAACATAAAGGACGGTAACTACTGTCCTTTTTTTCTATATTCCTTCCTTGTTTCACTACCTCTTTTGTTTTATCCTCGAAAAACATTTTCAGAACAAAAAACACAATGATTTTACAAGGATGTCAGATGAAACCCTTCCAATTAGCCACTTTGGTTACGCTTTGCTTGCCTATGCTGCCCCTAAACACTTTTGCGGCCGATACCACTGCAAGCAATACCGTGTTGCTAGCACAACAGTTCAGTAAAGGTGATGAATATTCAAATGTTAAAATATCTCCTACTGGCAAATACTTAAGTGCAATCACGAGTGTCGAGGGTAAAAACGTTCTCTTAGTCTTAGACACCCAAACCAAAAAACTCCTCAATGCGATACGTTTTCCCAGTAATGCTCAAGTCGGCGACTATGAATGGGCCAATAGTGAGCGACTGGTACTGGCAAAAGAATACCTAAAAGGCTGGAGAGATGTTCCTCAGTACTACGGAGAATTATTAGCCATAAATGCCGATGGTTCACGAAAGGCTTATCTATTTGGCTTCGAGAGTGGCGAGCAACAAACAGGTTCAAATATTAAGAAAAATACTGCAATAAATGCCACAGCATTTATTCTCGATCCTCTGCCGGATGATGAGCGCTACATGCTAGTTAACGCTATTCCATGGAACGATAGGATCAATCTTGACTTTGAACTATCACAAGATGTATATCGAGTAGACCTATTTACTGGGGTTCGTAAGCGCATCACAGGCTCACCCATCGGCCAAGCCCGCTTTATGACAGACCATCAAGGGGAAGTTCGCTTCGTTGCCGGAGAGGACAATAAAAACATCACTAAAGTGTTCTACCGTAAAGACGGTAACTGGGTAAATACCGATAAACTCAATCTAGGTCTTGCTGATTTTAAACCACTCTCCTTTACCGATGATAAAAATACGATTTATGCCGCAGGTCGCTCCCAAGGTGAAACCTTAGGGGTGTATAAAATTAATCTCGAAACGGGTGATAAAACTGAAATCATTCAGGATGAAAATGTTGACCCTAGCAACTTTTGGATTAACGGCACCAATAAACAACTTTACGCCGTCGAGTTTGAAAATGGCTACCCAAGTTATGCCTTCGTCGATAATGAGGATACACACGCGAAATTGCTAAAAGATCTGCTTGGTGCTCTCCCTGGCCATCAAGTACGAATTGTTAGCGAAACCCGAGATGCAGAAAAACTCGTTGTACTTGCATTTAATGATCGTAATCCTGGTGATTACTACATATTTGATACGAAAAAACTGAAACTTGAATACTTAGCCGCCGCAAAGAAATGGCTCGACCCAGAACAAATGGCTGAGGTAAAGCCCATCAGTTTCACCAGTCGTGATGGTAAACAACTCCATGGATATCTAACTCTACCCTTTGGTAAAGAAGCTAAAAATCTGCCCTTAGTCGTCAATCCACACGGTGGTCCACACGGTATTCGTGACTGGTGGGGCTTTGACCCGCAAAACCAATATCTAGCGAGCCAAGGTATAGCCGTTCTTCAGGTCAACTTCCGTGGCTCGGGTGGATATGGCGATCAATTTGAGCGCGCTGGTTATCAAAAATGGGGTTCAGAAATTCAATACGATATCATCGACGGCACCCAATATGTCATTGATCAAGGTTTCGCCGATAAGGAACACATCTGTATTGTTGGCGGCAGTTTTGGTGGTTACAGCGCCTTACAAAGCGCCGTACTTGCTCCTGATATGTTTAAATGCGCCATAGGTGTAGCTGGCGTATATGATCTTGAACTGATGTTTGATGAAGGCGATGTTGCCAGTAGGCGCTCAGGCACTAGCTATCTCAAGGATGTGCTTGGCCAAGATAAAGCGGTACTAAAAGCAATGTCTCCTTCTGAAAACGTCGATAAACTCAAAGCAAACATACTATTGGTGCATGGTGGTGAAGATGAGCGAGCGCCAATTGAGCAACTCGAATCCCTCGAGAAGGGCCTAAAAGCTCACAATTATCCTTACCAAAAACTGGTAATGGACAATGAAGGGCACGGTTTTTATAACGATGAGCATAGAGCGAAATATTATGAACAAATGCTCAGCTTCCTAAAAACTAATCTAAAACTTTAGGATTGACTCAAACTTACCGTCACTGCCAGTCTACACTCGATTGGCAGTGGCTGATTTAAAGCCGATATCCGATAAGGACTATCGGCTTTTTCATGTGGCCCATGAGTGTTTTTCGGTATGAATTATCTGCAATTCGCGCTATCCTCCTCCCCCTATTCTTGCCCTAGCGAGAATAACAATAATTTGTATCTGATGCTGAACAGCCCAAGTACCACTCGATGCTCAGCATAGGTTTTCTGTTATAGCCGCTACGACGTAGTGGAGGATAAGATGGCATTAAGTGAAGCAGCAGTAAAAGTACAAGCCGCGTTATTAGAACGTGGGCTTGAAACCCCAATGCTCCCAAGCGTTTACAGCAGTGAAGAACGTAAAGACAAGATTGAACATCATATGAAAGAAATCCTGACATTAATGTCATTGGATCTGTCAGACGATAGCCTTGCCGATACGCCGCGCCGCATTGCTAAAATGTACGTCGATGAAATCTTCTCCGGCTTAGATTATGCGAACTTCCCTAAGATCACGGTTATCGACAATAAGATGGGCTTCGATGAAATGGTGCGAGTGCAGGACATTAGCCTCACCAGTACCTGCGAACACCATTTAGTGACGATCGATGGCACTGCGACAATAGCTTATCTACCACGCAAAAAAATCATTGGTTTATCAAAGATTAATCGCATCGTGCGTTTCTTTGCCCAACGTCCACAGGTGCAAGAGCGTTTGACTCAGCAAGTGTTAGTCGCGCTACAAACCTTGCTCGAAACCAAAGACGTGGCGGTTAAAATGGATGCAGTGCATTACTGCGTAAAATCCCGTGGCGTGATGGACTCAACCAGTTCGACCACTACCACAGCGCTGGGCGGCATTTTCAAATCTAACCCTGCGACCCGCGCCGAGTTTTTGCACCAGTCTAAATAAATGTATTGAAACTTAACGCTATTTAAAACGTGCCTAAATCAATAGCAATCAATACAGCTCAATAAAAAACGCTGCGATTCCTTCTATAGAATCGCAGCGTTTTTTGTTTTCATACCCACTCAATCAAACCTTTCTCAACCTAGCTAAGATCAATGCTGGCTGATTAACTGATTTCACTTAAATGCCGTATTGCTCGCGGTACTGGCTCACGGCGGCAAGTTGCACTTCCATTCCAGGCTTTTCTGATAAATAGCTAATGAGGTCGGCAAGTTTAATGATCGCCACTATGCCGCAGCCAAAATCACGCTCAACCTCTTGAATAGCAGATAACTCGCCCTTGCCTTTCTCTTGCCTGTCTAAGGCAATCAATACGCCCGCTAATTGAGCTTTATGGGCTTCGATGATTTCCATCGACTCACGAATTGCCGTACCTGCGGTGATCACGTCGTCTACCAACATAACGCGGCCTTTCAGCTCGCTACCAACTAAGCTGCCACCTTCGCCGTGATCTTTTTTCTCTTTGCGGTTAAAGCAGTAAGGAATATCGATATCGTGGTGTTCACACAGGGCAACCGCCGTAGTGGTCGCAATCGGAATGCCTTTGTAAGCTGGACCAAACAGCAAATCGTAATCAATGCCTGAATCCACTAACGCAGCAGCATAGAAACGGCCTAAACGCGCTAAATCACGGCCAGTATTGAACAAACCCGCATTGAAGAAATAAGGACTGATACGACCCGATTTAAGGGTAAATTCGCCAAATCGCAACACCTGACGTTCTAGGGCAAATTCAATAAACTCACGTTGATAGGCTTTCACAATATCTCCTTACGACTCTGTATTTTATTGGTTTTTATTAGGTAATGTTTTATTGGGCAACATTTAATTCGGTACAGGGCTTGTCTAACACTAGCATCTTGCTGCAGATAAAAAGTTGCAGCTAATAAAAAGCCCCGCACTCTGTAACATGACGGGGCTTTTTCATCACCACACTATTAGTTCAGTGCGGCTTTCTGCACATCGACGATTTCACGAATACTGTTCTTCGCCAATGCCAACAGTTCGAGTAATTCTTCGTGGCTGAACGGCTCGCCTTCGGCGGTGCCTTGAATTTCGATGATCTTGCCCGTTTCCGTCATCACCACGTTCATGTCAGTTTCAGCGGCGCTGTCTTCGATATATTCTAGATCGCTGATCGCTTCCCCCTTGTAAATACCGACGCTGACTGCAGCGATAAGGAATTTCAGCGGGTTAGATTTAATGATACCTTTACCACGTGCCCAGTTCAGCGCATCTACTAAGGCCACACAAGCGCCAGTGATAGAAGCAGTGCGCGTGCCACCGTCAGCTTGGATCACATCACAATCGATCACGATAGTGTTTTCGCCTAGAGCTTTCATATCCACACAAGCGCGCAGAGCACGACCGATAAGACGTTGAATTTCTTGCGTACGGCCAGATTGCTTACCGCGAGCGGCTTCACGATCCATACGGCTATGGGTCGAACGTGGCAACATGCCGTATTCCGCCGTCACCCAGCCTTGACCCTGACCTTTAAGGAAACGTGGCACACCTTCAGTAAAACTGGCGGTACAAAGCACTTTCGTTTCGCCAAATTCCACTAACACAGAACCTTCGGCATGGGCCGTAAACTGGCGAGTGATAGTGATGGGACGAGTTTGTGCTGGCGTTCTGTTACTTGGACGCATGCGAGATTCCTGTATTCTGAGTCATTGACCGATTTTGGCTGCATATTATAAGGGCTTGAGCCTTAGGATGCCATGCTTAGGGTGATTCTCTGGCAAACTCATCACACTCAAACGCCTAATCCGTGTCCCTATTCGCTGTATGCCTTTAATCCTAAAGCCATTGACTCTATAATCGCCTCTCATTATGACGATTAAACCATTAGGACAACCCATGATCCAAAGCATGACAGCCTACGCTCGTATCGAGCACAAAGCACAATGGGGCACTGCCTCTTGGGAAATTCGCTCAGTCAATCAACGTTATCTCGAAACTTACCTACGTTTACCCGAGCAATTCCGCAGTTTCGAACCCGTACTGCGCGACCGCCTACGTAAACGCTTAAGCCGCGGCAAAGTTGAAGTCAATCTGCGCTACGAATTGACAGACAACAGCAATAACGAGCTGCAATTGAATCAAGCGCTGGCCAAACAGCTATTGGGCGCCGCCACTTGGCTCAAGCAAGAAGCGGGACAAGGCGATGTAAATCTGACCGACATCCTACGCTGGCCGGGCGTACTAGCGAGCGGTGAACAAGATATGGATGCCATCGGCGCCGATCTGATGACAGCCTTCGATTCAGCCATAGATCAATTCATCGAAGCCCGTGGCCGTGAAGGCGAAGCCATCAAAGACATGCTGCTAAGCCGCTTAGATGGCGTGAGCGAGCAAATCGCCGTCGTACGCGAGCACATGCCTACTGTGATGCTATATCAACGCGAAAAGCTCACCAACCGCCTTGCAGAAATCAAAGGTGAACTCGACCCAGCCCGCATCGAGCAAGAAATGGTGCTACTGGCACAGAAACAAGATGTAGCCGAAGAAATGGATCGCCTCGAAGCCCATGTGGCCGAAGCCCGCCGCATCCTCAAAAAAGGCGGCAGCGAAGGTCGCCGTTTAGATTTTATGATGCAAGAATTTAACCGCGAATCGAACACGCTCGCCTCTAAATCCATCAGCACTGAGATCACCTCAGCCGCAGTGGAACTTAAAGTTCTCATCGAGCAAATGCGCGAGCAGATCCAAAACGTTGAGTAATGATAGTAAACACATTTTAGAGACCAAAAAGCCCTTAATGTAAGGGCTTTTTGTATTTTATGGCACAGAGGAAAAACCTGTTAAAAGTGCTTTTGAAATGCTCAAAATCGGACGCTATACAGTGCTTTAATACACAAGGATTTGTAATGGAACTAAATACCATACCTACGATTGAATCGCTTTTAGAGCAAAATGCCATCCACTTTATCGGCAATCCTGAATGGACTTACCGTTTTATTGATTTAGTCACCCCTAACAATATCGCGTCACTTTTTTGCTATGGTGGACCCCATGCCCCGAGATTCAAACCTTTTGGCTTATTGGACTCTGTAGAGCTATGTGCGAATACGCCACTCATCGAGTTGGAGACTGAAACAAAACGATTTTTGACACCTGAAGAGCTCAAACAGTATCAATCAGTGAAGAAAATCCATAAATTGCAAAAAGATGAAGAATATTGGCCACATGTTTAATAGCGATACATGCCATACCTGTGCATACAACTTATATGATGTCGTGTATTAATTTAACACCTTGTCCAAGCCACAGTGTTTGCTTCAACAAGATGAAAATGGGTACAGAAAATTAGCATAATTAAGTTGTGGCTGATGTCGATTCAATCGACATGTATTGCGAACATGTTTACAAAGCAGCAATTAATCGACACATACAACTGATTTAAAACTGGAGTAAAAATTGAAACGGCTTGAGTCGATACGATTAATGTCACCTAACCATTACCGTTTCTAAGCTATGCGCTTAATTCTGTCAGTTAAACCGTTCAATATTGAATCCTGTATGTGTGGTGGAAAATCATCTGGCAGCTGCGCTTTAACCTTAACAACCACAGCCTCTACCTTGTCAGCAATGTCGCGCATCATCTCCATCATAATCCCAGTATCAAAGCCCACAGCTTTGGCTGTTAGGATAAAGTGCCGTGGAAAAATTTGATTGATTTGATACTTCTTACCCTTAGCCGCTTTGAGGCCCATAGCGAGCTTGGCATCACGAATATTTAGACCTTTACCACCAATGACGGGGTACATGGATAAAATATCGTAAAAAGGCGTTAGTCGATATCCGCCATCGGCCTCGATGAAGAGTGAGAAGTTTTTAGCATGACCATCGGTTGCGGCTAAAAGCCAAAACAAAACCTGAGACTTGATGAAGTTATATCTGTCGCGCTCCGAGTTCATCGAACCCAATAGATAAGGCATAATTTGTTCAATACCCGGGCCACCATGGCTCTCATATTTCTTCGCTGGTGGGATATTTAATGTCTGACAAAAGTCTTCTTGGGGCAGCCGCATAATCCATGTGCCATCTGAAGAGAGCCTGCGATCGAATCGCTCCACAGCAAGCGCTTTAATATCACCCACTTTGATTATTGAGCACTGGGGTGCATCTAAGCCAAACTCTCTGACTATCATCATGCACAGGTATTCATTCTCGACACTGTCAGACATATCTATGCTGTGGGAGTGGCTGTTTATTTCACCTATGGGCAGCTTAATGATATGGGTAGTGGGTGTCGATTTGATAGGTAATCGCCACTCTCCGTTGAGTTTAAGTAATGCCGTCTTTTCTTGGGCACCGGCAATAGAAATCCTAAAGTCATCGTCATCGGCTAGCATGCCTAAGGGGATATTGGACTGATAACCCTTGAGTACATTTTCCAACTGCTTATCGGATAGCGGTTTAGACTCAATCTTTTTGGTATCAAAGGGGAGCTGACCATGGGGGACAAGCTGTAATGCACCCACACTGTCTTGACCAATTTTAGCGAGTAAGTCAAACGCTTGTGTCGAATCAGCATTATGACGAGCAACGACCCTGTTTCTCACGTCGTGATTGTCAGGTAGCAAATTATCGAAGAAGTTATAAACTTCATCACCTTTATAGGCTTGCTTGCGTAGCGGCATAGACAAAGAAATTGGGCGACTGCCGGATATCGCTAGCCACTGCTGGGCATACGCAAACTGATGAGAGCCTGTGGATGATTTGGTCAATTCACCCACAAGGTAGCCATTCATATAAACATCAAGCACTGCCATTACCACTCCTCCTTCCATTCTTGCTCAGGCACTGTGGCGCTATCATGGCGGCGCTCATCAACCAGCTGTGGATTCCGAACCTTTATATCTAGCTCTAGGTTTAATGCAGAAAGGATCTTAAACAGCGTTTCTAATTTGGTCGAATCCGGGTTCAACTCAAAGCTAGAAACGGTATCCTGGCGAATACCTACCTTGCTCGCCACCTTACTTTGCGAGAGCTGCGCGTTCAGCCGCGCATCTTTTAGATACGTACTCAACTGCTTTGCGTTGGTCACCTTCATGATCGCTTTACCTTTAAACTGTTCTTAACTCTTACTGTACACGCTGAAGCAGGTAAATCAAGATTTACACGCTTAAACCGTTAAAAAACATTCACACGCTATAGGAGTTAAATATAGTTCAACCCGCTACGGCGGGTAGCCTGACCATAAAAAAGACAAAAGAAATGGGGGAGTCATTGCCAAGGAGTGCTGAATTTAATTGAAATGCAGAACCGACATTTAGCTCCAAATGTTGAATAGTGTGTTGTCGTGTTTAACTGCAATCTAATAAATAAAAACCCTGATTTATCAGGGTTTTTATTTGGGTAACTCAATCTAATTCACTTTTAATAAAGCAAAACACATCACTCGTTCACAGCGCCATAGCTATGTGAATTGAAAAAACTAAATCAAAGCGATAGCACAATTTTCTGTAGTGGCTCTAACCGCTTAATCAGTGCTTTACGCTGTTTATTATTGCTAATAAAAACATCAAAATTTTGTTTAAACTCGCTGGAAGATTGTTTTAGTTGATAAGCATCAAACAACACTTGCAAGGTACGGCTGGCATTATCATAGCCACTGGCACACCCACGAGCCGCCTCCTCAAAAGCACTATCCCAATGGCTTTGATGCGCTTTATAAACCGCTTCAAGATGTTCATTACGCAATAACGTCTCACGGGCAAGACGCTCGGCCTCAGCCATGCGATCTTCTTGCATCACTTCTTTTTCTGCTACATGCCAGAATGGATGCAACGATGCAACGGTTACCCAGTGGGAGTACTCTATTGGTGTTTCTTGCGTTCTGAGGAGCGCATACGCATCCGCCGCAAATATTTTCCCTTCATCAAATAAGCGACAAAGCAACGCGTCCTTCTCGGCATCCGTTAGCTTAGCCACCTGCTGCTGTGCCGTTAATACAGTGGTTTGAGGAACATGTGCAGGCATTGACTGCAGCAAAAGATGTAAAGCACGTATCGATGGTAAAGGGATGTCAAAGAGTGTGGTAAATGCCAATTGCGCCTGGGTTAACTGGTGAAAATCAAAGGCTATAAGCGGCAAGGGCTCTAAGGCCATATCATCGTTGGCTTGGCTTAGCCAATGAAAATACAAGACGCGATAATCCCCCGCCAATAACTCCGTCCTTAGCGCCGCCAAATCAAATATAAAGGCTTCCGCATCTTCATCGTCACGGTAGTTATCGTCTTCCTCTAAAGAAAATATCAGTAATTGGTTCTGTTCATTTTCGACAAGAGACACATAATACTCAACATTTATTGCCTTGAAATCACTGGGGATTGTACCTGCTGGCAATTTAAGATACGCATTCACTTGCCCCCAATTGGTGTAATAAAAGCCAATATCAAAAAAATCCATCATTAAGGCTTCTGGATCGGCACTTAAATCACCGTAATGATATTGAACACAAAAGGAGTGGCTAGTGATCTCTGCTCGGCTAGAAATATTCCTTAATCTATTCCGCTGCGGGACCGACAAGCTACTGTTAACACATTCGAATCGATAATACTGATATTCACTCATAGCTAACTCACATTGATTTTCTAGCGCTGTCTTAATGCAGCAGGCCAAACGAACAGATATAGGTATAACTAAATTTTAACTAGGCGACTCAGAAAGCTGAAGACAACTTTTGTGCTTGTTGTTCAGCCTGACTACACTCATAAACAATCCTGAATATGTCACTCGGTTGAGGTTAAAATTGGCAGCGGCTAAAATCCCTCTCTTTTATGACGATAGAGAACATGCAGAAAAAATCATCTATGAGCTGTCACTGCACGAAGATCTCTCACTCATCAAAAAACGCCTAAAATTGGGTGATTATCAACTCAATGGTTGGCTGATTGAACGTAAAACGTTGCCCGATCTCGTGCAATCATTATGCGATGGGCGCCTATTCTCACAGGTGGCCAGATTAGCCCAGAGCCCAAATCATACCGCCCTGCTTATCGAAGGTTATACACAAGATATCGCATGTTACCAGATACGCAGAGAAGCGTTAATCGGGGCGTTGTGCTCGATTTCAATCAATTTCCACATCCCAATACTGCGCAGTTTATCGCAAACTGAAACAGCCAAAATTCTGTATTTTTGCGCCACTCAGTTAAACCGTAGAGAACATGAATTAACCCTCACGGGACGTAAGCCCAAACGCAAGAAAAATCAGCAATTATTCATCTTGCAAAGCCTACCCGAGGTAGGCCCTAAACTCGCCAATAAACTTTTATGCCATTTCGCCAGTGTCGAGGCAGTCGTAACAGCATCTGAAGAGGCATTGATGCAAGTGGGTGGTATAGGTAAAAATAAAGCAAGTAAGATCCGTGAAGTGCTGACTCGCTAAGTGACTTCACAGCATAAGCTGAGTGCCTGTTGACTTACCCGAACAATAAACTATATAGCTCTTGGTGCGAGCTCACTTGATAGTGCGGGGTGATACCGGTAGGTACGTCGTGGCCGTGGACGTTATACCAGCATGTATGAATACCAGCATTGATGCCGCCTTGGATATCTGAATGCGGGTTATCACCGACCATGAGCACAGTCTCGCGCTCAGGATGACCCATGAGTTCGAAGGCGTGCTCGAAGATACCCACATCGGGTTTGGCTATGCCGACTTTTTCTGAAATCACTAAAATATCAAAATGATGCTGCAAGCCTGTACGCTCTAATCGCACGGTTTGCAGCTCAGTGAAACCGTTGGTGATGATGCCTAGTTTAGCTTTACCTTGCAGCGCGGCTAATAACTCACGGGCACCGGGTAGTGGCGAACAAATTTCGGCCATTGCTGATAAAAAGGCACTATTGAGCGTCATGGCCGTGACAGATAATTTGGCTGCCCAAGGCTCGAAACGTATGGTCTGCAACTCGGCGGCAGTTATCTTGCCATCTTGATAATCGACCCAAAGCGGTTTGTTAACTAACTGATACTCGTCAAAATCGGCTTGGGTAAAATCGACCCCAAACTCACTAAACATCAACTTAAGCCCTTTTAAGGCATCAAAATAAAATAGGGTTTCATCGGCGTCAAACAAAATCCATGAATAGGGGATTGTCGATGGAAGAAAAAGATTAGAGGACAACGTACCACTCCTATTAAAACAAAAAAACTCATAATGCCTTGCTACTCAACCGAGTACAAAACTAAAAAATCAGCTTTGCAAGTCTACTCGAAATCGATTGATCACGCTGTTTTAGCTTGATGAACGCTGTTTGATTAAATGTAACAAACCAATACCCGCTAACATCACCAGAACCCCAAACCAAGCTATATAGCTAATGCCATGTAACATGCCATCAATCACAACTCCGGTCAGCATTTGCCCACAAATCACTAATAACGAGCAATACATCGCGCCAAGTTGTGGCAATACCCAACTATTTATCGCCACAAATACAGCGCCGATAATACCGCCCCAATAAACATAGAATGGCGGCTTAATAAGAGCATCATCAGTAGCTTGTAGATATATCAATAAGCTTAATAACACAAAACCGACCACATGATTACAAAGTGACGCCATTAACGCGCCTATTCGCCGAGCCTGCATGCCATTTAAGATGCGACTCAAAGTGATTAAACCGCCATTCAGTAAGGCGATAGCAATAAAAAGTGCCATGGGATAGAGCTCCTAAACTTAAGCTAGTATCTGCTAAAAATCACCAATATGGCGCCCAAACTGATCATGACCATGGCTGCGATTTCAGCAACTGGAATATGTCGCTTTACCATCCCCAAGTAACCCAAACGGTCGCACAAACAACTAAAAACCAATTGCCCAACTAGCATTAAAGCCAGAGTGCCCGCCAGCGCTAAGTCACTATTGACTGACATTGCCGCAAGTACAACTGTCAGTGCTCCAGGGAGCCCACCTAAATACGCCCACCAAGGCAATAGCTGCAAACTTCGGCTGATTTGAGAACTAACAACTTGCTTCCTTGTGAATCTGTGCCACACCCCTAGGGCAGTTAACATTAGTAGTACAGTTAAAATACCCACACCATGTGCAATCCATGATGCCATCAGTGGTGAGCTATAGAGTGCTAATTGGCTGTTCAGTTTGATCATCAGAGCCAGCAAAGCCCCCGAAAACAGGGCTGCCAGTGGCATAATGACCATAAACTTGTTTGATGACTGCATGCGATATGCCTACTATGTTTGTTGCTAAATAGTCTACAGTCTTAATCAATCTTCTATAATCCAGCGAATTTGAAACTCATTGTTGAGCATTAGTTGACGATAACAATCATAAGTGTAGAGTTTATGCCTCATGGACTAACACCAAAGTGCCTACAACTAATTGAATAAATGAAGGGATTGATACGCAAGATCGAAGGAGGGGCATCAAAATCGGCGGCACAGCTAAACAGCTCGACACGCATCTAAGTTGATTAACTCGTGGAACATAGTATGGAACACTTTTCGGCCTTACCTATATTTGTCACTGTGGTGGAATGCGGTAGCTTTTCATTGGCAGGTCAAAAGCTTAGGATCAGTAAATCGGCGGTTAGCAAACGTATTACCCAATTAGAACAAAATCTGGGTATTCAACTCTTGCACCGCACCACTCGCAGCTTGAGTCTCACCGAGGCGGGCACCCGCTATTACGACTATGTTCGCCCCGCCGTTCTACTCGCCCAAGAAGGATTGGATGCGATATCCGAATTGCAACAAGCACCCCAAGGCCATCTACGCATCGCAGTGCCTATGGTATTTGGTCGTCTGTATATCGCCCCTTTGATCCCCGAATTTCTGCGCCGTTACCCAAAAATCCAGCTACAAATGCAAATGGATGATAAGACTACCGATTTGATCGCGGGCGGGTTCGATCTAGCGATTCGCATCGGCGATCTGCCAGATTCTAGCCTTATTGCCCGTAAAATCGCCCCGTGTTTAAGTGTGATTTGCGCATCCCCAAGTTACCTTGCTCAGCATGGCTTACCTGCCACACCTTCGGCATTAACCCAGCACAACTGCTTGTTCTACTCTTATTTTCAAGATGGCGTAGAATGGACCTTCTTAAGCCCGCAGGGCACTACGCGCATTCAGCCGAACGGTAACTACCAAGTCAACAATAGTGATGCCATTCACCAAGCCACACTCGATGGTTTAGGCATAGCCAACCTACCCCATTTCATGGTCGAAGCCGACTTACAAACAGGCCGCCTACAAGCTTTACTCACAGACCATCCCCTCCCCGAACATGGCGTTTATGCGGTTTATCCGCAGAGGAAATATTTGCCGACTAAGGTGAGTGTATTAATTGAGTTTTTGATGGAGAAGCTGGCGAAAAGACTGAGGAAGTAGTACTTAGCCCACTGCCAGTTTAGCCGCGTCATGCCACATTACATCAGGGATTGGTTGTTCTAATCGCCATGTGACATTCATGGGTTGTGAACCGTTATGGCTGACATAATGCACTTTGCCAAAATTCACGAATCCCATAGTGCGGCCATTTTCATCTTTTGACTGCTCTCGAACAAACAACAGCACGGTTTCCCCCAGCTTTTGTTGCTCAATATAACTAAGACCCCTACCTAGTTCTGGCCGCGCGCTATTTTGCGATTGCCAGTGGAACAGATGTTCACTAATGGCATAGTCGTGATACATGGTTGTCGGTGAAAACTGCTTCTCTGATTTGTTTAACGTCACAAATAAACATTCAAGATTTTGCTCATTAATCGCAAGCACACCTTCTCTTGAAGGCGATTTAGCTTCAAATGTGCTTGCACCCATCGCAGCTAAAATTTGCTCACGAGTATAACGAGAATGCACTTTCAATGCGCTGGGCTGCGCTAATTCCAAATCCATTTCTTGATGGTGTATCCGGTTGATCAGTATCGCCAATACGGCCAATAACTCTTCCTGTAACGGTTTGTTGCGTAGCATCTGCAAGCTAGCTGTTAAACTTTTAACGTTTAAAGCCTTACCTGATTTATCCCAAAAGTTGTAGTGGCACATCAAGGCAAACTGATTTTGAATAGGATCTTGCCCGTCAAATACAAAATCATTTTCGCATAACTGTTTGATAAATTTTAAATAGGATAATGAAGTACAGCTGAGTAAGTGGAAGTTAATCGCGCGATAATAAGCCTTGGCTAAATCGGGCTGAACTGCAGGTTCTGCAATCTTATTCCCCTGAACGGCCTCGACTAACAAGGTCCATCCACTTTGGCCATTAATCTTTATGCGATAAATATCTTCAAGGCTCACTTGCGGATTCATGCGTAAAAAATTGCCTAGCGTGAGCGGCAAGTCAGTTTGATGTTTAAAGTTTGCCATTAGACTGGTTAATCGATTGGCATTGAGCGTTGCGCGGCTAATATTACGCAAAATCATCGACTGTGCTTTTTCCTCAAGTTCAATTCGGCACCCTAGCGGTAGATGCGGAAAATCATTGAGAATTTCATCTTTAATCGACTGATTGGTTTTACCGACTAACGCTCTAAATTTCTGAGAAAAATCATATTCATCGCGTGAATTGCCGACAAAATCTAATATTGTGCAGCACTGCTTATCATCGGTGAGACGCAGGCCACGGCCAAGTTGCTGCAGGAATATGGTCAAGCTTTCCGTTGGCCGTAAAAACAACAAAGTGTCCACTTCTGGAATGTCGACACCTTCGTTAAAAATATCCACTACACACAAAATGGATAATTTGCCACTGACCAAGCTCTGCCGTTTTTGTTGCCGTTCAGCGCTATTATCACTGGTCAGCACATCGGCGCTGATCCCAGCCAAATTGAACTTCTTCGCCATATACTCGACGTGTTCCTTGGTGACACAAAAGGCTAATGCCTTAATATTGTCTATATCAGTTACGGTTTCAGCTAGGCTGCGAATAATGCGCGTCACACGCTGATCATTGTGAGTGTATAAATTACTCAGCTCAGCGACGTCATAACGACCACGGCTCCAATTTAACTTGCGAAGATCTGTCGCATCATCGATCGCAAAATATTGAAATGGACATAAATGCCGTTGATTAATGGCTTCGGGTAAACGTATTTCAGCGGCAATGACACCGCAGAAGTCAGCCAAAATATCCACACCATCATGCCGTTCAGGGGTTGCCGTGAGCCCAAGTAAAATCGTCGGCTCAAAATGAGCTAATAGCCCACGGTAACTATTCGCAGCAACGTGATGGACTTCATCAATCACAATATAATCATAAAAATCAGCAACTAATGGCAGGTTATCAAGTTGCAGATTCAAGCTTTGGATAGATGCAAATAAATGTTTGTAACTATTAGGTTTATGCTCTGCTACCCACAACTCGCCAAATTGATTGTTCTTTAACACACCCCGATAAGCGCCGAGGGCTTGCTGTAAAATTTCTTGCCTATGGGCAACAAATAGAAAATTGGCTTCTGGATGCAGTTTATAAAACCGCGCGAAATCGAACGCGGAAATAATCGTCTTACCCGTGCCGGTTGCCGCGACGATGAGATTTTTAAAACGGCCATGAACGCTTCGCTCTACTGCAAGCTGTTCGAGGATTTCTCGCTGATGCGCAAACGGCTTAATGTCAAAATGAAATAAACTCGATTCAGTGCCACTGCCTTTCGCTTCTTTGAGCGCATTGTTTAACTTTTCTTTACTGCTCGTATCACCGCTAAAAAGCTCAAATTCGTTCGATTCCCAGTAAGTTTCAAAGGTACTGAGCGATTTTTCTATGATGTGGGGAATTTCTTGGGTAGTGATCTTAAGGTTCCACTCAAGCCCGCTAGTTAATGCTGAATGCGATAGATTTGAAGAACCGATATAACCGGTATGAAAACCCGTATTCCGTAAAAATAAATAAGACTTTGCATGCAGCCTTTCACGCTTAGTGTTGTAACTTAATTTAACTTGGGTATTGGGTAAACTGGCTAGAAACTCGACGGCTTTAGCATCAGTCGCGCCCATATAAGATGTCGTGATGATACGTAACTCTTTACCACTGCGTGTAAATTCCTCAAGTTCATTTTTGAAGATGCGAATCCCCGCCCACTTGATAAATGACACCAGCCAATAGATTTTATCTGATGAGCGGATCTCACGTTTAAGCTCACTCTCAAGTGATAATCCCGCATTGCTACCGCAAAAAAGCTCGCTCTGAGTCAGCCCCGTTAATGGAAATATGGCAGTCGTATATTTAGGTAAATCAGTCGCTAGCGGATTTTGTTTGTTAAAAAGAGCCGTGAGTATCCGACCTTGGCTATCGATGAGATTTTCATTAATAAAATCATCATCGTTGATGTGATCTTTTAGCCACATCACTAACCGATTAGCCAAACTAATTTGATTGAACACTTGGTTTTCATCTGCTGGAACAGAATTAATCACATATTCAATTACTTTAGTCAGAAAACGCGAGAGCCAAATACTTGCCTCAGCAACCTCTAGCTTCCTTTCTCCAACAAAAAATATGTCCTTATCTAAGCGCTTCTCAACGAGTTGAGTAATCAGCTTTTCGTAAATCCCGACCTGTTCCATAGCCAGATGTGCCCCAAGACTAACAATCAAAGTTGTAGCGAATATATCACATAACAACTTGATTCAAATTGCGATTTTAAGAATGTCTTTTTCGATAGGGAGTGAATACTGCTTGGCTTTAAACTAATCGATTAATTACGACATAGGCCGTCATTACACACGGGAAAGATGTTCGGCAAGTGATCATTGAGCACCACCACAAAGGTAAACTTGCCTCTATTTCCCACTCGGCAATAAGTACCTCGTACTTCGGCCGCCGGCGTCGGCTTTCACTAAAAAGCCTTGCTCGACCATTTGCGCAAGATGACGGGTGGCGGTGGCGCGGCTCACCTTCGCGACTTTTTGGTACTGGCTACTATTAATCCCTAGTTCAAAATCGCCATCTAACATCCGATTGAGCACTTTGGCTTGCTCTTGACTCAATAAGGATTGATCGACATTTTGCCAATACTGCGTTTTTAGCAGAGTCTTGTTCACATCAGCCATCGCATTGAGTAAACAATCATTGAGGGTTTCAAAAAACCATACTAACCAAGGAGTAATATCGACATCGCCCCTTTGGGTGGACTCTAAAATGTCATAGTAGGCTTGGCGACGGGCAAGAATACTGACCGACATAGCGTAAAAACGAATCGAGCGTTTCTCCGCTTGCGCCAGAGCTAAATCAGTCAATAGGCGAGTGATGCGCCCATTACCATCATCAAGCGAATTCTATGCGCACTTTAATGCGCATAAAAATGATAAAACACCCACTTTTATGCGCGTAAATGTGTAAAATAGGTTATAGTATAGGCCGATTAACAATCTTAATAGGCAGGAAAAGACAATGCAGCGCATCTTACTCAACGCCTTAATTGCGTGGAAAAACCAACCTATGCGTAAGCCATTATTGATCGATGGCGCGAGGCAAACGGGTAAAACGTATCTGCTGCAAGAGTTGTTTGGTAATACGTTTACCAACGTCCTTCGTATCGACTTCCTTGAAAACCCAGCTTACAAACAAGCGTTCGATGGCTCATTGTCTCCTGACGAGCTGTTAATGAACATTGAGCTGTTGACCAACCAAACGTTCAACCCAGAAACCGATCTGCTGATCTTAGATGAAATTGGCGAATGTGAACGTGCCGTTACCTCACTAAAGTATTTTGCTGAAAAAGCACCTTCCTATTTTGTCGCGGCCAGCGGCTCAAACATTGGTTTGCTCAACACCTTTCCCGTTGGCAAGGTAGAGCAATACAATTTACGACCACTGACCTTCCAAGAATTTATTTACGCATCAAACGAACAAACGCTAATCAAAGCCTTTGAAGCCCAGGCAAGCACGGCGGCAGTACACACTAAATTGATGGAGAAACTGACGGACTACTTTTTTACAGGAGGTATGCCGGAAGCGGTTTCTGCTTGGTATCAGTTTAAAGAATCAAGCATTTTAGAGCGTGTTGAAAAAGTCTCTAAAATTCATGCCGATTTAGTTGAAGGTTATCGCCGCGATTTTGGTAAATACGCGGGCAAGGTCGATGCCACACTAATTGAATCGGTGTTCAATAGCATTCCAGCGCAGCTATCACTTGTGAGCGATGAGTCCGTTAAACGCTTTAAATTTAAACATGTGCATGAGCGTAAATCTCGTTATAGCGATTTTGAAACCGCAATCCATTGGCTTAACTGCTGCCGCTTAGCCTTGCCAAACTATCCTATTGAAGGGTTGCCGAAATCGCCTCTGGCGGCCTATAAAAAAGAAAATATGGTCAAGCTGTTTCTGTTTGATGTAGGCCTGCTCAATCATATGCTGGGTAGTAGTTATAAAGAGATCAAGCAACAAAACTATGAATACAAAGGGTATGTGGCAGAAAACTTTGTGCAGCAAGAACTCACCGCCATTGGCATTGACCCAAGTTATTCATGGAATGACGCCCGCGCCGAAATCGAATTTATTTTGGCAACGGATGAAGGGGATATCATCCCTGTCGAAGTAAAAAGTGGCAAACGCACAAGAGCTAAATCGCTACAGTCATATATAGAGAAATGCAATCCACATAAAACGATCAAGTTGACAGGAACTCAAGGCTCGTCGGCCCTTGAGCAAAAACATCTCGTTTTTCCGCTGTATTACACTGAGCATGTCGTTAAGAAATACTTATTAAGCTAAATGATCCGTCGCCAAGCAACTCAAACAGCTAGCTTCAACAACTTGAGGTTGCTTAGCCATTTATTTAGCGAATTAAGCTCATTGAAACAACCTACTTCCCACTCGGCAATAAGTATCTGGTACTTCGGCCGCCGGCGTCGGCTTTAACTAAAAACCGCTGTTCAACCATTTGAGCAAGATGACGGGTGGCGGTGGCGCGACTCACCTTCGCGACTTTTTGGTACTGGCTACTATTAATCCCTAGTTCAAAATCGCCATCTAACATCCGATTGAGCACTTTGGCTTGCTCCTGACTCAATAAAGATTGGTCGACACTTTGCCAATACTGAGTTTTTAGCAGAGTCTTGTTCACATCAGCCATCGCATTGAGTAAGCAGTCATTGAGGGTTTCAAAAAACCAGACTAACCAAGGAGTAATATCGACATCGCCCTTTTGAGTGGACTCTAAAATGTCATAGTAGGCTTGGCGACGGGCAAGAATACTGACCGACATAGCGTAAAAACGAATTGAGCGTTTTTCCGCTTGCGCCAGAGCTAAATCAGTCAATAAACGCGTGATGCGCCCATTACCATCATCAAGCGGATGCAGAGTCACAAACCAAAGATGCGTTATCGCCGCGCGGATAAGCGGATCTAAAACCTGCGCTTGCCGTGATGCATTAAACCATCCGATAAACTGCGAGAGTTCAGCGTCCAAAGTCGCTCGAGAGGGGGCCTCAAAATGCACCGTTGGTTTATCAATGCGGCCTGAGACAACTTGCATAGGCGTATCGCCACGCAGCGTTCCACCAATAACGGGGTTAAACAGCGTATAACCCTGGGGAAATAACTGCTGATGCCAGCCTAATATCCGTTCGAGGGTTAATTCAGTCTCTAAATTTTTTAAGGCATCGAGCATAATGTCAGCTAAACCATCGGTTTGCGCTGTGGTCGGATACGGTTTTTCCTCAGTCACGCCGAGTTTTTTAGCTAAGGATGAGCGCACTGAAGCAGCATTGAGCTTTTCACCTTCGATGGCACTGGAATGGATAATGTTAGCGAGTAAGGTGTCGAGTGCAGCGTCTGACGTTAACAGGCTGTCGTCGTGACTTAGCATTTGCTTGCCAAGCAGCTGGCCCTGATTGAAATAGACCTGACGCAGCAAGGCATCAATGCTGCTGGTGTTCCAATGAAACTTAGGCCAATCAGCTTGCTGCCAAATCCACATATCTACCCCATGAGTCGAATAACAAGCCTATTCTACTCACATAATGAGGCGAATAACAAACCTATTCGCCTCACATTATGAGTCGAATAGCACGGATAATCGCCTCATCAATACCAACATGGCTATGCATGGAAATGAGCCTTGTTGGTAATCCAGGAGCTCAGTTTCTAAGCCTTGCGGTCAGCCATTTTATCGTACAGCTGTCATACAATACGGTGGTGCGTGACTTTTATGTATAACCACCGACAAAGCCTTCGCGCTGAGATATACTGCCGCCGCTGATTTGACATGCCAATGTGAAACGCCGATATGAAAACTCATTGCTTACACTACACCGCTTGCACACACATTCTGAGCCCAATCTATGCCTGATAATGCCAACAATTCAACAGCTTCTGCTCACGCACAATGTTCTGCTAATGCACAACATATTGGCAATGCAGATCATGCCGCAAATACGCAGCACACTGGTCATTCACAGATTGCCACGCCAGATGAGATGCATCCCGAACAATCCAGTACGCTCAATAGTGAACAGGCAAGAGAGGAAAAGTTGAAGGTTTTTATCATAGGCCTACCGCGTACGGGTACGACGAGTGTGAGTGTGGCGTTATTGGAGCAAGGGCTTAAAGTGGCGCACATGGCCTTTACTAAACAGGCGTTTATGTTGGCCGATGCGATTTCTGATGTGCCCTGTTTTAGTGATTATCGGCAGCTTGATGGTCTATTTCCGCAGGCCAAATTTGTCTACCTCGAGCGTGATATGGTGAAGTGGGTGCCTTCAATGCAGATGCTGCTAGGTAAAATGCTGCCGCATTTAGAAGCCAAATCGGGGCGATTTCACCCGATTATGAAACGCAGCTTTCGGCACACGTTTGCTATCGATAAAGTGGCGGATCCCGCAGACAAGGCACATCTTATTGATTGTTATCAAAGGCATAAAAACGAAGTGTTCGCTTACTTTCAAGGCCGCGAAGATTTTATCTCGCTCGATATAAGCCATGCGGGGAGCTTGAGTCGCTTATTGCAATTCTTAGGGTTAACCACGGATTGCCCAACCTTAGGCCAAGTGACGGATAGGGCGCTCTCGGACTCTCAAATAAAAAGTGCACCAAACCAGCTATTACAGGAAGGAAAGGGTCAACCACAAAGCGTCAACACCAGCGAGCATGGACTGGATTTTCCTAAATTAAACGCTGGCACACACGTTGCGGCTTGGCATGAATATAAACATCCCAATAAGGTGAACAGTAATAGCGCTGGCCCGCAAAGCCGTAAGTTTTTCGACTATACGCTTTAGCTGTACGCCCTATTGCTTGCGGCGTTTTACCACAGTGAGCCAATCGAGGCTCACGCCCGAAATCGCATTAAAGCCGCGGATACGGAAAATAAGTTGCAGTAACTGCGGCCTTGGACGCACTTTAGGTTCGACCGAGCGCGGAATAAACCAGAGTGTCACTAAGGCTCGCAGTACGGTCGAGACTAAGAACACCACGAAGATAGGGCTAGATAACACGCTATCCCAACCCGACCAGACTAAAAAGTCCGCCGCATGGGAGGCAATAGTGCCGCCCAATATCGCGCCAACAAATACACAGGCCGCACTCAAGGCTGCTTGCAAAGCGGCGTAGGTCGCAAAGTCACTGCGAAAGGGGCGGATATCATAAAGGTAATTTGCCGTGCTTAAGGTGAAGCCGCTCCACGCCAAGCCAGAGAAAGCTTGGATAGCTAAGATATACAGATAGTTATCCGAGAATAGCCACATCAGCGGCAAGCTTGGGATCATACAACTGGTGATGATCATCACTAAACGATTGCCGAATTGATCGCTAAAGCGACCCCAAAATCGCAAGGTGACAAATTGAGTCGCTATCGAAGCCACGCTGGCGAACACAAATTCGAGATAAGTAAACTTCAAGCCTTCCAACATATAAACGGCAAAAAATGGTGCAGAGATCGCCACCATGCCCTGCATACTGGCGACAAATAAACTGTACTGACGAAAAGTTTTATCCTTCCACGCCTCACGAAAATGACCAATCGTCTGCAAAAATATGCCGCGCTGTTTGGGTTCGCGCGGATCGGGATCGTGCATCTGCAGCAGTAGCCAAGCCGACACAAACCGCCCCATCGCCGCGATTGAAAACAACAGACTAAAGCCCAGCCACGCCATCTGCATCGAGTCGGTTAAGGTGAGTATGCCGCCGCCAATAAAGAACACACTCAAAGATGCCCCCATAGTGAGCCGAGTGCGCGCGGCGAAGAAAGTGCCTCGGCGCCGTTCGGGAACAATAGAACCCATCCACGCCCGCCAATGGGGTTGAATTAGATTGATAAAGCCATGGTAACCAACGGCTAAAGCGATAAAGATCCACACCGCATGTTCAGGGCCGAAAGCGGCTAACGCGCCCATCGCCAGCACAACACAGGCCTGAAAGGCGGCGCAAAAGACGATAAAAGTTCGGCGGGAAAAATGGCTGGCGAGCCAGACAGATAAAAGCTGGGAGATAGCGCCAAAAAGCTGAGGTAAACCTGTGACAAAGCCCATCTGCGCCAGGCTGGCACCGAGAAAAATAGCGTAGGCATTAAAGAAGTTATCGCTGGTCGCCGTCATCATAGACGAGGCAACCGCCTCCTGCTGCGAGCGACGCAGGGTACATCTTAACCAAGAGTTACGTTCGCTGCGCCGTGAACAAGTGACTAACGGCTGCGCCACAGGTGAATCCATACCAAGCACAAATCCATATAATATTAAGGGATATTGCTCGATTATGTCGGATGAAATGCCATCTGCCTAGGGCTTATAACAATCGTATTAAAGCAAAACGCCCAAAGCAAAGCCTTGGGCGTTTTGTTTATCAGTGCATTGGAACTAGAAACTGGCGCAATCACCAAGATCCATATCCTGACTTAGAAATAGGCTTTAAGTACCGTCTCTTGGTCAAGCAAACTTTGGTACAAGGTAAACTGATTGGCGGCGCGGTCCAGATTATGGCCTTCGCGGTGGATGTGGAAATACACATCACCGTTAAGGTAATCCGTTAAAAAACGCACGCCTATCATCAAACAAATCACCCGCGCGCCAAGCCATAGACTGCGTTTTTCGTCTTCCGTTAAGACATCACCCAACTCGCTCAAGTAGCCACGGCAAATCGCGGCGAAGATATCTTGGCGCACTTGGACTTTATCCAAGGCCGTTGAGTCTTCTTCCTCTGGCGAGCAGAAGGTGCGGACCATATCGCCAAAGTCATACATCAGATGACCTTTCATGCAGGTATCTAAATCGATAATCGCCATACTGGACATGTCGCGTTTATCGAAAAGCATATTATTGATTTTAGTGTCGTTATGGCAAATTCGCAGCGGTAGCTTTGGCGATATTTCCGCAAGTTCATCCAGCAAAGCCTGCTGAGATAACGCGTAATCAACCCAATGACGGCAGAGATCTAAACGGTGTTGGCTATCGAGCTCGGCGGCCTGTTGCAACAAGGCCATGCGTCCCGGTAAATGGTGAAACTGGGGGATCACATCTTCGAGCTGAGTTGCATCAAAGTCACTCAAGGCTGAAGCAAAGTGACCAAAGGCCTTAGCCGCCATCTCTGCTTCTTGTTCCGACTTAACCACTTCAATACTGAGACTATGGGGCAAGTAACTGATCGCGCGCCAAAATCCTTGTTCGCCTAAATCGATAGCCAATTCACCCTCTTGGGTTAAACAAGGGCTAACGACTTTCAGGCCGTATTGTTGCTGCAACGATTTAGCGCATAAATGATGGCTAATTTTATCGGCATTGCTAACCAAAGCGTTGGGCGTTTTAAATACCTCAGTATTAATTCGCTGCAATACTAATTCGCCCGCAGGCCAGCGCACCAAAAGGGTGTCATTGATGTGGCCATTACCGAGGGCAGAAATTTTTGCCTCGGCGGCTTCAATACCAAAATGAGGCAACACTGACTGCCTGATGAGTTTAATCACTCAATAACTCCGTTAATTTTTGTTTTACCCAGACAGTGTCCTGCGGATAAGTCACGCCGAGCCAAGGCTCACAGGCAACATCGACATAGACAGGCAAACCTTGCTCAATGCCCGCTTGTACTATGGCGGGCAAGTAACATTCAGACTTAGGTTGTTGACCCTGTTGCCCGATAAATTCGGTTAATTCACGTTTAATAACATCAAATATGCTTGGGGAGAAGCCCCAGCATGTCATAGAGACCAAGGACTCGGGCGGCAAACTCGCATGTCCCTGTGGGCCATCACCCACCAATTGACCAGCTTGATCGGCGATATTGAGCCATTCGGCAACCGATTTAAGCTGACCATTTTCAACCTGACACAGACCCCGGTTAACACCGCCGTGCTCCGACAATGTGAGTTCTATGGGATAAGCCACCATCATCCACTCTGTCGGTCTCATGCTTAAGCCTTTGGCTAACGAGACAAAAGCGCTATCACCATAAAAATCATCGGCATTGATAACGGCCATTGGCCCTTTAACGAGATGGCGTGCACTCCACAGTGCATGGGCCGTGCCCCAAGGTTTAAGCCTGTGACTGAGATCAGCCAGCTGCGCCGCTTCGGGTAAATCCGTTAGGGCTTGATAGCAAAAATGATAGGCGAAATCGGCGGGCAAAAACCGTGTCAGTATCTCAGTTAATTCAGTTTCTAACTCTGGGCGGATCACCAGCACAGCACGCTGAAAGCCACTGCGAATGGCCGACATGATCGATAACACCAACATGGGTTCGCCAGCGGGACCGAGCGCTGCCAATTGCTTATCGCCGCCGAAACGACTACCTAGCCCTGCAGCCATAATGACTAAGGTCAATTCTGTATTCATGCTGGATTGATATATTCAGTTCAAATTTAAAGATGTTTCCCCAAACCGCCGCGCCCAATACCAAGGCATAACGCATTTAAAACGCGGTTTGAGAAAAAGAGGAGCAAAAGTGTAATCTACCCCTCTAATTGTGACTAGCATTTAAGCAGAAATTTTATCGACTTAAGTTGCTGACCTAAGCTGCGACCTAACTTGCAGTCTAAATCAACGCGCGATGTAATCACCAAAAGTGCGATTCTGTTCCAATATCGCTTGGCTGCCCTTAAGGCTGAACTTATAACCACACAAGCTGATACTGCCACGGCGCGCAAGGTCCACTATGATGGCTTGAGTGTCGAGTGGCGTGAATCGCGCCTCGGTTGCTGAGTCGGCTTTCAAGTCCACAGTCACAGGGCGATAGTCAGTGCCATTGTTAAAGGACAACAGGCTACAGGTTTTATCGCCCTTTGCCGTCGCTAAAGACCACAGATTTTGCGCTTTACCTTTCTCACCGAGCCAACGCATGATCAAGATGTCATCCTCCAGCGCCACAGAAAAGCCGTCAGGTAACGCGAGCGTTACCCGCTCACCCGCATAGGGCGCAATCGCGTTAACCGTCACAACATCTGCGCCGTAGCCCGTTTCAGCGTCGCCACTTGGCCAAAGACCCCAAACCAAGGCGAGCAAGACCACAACACCACAACCTATCCCCGCAGGACGCCAATAACGGCGTTCCAGTTTAGGCAGCTTAATCTTAGGTAATACGAAGAACCGCTTCAGCGGCGCCAAAAACTCGAACAAACCGCGAAACAGCTCGGTCATCGAGCCAGAATCTTTCGCTTCGGCGCGGCGTTGACGCACTTCTTCGGCATGATCTCGATCGTTAAAGCTATCTAGTTCGTCATCTTCTTCGGCGGCAAAACGCCAACCCGGTTCTGTACTGCGTTCGGCAGGATCTAATTGGGCCGCGTTAAAGTCGACATGTTTTAAATCTACATTGGCGACATCAACGTCGACTAAATCAATATTGGTCTGTTCAATACGGCTAGCATTAGCTGGGCGAAAATCCGCATGACTGTCGGGCACCACAAAATCGGCAGGATTTTGCGTCATCCGAGTAAGGGCATCAAAACGCAGTTCATCTTGGCGCTGAGCTTCAAGTTCGGCATCCGCCGCGCTCATAGTCGAGGCGATAATAGGTTCTGCAACTGTTGATTCAGCGACTATTGGTTCAGGGGCAATGGGTTCAACATGGGCAGATAAATCCACCTCAGGCTCAGAGGCCGTTGCGGCACTGATGGCCTGTGTATGCGACTGCTCAACATGCGGCTCATGTCGCTCAACTTGAGGCTGCGCTTGAACATGGGCGGTCGATTTGGCTGCCTGTCTTGCGGCAACATCTTGAGTTTCTATCTCTTTAGCAGCCGCCTTTGGAACGATCGTCGGCTCCACACGGCGCCTAGGCATAGCTTGTGATGTGGGCGCATCCAGCTCAGGGCCGAAATAACCGTAGCGATAATCGACTATGGTTGGCGCAGGAAAACGCCAGCCCCAAAACGTCAGTCCAGCAGCTAACACTAAACTCAAGCCGATCAAGGCAATATGCACATCGGCCGTTAACAGCCCGATGAAAATAAATAAGGGTAATAGGAATACGCCAATCAAGCCTTTTGACTTATCGGCATCGGCCAAACGACGCAAACTGGCGAGCCCTAATAAAGGTAAGCCCAACAATGCCAGTAAATACATCAGGAAATTAGCCCCAAAAGCAGCGGCGGCAAGTGCAATACAGACGTAAACGCCAACACTGATTGCGACAAAGCGGGGACGAGAATCACGCCCGTGAAGGCAGAAAAGAGATTTTAACAGCACGACCCTTCCTTTATTGTTGTAAAAACGAGATACAAAAAGACACTCATTGCCTTATTCGCACGAGCGTAACCAATTTACCCGCAATTGTCAGTGCCTACGACCCTAGTCGGATAAAAATGCGCATAATATCGAAGTAAATCTAAAATAGGCTTAAATTGCTGGCCTACAAGCCCTAGTATTTCTATGGTCAAAATCGGTATAATGCTCGGCTTTCTGGGCCCTTCTTGCGTTAACCAATTGGATATTTAGCTCATGACCGCACGCGGAAATTTATTTATTGTGTCGGCGCCAAGTGGCGCAGGTAAATCCTCGCTGATCTCGGCCTTGCTTAAAGACAAGCCCGCCGACATGCAGGTTTCGGTATCACACACCACCCGCGCGCCACGCCCAGGTGAAGTCGATGGTCAACACTATCACTTCGTTAATGTTGAGCAATTCAAAGCCTTAATTGCTGAAAATGCCTTTTTTGAATGGGCAGAAGTGTTCGGCAATTACTACGGTACCTCGCGCCATGTGATTGAACATACGCTCACCCAAGGTATCGATGTTTTCCTCGATATCGACTGGCAAGGTGCCGAGCAAGTGAAAGCCGTGATGCCCGATGCCGTTGGTGTGTTTATTCTGCCACCCTCGAAAGCCGAGCTAGAACGCCGCCTCACCGGCCGTGGACAAGACAGTAGCGATGTGATCGCCAGCCGTATGGCACAAGCCGTATCGGAAATGTCCCACTATAAAGAATATGATTTTATTATCGTCAACGACGATTTTGACACTGCCTTAGCCGATTTGCGTGCCATCATTCGCAGTCAGCGCTTAACAGGTGCTAGTCAGATCCACGCGCAAAATGATATGCTTCACGATCTGTTGGCAGGATAGCTGTCATAGTGTACAATTTTGCGTCATTTTTTCCCTAGATAAACTGGAGTTTCAACACATGGCTCGCGTAACTGTAGAAGACGCCGTAGAACAAATCGGCAACCGTTTTGATATGATCTTGGTTGCGGCGCGTCGTGCTCGCCAAATCGCCGTGCAGGGTAAAGACCCTATGGTTGAAGAGATGAACGACAAACCAACGGTTATCGCCCTGCGTGAAATCGAACTAGGTTTAGTTAACGCTCACACCTTAGATGCCGATGAGCGTCAAACGGTACGTGAACGTGAAGCCGCTGAAATTGCAGCGGTTTCAGCTATTGCTGAAGGCCGTTCATTATAAGAGTTGTTGAGTAAACACCTGTTTAGGTAAAAGGAGAGCTGCCACTTGTATCTGTTTGAAGGTCTAAAGGAGTCTGCTTCCGGTTACTTAGAACCCGAACAGGTAGAATTGCTCAAGCAGGCGTACCAGATTGCGCGTGATGCCCACGAAGGGCAAATGCGCACGAGTGGCGAACCTTATATTACTCATCCGGTTGCGGTTGCCCGCATCCTTGCTGACATGCGTCTTGATCATGAGACGCTGATGGCAGCACTGCTCCACGACACTATCGAAGATACTCATGTCACCAAAGACGATTTAGCCGAACTATTCGGTGTCGCGGTGGCCGAGCTCGTCGAAGGCGTGTCAAAACTCGATAAGCTTAAATTTCGCGACAAGAAAGAAGCTCAGGCTGAAAACTTCCGTAAAATGATGATGGCGATGACGCAGGATATCCGCGTTATCCTCATCAAGCTTGCCGATAGAACCCACAATATGCGTACCTTAGGCGCCCTGCGTCCCGACAAACGTCGCCGTATCGCCCGCGAAACCTTAGAAATCTACGCACCCATCGCTAACCGTCTCGGTATCCATAACATCAAGACAGAGTTAGAAGACTTAGGTTTCCAAGCGTATTACCCCATGCGATATCGGGTGCTTAAAGAAGTCGTTAAAGCCGCACGTGGCAATCGCAAAGAATTGATCCAAGGCATTGAAGCCGCTGTTTATACGCGCTTAAACGATGCGGGTATTCCAGGAAAAGTTAAAGGCCGCGAGAAAAATCTCTACTCCATCTATAACAAGATGCAGAGTAAAGAGCTGCAATTCCAAGAAGTGATGGATATCTACGCCTTTAGGGTGATAGTCGATTCCATCGACACTTGTTATCGCGTACTCGGCGCCATGCACGGACTGTACAAACCTCGTCCCGGCCGTTTCAAAGATTATATCGCTATCCCTAAAGCCAACGGTTATCAGTCACTCCATACCTCTTTGTTTGGTCCACACGGCGTGCCCGTTGAGATCCAAATTCGTACCGAAGATATGGATCAGATGGCTGACAAAGGGGTCGCTGCACACTGGGCCTACAAAGGCGGTGCGCAAACAGGCCAAGGCACGACGACTCAAGTGCGTGCCCGTAAGTGGATGCAAAGCTTGTTGGAATTACAACAAAGCGCCAGCACCTCATTCGAATTCGTTGAAAACGTGAAGACTGAACTCTTCCCAGAAGAGATTTATGTGTTCACCCCTGAAGGTCGCATTCTGGAATTACCCGTGAATGCCACCGCGGTAGACTTTGCCTACGAAGTGCATACAGATGTGGGGAATACCTGCGTCGGTGCCCGCGTTAACCGCCAAGCGTATCCGCTCAGCCAGCCGTTAATTTCAGGCCAAACTGTTGAAATCATTACCGCCAAAGGCGCCCGTCCGAATGCCGCTTGGCTGAACTTTGTGGTAACAGGTAAGGCCCGCGCCAAAATCCGCCAAGTGCTAAAAAGCCTTAAGGGTGATGACGCGATTGCGCTCGGTCGCCGCCTGCTCAACCATGCGCTCGGCAAGACTAAACTCGACAGTATTCCGCCTGAGCAGATTGAAAAAGTCATTCGCGATACTAAACACACCACGCTCGATTCACTGCTCGCCGACATCGGCCTTGGCAATGCCATGAGCATCGTTATCGCCCAGCGTTTGATTGGCGATAATCTTGAGAATCAAGAAAGCCGCGACGGCCACATGATGCCAATTCGTGGCGCTGAAGGCATGCTCGTAACCTTCGCGAACTGTTGCCGCCCAATTCCTGGTGATGCCGTGATAGCCCACGTGAGCCAAGGTAAGGGCTTAGTGGTGCACATGGAAAACTGCGCTAACATTCGTGGTTATCAAGGCGAGCCTGACAAATATATTCCTGTGCAATGGGATAATGTCGAAGGCGTTGATTACCAAGCCAACCTGCGGGTCGAAATCGTTAACCACCAAGGCGCACTGGCGAAGATCACTTCGATCATTGCCGCCGAAGGTTCGAACATTCACAACCTCAGCACTGAAGAACGAGATGGCCGCGTGTATTTGATCAACCTGCGGATTTCGGTGAAAGACAGGATCCATTTAGCCAATGTGATGCGCCGAATTAGGGTACTGCCCGAAGTGCTGCGTACGTCCCGTAATCGTTAATTAACTCAACATTAGAGAGAGCGTCATGGCAGAAAAAATCATCATAGCGACCGAAAACGCCCCTGCGGCCATCGGCACTTATTCACAGGCCGTCAAAGTCGGCAGCACAGTATATTTATCCGGCCAAATTCCGCTTGTGCCAAGCACAATGCAAATTGTCAGCGATGATTTTGAAGCGCAAGTGGTGCAAGTATTTGAAAACCTAACGGCAGTTTGTACTGCTGCGGGCGGTTCAATCAACGATATCGTTAAGCTCAACATCTTCCTGATTGATTTAAGCCACTTTGCAAAAGTGAATGAAATCATGAGCCGTTACTTCAGCCAGCCATACCCTGCACGTGCAGCTATCGGCGTGAAGCAATTGCCGAAGGATTCTCAAGTTGAAATGGATGGCGTGATGGAGCTGTAAGCTCTGGCATTCCACTTCAACCAACAAAAAGGCGCTGCGGCGCCTTTTTTGTTGCCGCCCCCCTCCTCGTTTCCGCTTACTATTCTCTTCATCTTATTTTCATACTCAGCTTGTAGGCTTTGTGCTCCATTCTCATATTTTACAATCCTGTAAACTATTTGCGCGGGCTCACAAAACTCGCCATACTGGGTGCAGCCAAAATAACAATAAAGAACAGGGAATTGCCAATGGATACAGCGATTAAGACGCCAATTGAAATGCTGGCGCACTGGGCTAAGACTCAGGGGGATCAAGTCTATTTACGCCAACCTATCAAGGGTCAATTCCTTGATTTTACTTGGGCCGAAGTTCAAGAAAAAGTTCAGCAACTGGCCGGTGCCTTACAGCATCTAGGCCTAGAGCGCGGTGATAAAATTGCCGTACTCTCTAAAAACTGCGCCGAATGGTTTATCACCGACCTCGCGTTAATGCACGGCGGCTATGTCAGCGTGCCGATTTACCCAACGGCCAACACAGATACTATTCGCTATGTGCTGCAACACAGCGGTGCAAAAGCCATTTTCCTCGGTAAGCTCGACCATTGGGCCGACCAAGAAGCCGGTGTCGGCGGCGAACTGTTACGCCTTGCTATGCCCTACGATACAATGCCAGCCCAATATCAATGGGAACAATTACTTAAACTAGGTTATCCCCTAGTTGATGCGCCGCTGCCGCTGCCAGATCAAGTGATGACACTTATCTATACCTCTGGCTCAACGGGTCAACCTAAGGGCGCGATTCAAACCTTCGCTAGCTATGGCTGGACCTGCCAAGCGGTAGTGCGTGATTTACGCACCGACGGCAATGACAGACTGTTATCCTATTTGCCTTTAGCGCACATCACAGAGCGCGTCGCGATTGAAGGTTCATCCTTCTATTCCGGCAGCGTGGTCGCCTTCGTCGAGAGTCTCGACTCCTTCGTCGCCGACGTGCAAAGGGCAAAACCGACGGTATTCTTCTCAGTGCCGCGTTTGTGGAGCCTGTTCCAGAAAAACATCATAGACAAAATTGGTGTTAGTAAACTGAATCTATTGCTGAAGATCCCGTTAATCAGCAGCTTAGTGAAGCACAAAATCCATAAAGGCTTAGGTTTGAACCATTGTCGTTTGCTCGGCTCTGGCTCTGCGCCCATTCCGCCGTCGCTGATCCACTGGTATCACAGCATTGGTCTGAATATCTGTGAAGCTTGGGGTATGACAGAAAACTGCGCCTACTCGATTATCAACTATCCCTTCGATGCCCGTAAAATTGGCACTGTGGGTCGCCCGGTTGAGGATTGTCAGATCCGCCAAGGGGAAGATGGTGAGCTACTGCTTAAGAGTCCAGGGTTGATGACGGCTTATTATCTACAGCCCGAAGCCACTGCGGCAGCCTTCGACGCCGATGGTTTCTTCCACACTGGCGATTTGTGCTCTATTGATGCCGATGGTTGCGTGACCATTACTGGCCGAGTGAAGGACAACTTCAAAACCGCCAAGGGAAAATATGTCGCGCCCGTGCCTATCGAACGTAAATTGGCGCAGGACCCGCATGTTGAACTGATCTGCGTGATTGGCTCTGGCCTGCCGCATCCGGTCGCATTAGTGCAATTATCCGAAGGCGCTAGTTTGCAAGCCCGCGAAGAAGTCCGCGCTTCACTCAAGGCGACACTCGATAGCGTGAATCCGCACTTAGAGTCACACGAACATGTGGATGCGATTATCGTAGTTAACGATCCTTGGACGATTGAGAACGATGTACTGACACCGACGCTTAAGATCAAACGCCATGTGCTTGAAAAAGCCTTTAGCGAACGAGTTGATGGCATTCGTGGCGCCCAAGTTCGCTGGGAAGATGAGTTAACACAAAAATAACTCGGCTAAACAGAGAGATGGCCAATGTGGTTATCGACATAAATCAAGCACGCCTCGGCGTGCTTTTTTATGACATATTCTGTCAAACTCCGATAAAACCACGTATCATGTGCGCCTGTCGGCTAAGGGATAATTCCCTTGTACTTTCCCATTCAATATAGGTTTAACAAAGTCCCGTGATGCTCATTACACTCTCGATTATTGGCGGTTTTATTATTTTAACCTTAGGCGCCGAAGCCCTAGTGCGTGGCGCGAGTGCTATCGCCCTACGCTTAGGTATTACGCCACTTATCATAGGCTTAACTATTGTTGCCTTTGGTACTAGCGCACCAGAACTGGCGGTGAGTGTCAAATCTGCCCTCGCCGGAAACAGTGGTATCGCCTTAGGTAACGTTATCGGCTCTAACATTGCCAACATAGGTTTGATCTTAGCGATCACGGCGCTAATCCGCCCTATCCAAGTGCAATCCCAAGTGGTTAAGCGCGATATCCCTTTGATGATCTTGGCTTCTATGCTGTTCTGGGGACTCTTGTTAGACGGCGAACTGAGCCTGATTGACGGTGTGGTACTGCTTTCACTGCTGTTTGGATATTTAACCTTTAGCTATATCAGCTCGAAAAACAGCAAGAATGAAGAAGAGATTGAAGCGGGGCCCAATAACCCACTGCTTTCTGGCCTATTCATCCTAGTCGGCATTAGCATGTTAGTTGGCGGCGGTATTCTGTTTGTAAACGGCGCGGTAGATTTAGCGAAAACCTTCGGCGTGAGTGAAGTCATTATCGGCTTAACGATCGTGGCGATTGGTACCAGCATGCCAGAGTTAGTGACCTCAGTAATTGCGGCACTAAAAGGTCAAAGCGATATCGCTATCGGTAACGTTGTTGGCTCTAACCTGTTCAATATTTTGGGTATTTTAGGCGTTACCGCCATAGTGCATCCTGTATCGTCACTCGGTTTCCAACCCTTCGACTTTATGGTGATGTTAGCCTTAGCCATAGTGATTCTGCCTTTTGCATGGACGGGATTACGTATCGGCCGCCGCGAAGGTTCTGTGCTGCTACTGGCCTATTTAGGTTATATGGGTTACCTGATTAACCAAGCGAGCGCTCAAGCTTTGGTATAACACCCAGCGGTAATATCCACTTGAAACACCGGAGCCTCTCCGGTGTTTTGCTATCTGGGTTTCGCACTTTTAAAAAAAGACAAGTTTAACACCCTTAAACTGATGACATTTGTCATGCTAAAGCCATGACCTTTGTGTCTGCATTTCTCCAGTCGAATTTCTGATAATGAGTCCGTACCCAAACACGGGGAAATTTACTCAATAAGGAAATACCATGAAAATATTATTACTCGTCTCAAGCTTAGCGCTTATCAGCAGCCACACGTTTGCAGCGTCGCCCTCTAACGCCAACATCACCAGCATAGATGCGGCCTCAAACTCGATGAACCTAGCGCAGCTGCAACAACTGAGTGCCAGCACCCAAGATTACGACAAAGCCTATGCGAACTATCGCTTAGCCATTAGCGCCAATGTCATGGGACAAAAAGCCCTCGCCAGCAGTGCACTGACTAATGCGCAAACCGCATTAGAAGCCTTAGAAACCAGCCAAGCTGATGCGGAATCCCTCGCGCTGTTATCGTCGGTTTATGGCATGCAAATCGCCTTAGACAATAGCAAAGGCGCAACTCTCGGCATGAAATCAGCCAAAGCCATTGCCAACGCCGAGCAGTTAGAACCCCAAAATCCACGGGTCGCGTTGGTTAAAGCGATCGCCGCCTACAACACGCCTGCTATGTTTGGCGGCAGCATGCAAAATGCTAAGACGCTCGCCACCACGGCCATAGAAAGATTCGCCCAACCTTGCGACGACATTTGTTGGGGTGAAGCCGAAGCTTACACGTGGCGCGGGCTCGCTAAACAGGAATTAGGCGATAGCCAAGGCGCGAGTGAAGATTGGCAACAGGCTATAAAAGTGCAAGCAGATTACGGTTGGGCAAAATTTTTGCTTCAACAAAATCAGCAATTAAGTGCAAACTAGACCAAGTTGTTAACAGGGACTGATGGCGCTGACCCCAGCGCCAATCCCTAAACAGAGTAAATCAACACAGATGCCACCTTCGGGCATTCAACGAACAACGCTTAACAATCAACGCTGTTTCATAGGGGCATTATGACAATCACGCATCTTCAGCTCGAACGAAAACTTGCTTGGGTGTATTTGATAAACTTAGTGTTTTATCTTATCCCTCTAGCCATAAATCCCTATCCAAGCTGGAAAATCGCCCTCAGTTTTGCTGTGTTAATCCCTTTTATTGCCAGCTATTTTTGGACCTATAAGTGCAATAACCGTAGCGCCTATCGGCCCATTCTGATTATGGTGGCGATAGCAATAGCGATCACCCCAATCAACCCAGGATCTATCTCACTATTCACCTTTGCGGCTTTTTTCATTGGCTTTTTTTACCCTCTAAGGACCTGTCTATTGGCGCTTGCTGCCATCATCGGACTACTGTTTGCCCTCAATGAGATTTACCACTTTAACAGTTACTACTTTCCGCTTTACGGCTCGGGGTTAGTGCTCGGCGTGGGTATGTTTGGTGTCGCCGAACGCAGACGTTATCGGCATAAATTAAAAGAACAGCAAAGTGCCCAAGAAATTACCACCTTGGCCACTATGCTTGAGCGTGAGCGTATCGCGCGCGATCTACACGACATTATGGGCCACAGCTTATCTTCGATTGCGCTTAAGGCGGAACTGGCCGAAAAACTGCTGGAAAAACAAGAATACCAACTAGCCACTATCCAGCTTAATGAACTCGGTCAAATCGCCCGCGAGAGCCTCAGCCAAATTCGCCATACTGTATCGGATTACAAACATAAAGGACTCGCGGATAGCGTGACACAACTGTGTAAACTATTGAGGGAAAAAGGGATCAGTGTCGAGCTAACAGGCAGTATCCCCAAATTACCCGCCAGAATGGAGAGTCAGCTAGGGTTAATTGTCACTGAACTGGTGAATAATATTTTACGCCATAGCGGCGCAAGTCAATGTATTATCGACTTTATTCAACAGCCAGAACGACTAATCCTTGAAGTCAAAGATAATGGCACAAGTAAACCTATCGCCGAAGGCAATGGCCTCACTGGCATACGCGAACGTCTCGACAGCTTAGGCGGCAGCTTGAGCTATAATCTCGAACAGGGATATGCATTTACCGTCAGTTTACCTTTGCAGGGAGCAACAGATTAATGAAGATTTTATTGGCGGAAGACCAAGCCATGGTGCGAGGCGCGCTCGCCGCACTCCTCACGCTTGCGGGAGGCTTTAATATCACCCAAGCGAGTGACGGCGACGAGGCCCTAGGCCTACTCAAACAGCAAAGCTTTGATCTCTTGCTAACCGATATCGAAATGCCTGGCCGCACAGGCCTAGAACTGGCAACTTGGTTAAAGGATCAACATAGTCAAACTAAGGTCGTAGTCATTACCACCTTTGGCCGCGCGGGCTATATCAAACGGGCTATCGAAGCCGGTGTCGGCGGGTTTCTGCTAAAAGATGCGCCCTCGGAAACCTTAGTCAACGCGATTCAACAAGTTATGGCGGGTAAACGGGTGATCGATCCTGAACTTGCCATGATGGCAATTGGTGACGTCGACCCACTCAACGATAAAGAGCGCCGTGCTCTTCGCCTCGCCAGTGAAGGCAAATCCACCGCCGACATCGCCGAAACCCTCTTTATCGCCGAAGGCACAGTGCGCAACTACCTCTCCGAAGCCATAGCCAAACTCAATGCTAGCAACCGAATCGATGCAGCACGCATCGCCAAACAAAAGGGCTGGCTGTAATCACGCTCACGGTTAACTACTCTTTCGTTCATATCGACAATTTTTGCGGCCTTAGCCGAAACCTAAGGGCCGCAAACTGACGTTAATTATGCAGGCAAATAAGTCCCTCATTCTGCTTGAGATTGCCTTACGCTTATTCTCTGTTAATATATGTATAAATTCACAGTGATTGAGTGCTAACGACTTGCAGCAATTGGATCTTGTTCCGATCACCGACCTCAAAGGCGTCGCCAAAAAGGTCGCGGAGAAACTCGCAAAGCTCGGCATCACAACAGTACAAGATCTGCTGTTTCACTTACCCCTGCGCTACGAAGACAGAACCCAAATCTATCCGATTGCCGCTCTTATGCCCGGCAGTTACGGCACCATAGAAGCTGAAATCCAATCGACGCAAATCATCCAAGGCCGCAAGCGTATGCTGGTCTGCAATGTGCGCGACGATACGGGTAGCTTGAGCCTGCGCTTCTTTAACTTTTCCGTCGCCCAGCGTAATGCCATGCAAAACGGTTTGATGATCCGCGCCTACGGTGAAGTGCGTCGTGGTGGTCATCAAGCTGAGATAGTGCATCCAGAATATAAAGTCGTGTATCCCGGTGAAGATGTTCATCTGAGCGATACCCTAACGCCGATTTATCCCACAACTGAGGGATTAAAACAGGCGAGTTGGTTCAAGCTGACCGAGCAAGCTTTGGTATTACTGGAAGATGGCGGCTTAACAGAGCTGCTGCCACCGCAGTTGCAACCGAATAACATTAGCCTTAAACAAGCGCTGCAGACGCTGCATCGACCTCCTGCGGGGATCTCTCAGTTCGATTTAGAGTTAGGCCAACACCCAGCACAGCAGCGACTCGTACAGGAAGAATTACTCGCCCACAATCTCAGCATGTTACGCCTAAGACAGCGCAGTAATTTAGACACAGCGGTTACCATGCAGGCCACAGGACAATTGCTCAATCCTTTCCTCGCCGCTTTACCCTTTAAGCCCACGGGCGCCCAGCAAAGAGTGGTGGCCGATATAGGCAAAGATTTAGAAAAACCGCACCCTATGATGCGCTTAGTGCAAGGGGATGTAGGTTCAGGTAAAACCTTAGTCGCAGCGATGGCAGCCCTGCAAGCGATTGAAAACGGTTATCAAGTTGCCATGATGGCGCCAACCGAGCTATTGGCCGAGCAGCATGCGACTAACTTTGCCGCTTGGTTTGAGCCACTCGGGCTTAAGGTCGGTTGGCTGGCGGGTAAACTCAAAGGCAAGGTCAGAGCGCAATCCCTTGCGGACATAGAATCCGGCGCCGCCCAGATGGTGATTGGTACCCATGCTATCTTCCAGCAGCATGTGGTCTTTAACAAACTTGCGTTAATTATCATAGATGAGCAGCACAGATTCGGCGTACACCAACGCTTAGGTCTACGTGAAAAAGGCGTGAGCCAAGGGTTCCACCCGCATCAATTAATCATGACGGCAACGCCGATCCCACGCACGCTAGCGATGACGGCCTATGCAGATCTCGACACATCCATTATAGATGAACTGCCGCCGGGACGGACACCTGTGACCACAGTGGCGATTGCCGATTCACGCCGCAACGAAGTGCTCGAACGGGTACGTAACGCCGTCATCACAGATAAACGTCAGGCCTACTGGGTGTGCACTCTGATTGAAGAATCCGAAGTGCTCGAATGCCAAGCCGCCGAAGACACGGCCGAAGAACTGCGCCTCGCCCTGCCCGAGCTCAATATCGGCCTCGTGCATGGCAGGTTGAAGAGCGCCGAGAAACAGCAAATTATGGCCGATTTTAAGGCGGGCATCATTCATCTTCTTGTGGCAACGACAGTGATTGAAGTCGGCGTCGATGTGCCTAATTCCAGCCTGATGATCATTGAAAACCCTGAACGTTTAGGTTTGGCACAACTACACCAACTGCGCGGACGAGTCGGTCGAGGCGCCATCGCAAGCCATTGTGTGTTACTCTACAAGGCGCCATTGAGCCATACCGCCACCCAAAGACTGAGTGTACTCAGGCAGAGTAATGACGGTTTCATCATAGCGCAGAAAGATTTAGAAATTCGTGGCCCAGGTGAAGTGCTTGGCACTAAGCAAACGGGACTGGCCGAGCTGAAAATTGCCGATCTGGTGCGCGATCAAGCTTTGATCCCGCACATTCAAAAACTGGCAAATCATGTGATGGCGCAGGCCCCCGAAAAAGTCGATGCGATAATCTTACGTTGGCTCGGGCACAAGCAGCACTATGTGCAGGCTTAGGCAGTAAAGGGGAAAGGCCGAGGAGTGACATCTGCCTCGATACTCAAAATAAATTGTTTATGTTCAGCTAAGCGCTATAGACAAGCGCATGGAAACTTGCAAAATGAACCAGCGGTATTCCAATAGTCCGCTCTTGCACTTTAATGTTAGCTGCATGTATTCACCAAGTTACCTTGACACTCAAGCGAAGGATGTAAAATGCAAGTTAATCAAGATGATAGAATAACACCTCAAGAGACTTCTTCTAGCAGTAATCGCTTTGCGCTTTTTGCGATAGTGCTCGTCGTGCTACTTTCTGCCGGAGGATATTATTACTACAGCGGTGACTCAGATTCACCTAAACTCATCCCTAACGCGCCAATTGTATTACCTGAAACACCGCCATCTGAGCCTATGACGCTCGAAAGTGCGCCAGAGCCAGAAACCACTGAAACGACGCCTGCTGTTACAGAAACGAACACCAACAGCACAGAAGCCCCTGCGGTAACTGAGACGGAAGTGGTTGCTGAACCTGTACCTGCACTGGCTGAAAGTGATGCATTCGTACAACAAAAAGCCCTCGCCATTATCGATAACAATGTGCTGGGTTCTGCATTAGTGCAGCAAGATCTCGCGCGCCAATTTGTGGTGTTTGTCGATAACTTAGCTCAGGGCGAATTGACCCGTAAAGTGAGTCCACTCAAAGGCCCAGAGAAGCATTTCTCGGTTTCTGAAATCACCAACAAAGTGTATTTAAATCCTGAGGGTTTCCACAGATACGATGCCTATGTTGACTCGATTGCCAAAATGGACGAACAAACGTTAATGGTCACCTATAAGCAAATGACGCCTATGCTAGAGGAAGCCTTTACCGAACTCGGCTACAGCAACGCTAAATTCAACGACAGAATGCTGCAAGCGATTAAAATACTGCTCGCGGCGCCTATCATTGAAGATCCGATTGAGCTGAGCTCTATTAGCGTTAACTATCAATTTGTTGACCCTAACTTAGAGGCACTACCTAGCGCGCAAAAACTGCTGATCCGTATGGGTCCAGAAAATACCCGCAAGCTAAAAGTGGCTCTACGTAAACTCGAGAACCAGCTGGCACAGTAAAACCATGCCGTGGTGAAGACAAAAGGCGCTCGGTGCGCCTTTTTCATTTTGACCGTAAATCGCTAGGATAAAAAAGCCTGTCGAATGAGAATGCTATTGCGATATTTGTTACACAAATTCGATCTAACTGCCGAAAATCGCAGCACTTGATCCCATTGCATTAACCCATACAATGCAAATGGCTTCATAAAAACGCGGGGCATGGTGTAGAATGGCCCCGCTGTAGAGGTCATTCCAGCGTCATTCATCAAACGCGTTTACACCTCACTATGGTATGACAATCCATCAATGTTCTAACTTAGTTAGGGATAACTAAGACAGCTTAAATTTAGTGTCGAGGCAAAGTAGTGCAACTAACATTCAGCATTCTCTCTTGGGGCGCTTGGGCCCCCCAATATCAGCATCCGCAAAGTTGGCAAACTTGGTGCAAAAACTCGGCTGAATTAAATCTCGACACACCACAGTCTGATACCATAGCTCCCGCACTCAAACACGTTCCCGCCATGCAACGCCGCCGTTTTAGTCGCTTAACTAAGATGATGCTAGAGGTGAGTTTTCAGTGCGATATGCCGGAAAACTGCCGCTCTATTTTTGCCTCGCGCCACGGAGAGTTGCAGCGCACCATAGGACTGCTCGAAGACATTATCGCCAAACAGCCCTTATCGCCATTAGGATTTAGTCAGTCGGTGCACAACACCGCCAGCGGCATTTTTGGCATAGTGGCGGCCAATACCGCGCCGTCGACCTCAGTTGCCGCAGGTACCGAAACCCTATCACAAGCTATGGTTGAAGCCTTCGCCCAGTTACACCAGTCGCCAGAGCCCTTGCTGTTAGTCTTCGGTGATGATCCTGTGCCACCTGTGTACGATGAGTTTACCCAAGAATTTGAATTACCTTTGGCCCTCGGCTTACAGCTCGCGCCCTTCGATGCGCCCGCTTCAGTCAAGCTCACTGTCAGCCGCATCTGTGAGTCGACAGCATTAAACCCTTTGACCTATGGCGCTTTTATCCACGCCCTAGCGACAACGCAAAATATTTCAGGCTGCTTATCCCAATGGCATTGGAAACTTGAGCATGTTTAATACTGCCCACAGCCATGACGCCGCCAAGGGTTATGAAGATTCAATGCACAATGCCGCTTATACCTTGCCGGAGACTCGCCGCGCTGGGCTGAATTATGTGCCACGTTGGTTAGGCGGCGTGAGTTGTTATATCGCCTTTGGCTTAGGCGGCTTATTAAGCTCCTTGACCATTTTACCTTTGCTACGTTTTTGGCCTGGTACACCCGAGGCGCGGATTATTCGAGTCCAAAAGGCCGTGCATCTGATGTTCAAAGGTTTTGTCGCCATGCTCACTTGGGCGGGCGTGATCCACGTTAGTACCCACAGAGCACAACAACTGCATGACGCCAGAGGCGTTATCGTGATCGCCAATCATCCCAGTTTAGTGGATGTGGTCGTGTTGATAAGCCTCATGCCCAATGCGGGCTGCATAGTCAAACAAGGTTTATGGCGTAATCCATTTTTGCGTGGTGTCGTGTCCTGCGCGGGTTATATTCCCAATCGCGGCGCCGAACTTATGCTAGAGGATTGCCGCGAAGTGCTCGCGAGGGGCACCAATTTAATTATCTTCCCCGAGGGCACACGCACGGTTGTCGGCGCGACCATTAACGACTTTGCCCGCGGCGCCGCCAACATTGCCTTAAGGGCCGAAGCAGATATTTTACCTGTGGTGCTGCGAACCAATGTCCGTGGTTTGACAAAGGAGCAACCTTGGTATGAGATCCCAAGGCAAACCATGGGGATGGCCGTTGAAATCGGCGCAACAGTTTCTTACCAGAAGTACCAAGCGGCTTTAGGTGAGCATGCAAAAATGGCCCGGCAGCTGACGCGGGATCTTGAACACTACTATAAACAACAACTCGAAAATAATTATGAACTTAAACAATGAAATAAAGCAGTTAATCATCGACTGTCTCGATCTTGAAGACGTCAGTATTGATGATATTGAAACCGATGCGCCACTCTTTGGCGAAGGTCTAGGCTTAGATTCAATCGACGCCCTCGAACTCGGCTTAGCCATCAAGAAAAAATTTGATGTCAAAATCGAGGCTAATTCGGATGCCACTAAGGCCCATTTTCACAGTGTTGCCAGCTTAGCTAGCTTTATCGAATCACAGCGTCCATAGGAGAGGAATATGCAAAATCGTGAACAAATCCTCGCTATGCTGACCACTATTTTAGTGGACGAATTCGAAATTGAGGCTGAGGCAATTACGCCTGAAGCCAACCTGTATGAAGAGCTCGATCTCGACAGTATTGATGCCGTCGACTTAGTGATAAAGCTGCAACAAATGACAGGTAAAAAGATCCAACCCGATGAATTTAAATCCGTTCGCACAGTTAACGATGTGGTGAATGCCATCGAAGGTTTAGTTAAAGACTAATGCGCGCCTTGCTACAGGTGTTAACCGCCCTAACCTTGCTAGCCTATCCGGTTGCCGTATATTTAGGGCTGAATTATTTGCCTGCTGGCACCATAGCGCTCGTGCTGTGTTTATTGCTGATAGTTCGGTTAATGCTACAAAAGCAAAGGGTTAAGACGTTAATACTGCCGCTGTTGGTGGGGATAGCGCTCACCGCAGGCAGTTATCTTGCCAAGCGCAGCGACTGGCTTTTGTATTACCCTGTGGTGATAAATCTGACTATGCTGGCGCTGTTCAGTTATTCACTGCACACTGGCCCATGCATGATAGAGCGTTTAGCCCGCTTGAAAGAACCCGATTTACCGGATGAAGCCATTCCGTATCTTAAAAAAGTCACCCTACTTTGGTGCGGCTTATTTATCTTAAATGGCTCGATGGCGGCTTATACCGCTGGCTTTACTAGCTTAGCAACCTGGACCTTGTATAACGGTTTGATTGCATACGTACTCATGGGACTGCTCCTCGGTGGGGAATGGTTATATCGCAGCTTTTGGTTGAAGAAAACATGACACAGCTACTCAAAAACTGGTTAACCCAAGGGCCCTTTGCCCAACAACTGATCAGCTTTAATCACCACGACATAGTCACAGGTGCATTATTTACCAATCAGGTGGCGTATTTTTACGAGCAACTGCTCGCCGCGCCCGAGAAAAAATGGCTGCTCGCGAGTGATACCAGCGATCTGTTTGCCGTCGGATTATGTGCCGCGCTGTTAGCGGGCAAAGAAATTATCCTGCCTCCCAACACCCAAACCGGCACCTTGAGCGAGTTAACGCACCAGTTTGATGGCATATTGTCAGACAAGCCTTTGTGCGAATGCCAAGCTTTTGTGTTGCTGAAAAAAGAACTGAGTCTGCCCAACAAACCTTGGCCTGCAAGCGAGGCTATCGGTGAGTTAGTGCTCTTTACCTCAGGAAGCAGCGGCGAACCTAAGGCGATCCGTAAAACACTCGAACAGTTAGATGTCGAAGTGTCTGTGCTCGAACATACTTTTGCCGAGCATTTGCCCCATTGCAGCGTGGTTTCAACGGTTTCCCACCAGCATATTTACGGTCTGTTATTCAAGATTTTGTGGCCGCTCGCCGCCAGTCGACCGTTTTTAAGCGAGCAGATTGAATACCCAGAAACCCTAAGTTATTACACTGCCTTGCTGCCAAACCTGTGCTTGATCAGTAGCCCAGCCCAGTTATCGCGCCTGCCTAAAGCGCTAGAGCACGAGCGGCAACTGCGCTCACCGAGCTTAGTATTTAGCTCTGGCGGGCCATTAAGTTTTGCCGCGGCCAAAGGCGTCAACCAGTGCTATGGTCACCTGCCCATCGAAATTTTTGGTAGCACAGAAACTGGCGGCATCGCCTATCGCCGTCAGCATGAGGCCGATGAACCTTGGCAAGTGTTTGACCGCATCTCAATAGATCAAGATCCGACCGACGGCGCCCTGCTGCTAAAATCGCCCTATTTGGCCGACGATGAATGGCTGCGCTGCGAAGATAAAATTGAACCGACCGAGAATGGCCAGTTTAGACTCAAAGGCCGACTCGATCGCATCGTTAAGATTGAAGAGAAGCGTCTGTCGCTCGCGCAAATGGAAACCCTCATGTGCAGCCACGCCTACGTTGAGCAAGCCGCTCTGGTAGTGCTACCACAGTTTAAATCCCAACTTGGCGCGGTTGTAACCCTGTCAGAACTCGGTAAAAACGTGCTGCAAGAACAGGGCAAACTCAGTATTAACAATGCCCTAAAAGCACATTTACTGACCCAATTTGAGCGCGTCACCCTGCCACGCCGCTGGCGTTATCCCGATATTTTACCGCTTAACACTCAGGGTAAGCGTGTCACTGCCCAGTTAGTCGAGTTATTTGATCATGATTAAATCGAGTTTACCGCCGATCCTGCATTCCGATATCGGCATTGATAACATTGAATTACGTCTGTTAGTGGCGGCCGACCTTGAGTATTTTAACGGCCATTTCCCCGAACAAGCCGTGTTGCCGGGCGTGACGCAATTAGATTGGGCGGTGCGTTTAGGCTGCCAACATTTCGGTTATTCAGAGGCAGTCGCTAACTTAGAAGTGCTTAAGTTTCAGCAACTCATACTGCCGGGCCAAGAAGTCACCTTAAGCATTAGCAATAATGCCGCTAAGGCAAAACTCACCTTCGCCTATATTGATGGTGAAAACCGTTACGCTTCAGGCCGTATCGCCTTTGATAGCACGCCAGTTAACAGCAGCGATGAGGCGAGCCAGTGCTAACACCACCCAGCGACCTCGTTGAGTCGGCGTCCATTAAGCTCGCCCTAGTGATCCCCAATTACAATCACAGCGCCGCGATTGCCCAGACCTTGGCCGATCTTGCCCAGTTTAATCTGCCCTGTTATTTAATTGATGATGGCAGCAATGACGAAACCCGTTATCTACTGCAATCCTTAGCCCAAACCTATCCTTGGGTGACTTTACTGCTGCATCCCTACAACCGTGGTAAAGGCGCCGCTGTGATGACAGGGCTGCGCCGTGCCTACCGCGATGGCTTTAGTCATGCGCTGCAGGTCGATGCCGATGGTCAACATAATCTCGCTGATATTCCGGCTATGTTAGCAAGGGCACAAGCTAAACCCGATGCGCTGATTTCGGGTAAGCCTGAGTACGATGAATCTGTACCTAAGGGCAGGCTTTATGGCCGTTATCTAACCCATTTTTGGGTATGGGTCGAAACCTTAAGCTTTGATATTCAAGATTCTATGTGTGGCTTTCGCGTTTATCCGCTGGCCGCCACCGAGCGATTACTGTGCCAGCAAGCCTTAACGGAACGAATGGATTTTGATATCGAAATCCTCGTTAAACTCTACTGGCAAGGGGTGGAGATTCTATTCCAGCCGACTAAGGTGATTTATCCCGAAGGCGGCGTCAGTCACTTTCAGGGTGTGGCCGATAATGTGCGCATCACTAAGCTGCACACTAAGTTGTTTTTCGGCATGCTCAAACGCCTGCCTTGGCTATTGAAGCGTAAATCACAGCAACAAACCGCACAAACTCCCCATTGCTCATCAGTATCATCATCAACTTCAGCTACCCATTGGTCTGGCATGAAGGAGCGTGGCAGTTACTGGGGCATCAAACTGTTAGCCGAGAGCTATCGCTTTGGCGGCCATTGGTTATGCCGCGCCATTATGTATCCGGTGATTTGCTATTTTTTCCTCACAGGCAAAGTCACCCGCGAAGCCTCGTTAGATTTTCTGCGCCGCGTGCAAACGCTTGAGCCGCAACATCCTAAACTCAATCGACCCGTAGGCTGGCGTGATAGCCTGAATCACTTTTTAGCCTTTGGCAATGCGGCGCTCGATAGAATCGATGCCTGGTGCGATCGTATTCAATTAAGCCAAGTGGATTTCCCCGACCGCCAAGTGCTGGCCGACCAGCTCGAAAGCGGCAAAGGCGCGGTGTTATTAGTGTCGCACCTTGGTAATTTAGAACTCTGCCGCGCCATTTCCATCCACCAGCGCAAAGTCAAAGTCAACGTCATGGTGCTAACTAGCCATGCGGAAAATTTTAATAAAGTACTCAAACAGTTAAACCCAGATAGCACGCTCAATCTCATTCAAGTGACTGAGCTGAATCCTGCAACGTCTATGCTGTTGCAGCAAAAGATAGAAGACGGTGAACTGGTGGTAATTGCGGGGGATAGAACCTCATCCAATACCCAAGGTCGCGTCATGTATGCGCCCTTTATGGGCCAAGATGCCGCGTTTCCACAGGGGCCATTTATTTTGGCGGGCTTACTCGATTGCCCTGTGTTTTTAATGTTTTGCCTGCGGGAACAAGGGCGTTATCGGGTGCATTTAGAACGCTTCGCCGAAACACTGAAAGGCCCAAGAGCGGGCAGAATGGACAGATTACAGCAGGCGGTAAATCGCTACAGCGAACGTTTAGAATACTTTGCCAGACGCGAGCCTTTGCAATGGTTTAACTTTTTTGATTTTTGGCGTAAAGACAGCGAGTTCCAACGCGCTCCATCGCAGTTAGTACTGCCTAATCCGTTACCGACAACTTCAGCATCATCGCCGATCCCAGAGCAGGATCATAAGACAGACAGGACACAGCATTCATGAGCCACACCCAAGCAGCCGACTCCGAGAGTCAATCAGACCTACAGACTGTTGAGTTTGGCCGTCAATTTCTCACCTTAGAACAAGTGGTTGCCGTCGCCAAGGGCGCGCCAGTCAAGCTCTGTGACGATGCGGATTATCAAAAATATATCCAAAAAGGTGCACGCTTTATCGATAGCCTGCTGCACGAAGAAGGCGTGGTCTATGGCGTAACCACAGGTTATGGCGACTCTTGCACAGTCAATGTGAGTTTAGATCTGGTCCACGAATTACCACTGCATTTAACCCGCTTCCACGGCTGCGGTTTAGGCGAGACCTTAAGCATAATGCAGGCCCGCGCTGTGATGGCTTGCCGTTTAAACTCCTTAGCCATTGGCAAATCTGGCGTGACCTATGAGCTATTAAAGCGCATAGAAACCTTGCTGAATCTCAACATAGTGCCAGTGATCCCAGAGGAAGGTTCGGTCGGCGCCAGCGGGGATTTAACGCCGTTGTCGTATTTAGCCGCCGTGTTAGTCGGTGAGCGCGAAGTGATTTACCAAGGTGAGCGCCAAGCGACTCAAGCTGTGTACGCTAAGCTCAACATCACTCCGCACGTACTGCGTCCAAAAGAAGGCTTAGCCCTGATGAACGGCACGGCTGTGATGACAGCTTTAGCCTGCTTAGCCTTTGATCGCGCGCAATATCTTGCTCGCTTGAGTAGTCGCATTACCGCCATGGCCTCGTTAACGCTAAAAGGCAACTCGAACCATTTTGATGAAATCTTATTTGCCGCCAAACCGCATCCCGGGCAAAACCAAATCGCCACTTGGATACGGGAAGATTTGAATCACCACGAACATCCACGTAATTCTGATCGTCTGCAAGACAGATATTCCATCCGCTGCGCACCGCACATTATCGGCGTGTTGCAGGATACCCTGCCGTTTATGCGTCAGTTTATCGAAACCGAAGTCAACAGCGCCAACGACAACCCGATTGTCGACGGCGAAGGCGAGCATATTCTCCACGGTGGTCATTTCTACGGCGGTCATATCGCCTTTGCGATGGATTCACTGAAAAATACTGTGGCCAACTTAGCCGATCTTATCGACCGCCAAATGGCACTAGTGATGGACCCTAAGTTTAACAACGGCTTACCCGCCAACTTATCCGGCTCAACCGGAGCGCGCCGCGCCATTAATCACGGCTTTAAGGCGGTGCAAATTGGCGTATCGGCGTGGACGGCAGAAGCACTCAAGCACACTATGCCCGCCAGCGTGTTCTCACGCTCGACCGAATGCCACAACCAAGACAAAGTCAGCATGGGCACTATCGCCGCCCGTGACTGTATGCGCGTACTGCAATTGACCGAACAAGTGGCCGCCGCAGCCTTGCTCGCCATGACCCAAGGTATTGGTTTGCGTATCGCCCAAAATGAACTGGACGAAGCCTCGCTCACGCCATCGTTAGCGAAAACCCTCGCTCAAGTGCGCGCCGATTTTGAGACCTTAATTGAAGATAGGCCGCTCGAAGCCGTGCTACGCCAAACCATAGCTAAAATCCAAGCGGGCGAATGGGAAGTGTGCCGATGAAATCACTGCTCACTATCGATATGGAAATGCAAATTCCCTTCCACGATGTGGATTCCATGGGGATCACTTGGCATGGCAATTACCTGCGTTATTTCGAAATAGCCCGCTGCAAACTGCTCGATGAGCTGGGCTATAACTATCGACAGATGCAAGCATCTAACTATGCCTGGCCGATTATCGATTTGCAGATTAAGTACGTCAAAGCCAGCACCTTTGAGCAAAAAATCACAGTGCGCGCCGAGCTAGTCGAGTGGGAAAACCGTTTAAAGATCAATTATCAAATTCGCGATGTCGAAACCGGTGCGCGCATCACTAAGGGTTATACCATTCAGGCGGCGGTCGATATGAGCACTCAAGAATTGTGCTTTGTCACCCCAGACGTATTCCGTGACAAAATCGCCACCCTGCTCGCTAAGGTTGAAGACTAATGAACTCAATACTCGCCAAGAGCTCTGCGCTGACGAAGAATCCTGTGCTGGCGAATAATCCTGTACTAACAAAGTGTGCATTATTTCTCTGCTTAGCTTTTGCTTTGATAAGCAGCCAGCCACTCAAGGCCGAAGCCTTAAGTGACAAGCTTGCCACGCCCGGCAATTATCAAGCACTCTTTAGCCAAAGTGCGGATACCGCGCAGCTTGTCGCCTTAAGCCAAAAACTTAACTTGGGCGAAACGGTGCGAGGTCAGTTTGTGCAATCCCGGCAGTTAAAGGTGCTCAAAAAGCCGTTAATCAGCCAAGGCCAGTTTATCTTCGACAAAGAGCAAGGACTGATCTGGCAACAGATAAAGCCCTTCGAATCCCTGCTGATTTTAAAAGATAAACAACTGATCCAGCGCGATAGCCAAGGTCGAGTCCAAGTCAGCAAGGCCGATGCCTCGGCGAGCGCCGCCGCTATGGGCGATTTATTACCCAGCCTAGTGCGCGCTATGCTCGGCGGGGATATTTCCGGTTTAAGCGAAAACTTCGAACTGCACTTCCTCAACTCAGACAAGTTAAACACAGCAAAGTTAAGCCCTGAGAAGTTAAACCCAGAAAGCTTGAGTCCAGGCAGCCAATGGCAATTAGGCCTAACGCCCAAAGATCCCTTAATGAAAAAAGCCATCGCCAATATGGTGTTAGAGGGTGACGATACCTTGCAATCCCTAGTACTGCTGAGCGCAGCGCCGAGTGTGAGCCCGCAGGATATGACCCGCATCGACTTTAGTGCGCTTTCCCAAGGCACTCTCAGCGAAGCCGAATTAGCGCAGTATGCGTTGGCGATCGAGGCGAGCAAGCCTTAACCATGGCCTCCAACTTCGCCGCGCGCACCAGTCAAGCGCTAATGCAATCTTCCCCCAAGTGGCGCCTCGCCATTTGGTTGCTATTGATGCTGTCAGTAAGTCTGTGGACGCTGCAACTCTGGCAAAACGGCGCACGGGTTCAGAGCGATATTCTAGCAATGCTGCCCCATTTACAGCAGGACAAACTCACAGAGCGCGCCCTTAACCAAGTTGAAGCCACGCTCGCCGACCAAGTCTATATTGCGCTTGTCGCCAAGGACGAAACCACGGCCATCGCTGCGGCTAAGCTCTTGATGCAAAAGCTTGAAGCTGACCTTGTTGCTACTGGCAAAAATGCTGCACTCACAGAGATTCGCAGCGCCGATATGCAGCTTGGCGAAGCGCTTGGGCAATTCTATTTCCCCCACAGATTTAAATTACTGACAGCGCCACAAGCTGAGGCGTTAGCAACGAAAGACATTGGAAATCTAATTGAGGCGGCTACAGCGCAGCTTTACAACGCCTTCAGTTACGCCAATAGCAACTTGCTCGCCCAAGATCCGCTGTTGTTATTCCCGGCCAATTTACTCGCCCTCGCGCCGAGTTCAAAAGTCAGAGCCAGCCAAGGGATACTGCTCGCGAATCAAGGCGATCATGTTGCCGCAGTCGTCATGGCAAAAGGGCGAGAAAGCGCTTTTAATCCCAATGCGCAATTAGCGCAGATGACGGCATTAACCCAAGGATTGGATGCCGTTAAACAAAGCTACCCAGATATTACCGTGCTCAAAGCTGGCGCCCTGTTTCATGCCCTTGCGGCAACGCAAACGGCTAAGAGTGAAATATCGATCCTCGGCCTAGCATCCTTACTTGGGGTGATAGCCTTAGTCTGGTTGGCGTTTCGTTCTGTAATGCCGCTACTGTTGGCAATCGTCACCATTTCCAGCGGGCTGTTGCTGGCCGTGACTTTTACCTTAAGCGTATTTGGCGAGCTGCATTTACTCACCTTAGTGTTTGGCACTAGCTTGATTGGCATTGCCATCGACTACAGTTTTCATTTTTACTGCGAGCGCTTAAGCGATACAGAGCGGAGCGCAAAGGCCACAGTGGCGTATATCTTCCCAACGGTGACACTCGCCTTTATCACTAGCGCTTTGGCTTATGTCGGCATAGGTTTAGCACCGTTTCCCGGCATGCAGCAAGTCGCGATTTTCTGCGCCGCGGGTTTGCTCGGGGCCTATCTCACCCTCATTCTCGCCTATCCACTGTTAGCAGGAAGTCGCTTGCCTGAAGGCTCCCGCCCGTTAGCGCTCGCGGGAACTTACCTTGCCTGTCTCACTCAGTTATCGAAACGATTTACCACGCCGTTAGGCATGGGCCTATTTGCTTTAGTGATAGTTGTTTGGTGTCTGATTGGCGTATCAAAGTTAACCGTCGATGACGATATTCGCCATTTGCAGCAAAGTCCTGCAAGCGTGACTGAGCCAGAAAACCAGCTCAGGCAGCTACTCAGTGGCGGCACAGATAATCAATTCTTATTAGTGCGTGCACCGAGCGAAGAAGCGCTACTACAACAGCTTGAACGAGTGTCGCCCCTGCTCGATGCCGCTATCGCTAACCAAGAGTTAGGCAACTATGTCAGCCTCAGCCGGTATCTGCCCAGCCAACAAAAACAAGACACGGCTTACCTCTTACAGGGCGAAATCTATCAAACTCAGTTAGATACAGTGCTCACAACACTTGGGTTGGATGAAAATCTAAAGCCAGAGCTGAAAGCCGCCTATTTGGCCACGAAAGCGGAATACATCACGCCGGCAGCATTCTTTACCCTAGAGGCTGGCAAGCAACTCGCGCCGCTGTGGCTAGCGCCGAATGAGGTTAACAGTCCAACAGAGCATGGTGCAATAATCCTCCTTGGTGGCATTCAACAAATCGATGCCCTTAAGGCGCGTTTTGCCCATGATGAAAGCGTACAACTTATCGATAAAGTCGCGGATATCTCCGCCGTCATGGGCCACTACCGACTGTTAACCCTAAAGCTGTTAGCCCTTGCTCTTGGCATCGCACTCTTGCTGTTTAGCCTGAATTTCGGCATTAAAAAAGCGACGGTTGTGGTTGCCATACCAGCCCTTGCGGCCTTGCTCACGCTCGCAACTTTAGGCTTAACGGGCTCGCCACTGAGTCTGTTCCATGCACTGGCGCTCATTTTAGTTTTCGGGATTGGCATAGACTACAGCTTGTTTTTTGCCTCAGCCCAGAACCACGGCAAGGCAGTGATGATGGCGGTGTTTATGTCCGCCTGCTCGACCCTATTGGCCTTTGGTTTACTCGCCTTTAGCCAGACCCAAGCGATTCACTACTTTGGCTTAACCCTGTCGCTGGGCATAGGGTTTACCTTTTTACTTTCGCCGTTGATTTTGACTACAACACAGGCTTTAACCAACAATCCGCTTCTAACGACTAAAAAGTCCTGATGACTACAAGGAACGTACTTTACATGTCTACACCCGTTCACGATTTATCAACTATGCCAAATTCACTTGATATCGATGTGGCCATTATCGGCGCAGGGCCTTCAGGCGCCATCGCCGCTAGCCTGCTGCACCAGCAAGGCAAGCGCGTGCTGGTGTTAGAGAAACAGCATTTTCCTCGCTTCTCCATCGGCGAAAGTTTACTGCCCTGCTGCATGCAGTTTATTGAAGAAGCGGGCATGTTAGATGCGCTCAATGCTGCCGGATTCCAGCATAAAAATGGCGCAGCCTTTCGTCGCAATGGCACTTATACCACCTTCGATTTTACCGATAAATTTACCCCAGGGCCGGGCACCACGTTTCAAGTGCAGCGCGCCAGTTTCGATAAACTGTTAGCCGATACCGCCCAAAGCCAAGGGGTCGACATCCGCTACGGCGAAACAGTCGAGGCGATAGATTTAACCGAGAACCCACGCTTAACAGTGCGCAATGAACAGGGCGAGCTTTATCAAATCAATGCCCAATATGTGCTCGATGCCAGCGGGTTTGGGCGCGTGTTACCCCGCTTGCTCAACTTAGAAAGTCCGTCTTGCCTGCCTCCGCGCAGCGCCATCTTTACCCATGTGGAAGACAACATCAGCGATGCTAACTTTGATCGTAATAAGATTTTGATCAGCGTCCACCCTGAACATAAGGACATTTGGTACTGGCTTATTCCCTTTAGCAATGGCCGTTGTTCACTCGGCGTGGTGGCTGAGCCGCAATTACTTGAGCGTTTACAAGGTTCCCTTGAGCAACAATTGATGAGCATAGTCAACGAAGAACCAGGGCTAAAAGCCCTGCTGGCCAATGCGAAAGTGGTGCAGGAATGCGCCACGCTCAAAGGTTATTCTGCCAATGTGTCACGCCTTGCGACCGACAAGTTCGCGCTATTGGGTAATGCGGGCGAGTTCCTCGATCCGGTGTTTTCCTCCGGTGTGACTATCGCCATGCAATCGGCGTCTATGGCGGCAAAATGCCTAACGAAACAACTCAATGGCGAAGCGGTTGACTGGCAAGCCGATTACTCAACGCCTTTGATGCAGGGCGTGAATGCCTTCCGCACCTATGTGCAAGCTTGGTATGATGGCCGCTTTCAGGATGTGATCTTCTATGAAGAACCGAACGAGCGTATCAAGCAGATGATTTGTTCTATTCTGGCGGGCTATGCTTGGGATACGAATAATCCCTTTGTTAAAGACTCGGAGCGCCGCCTGAATATGATAGTCGAACTGTGCCGAAATCCAGCCGCCACTCCAGCATTCGCAGAGGTCTAATCGCATGCTGCTAAACCTTAACGCTAAATGGCTAATCATCCCCGCGCTATTGCTCGCAAGCCTTGGGCTAACGGGCTGTAGTGAACTGCTGTTCAGGCAGACCTGTGTCGGACTCGCTAAGGATATGCGTTATTGTTTGGCACCATTGCCCCATGACTTTGCTCCCGCGACCGATAAGCCGTTGACTCAGCCAAGGATAAAGTCCACGACTGAGCCTACAACTAAGCCCGCCATCATGGCGAGTCAGCAAACCGACAGCAACACAGGCGTATCTTCTCCCCAGTCCTTTAGCCAAAAAGTCAGTATTAAAGTGGGGAAAGAGTCCCACGAACTGCTCACTCAATTGGAGTTAGAGGGCGAGCGCATGACGCTCGTGGGTTTAGCGCCACTCGGACAGGCGTTGTTTACCTTGGTTTATGATGGGAATACACTCAGCAGTGAGCAAAGTGTGCTGCTGGGCGACAATTTTAAAGCCGAGTATTTAATGGCGATGATGCAACTGATCTATTGGCCTGAGCAGAGTATTCGCGCCCATTTGGAAGGTGGTCATTTAGTGACTGGTCTTTGCGATACGGTTGAGGGAAATAAGAGCGACACGCTTGTCGATACCCGAATGAATACAATCCCCTGTCGCCAGATCTATAGCCAAGATACCTTGATCAGTAAAAGCGCCCTGCAAACCCATGTGGTGCAAATCCGTTATCAACAAGATGTCGGCGATGCCCTATGGCAAGCCCACATCAGCCTAACTATGCCACAGGCCAAGTTTGAGCTAGAAATCGAACCTATTTAACCTTTTAACACCCGCACTTCACTGTGCCATGGTAAAAAAACGATACGCTATGATGAACAGAGTCGCCATTACACAAATTGGACTGTGTACCCCGCTAGGGCAAGATCCCCAGCAGGTTTTAGACCGCCTGATCGCAGGCGATACCAGCGCGATGCAGCGCAGTGACACACTCCTGTTCGAGCACCCAACCTTAGTTGCGCCAGTGACGGCTGCGCTGCCTGCGGTTCCTGCAAAGCTCATCCAGTTCGATTGCCGCAATAACCAGTTACTGCTGTGCGCCGCACTGCAAATTGCCGCCACAGTTGAACAAGCGAAACGGGATTTGGGTCATGCCCGCATTGGCGTTGTGTTAGGCACCAGCACCTCTGGCATATCTAAAGGTGAAGCGGCCCTAAGCTATCGCAATCAACACGGCCACTTTCCGGCGGATTACCACTATTTCCAGCAGGAACTCGGCAGCACTAGCGACTTTTTGCGCCAATATTTTGAGCTAGATGGCCCTTGCTACACGATTTCAACCGCCTGCTCCTCCAGCGCCAAAGTCTTTGCCAGTGCCAAACGTTTACTCAGCGCTAACCTCTGCGACATGGTGATTGTTGGCGGTGTCGACAGTTTGTGCCAACTCACAGTTAATGGTTTTAATGCTTTGGAATCTGTATCCAAAGGCCACTGCAATCCCTTTAGTATCAACCGTGATGGCATCAATATCGGCGAAGGCGCAGCCTTATTCGTGCTAACGGCGGGCGAGTCCGATGTCATGCTGGCTGGCATTGGTGAGTCGAGCGATGCCCATCATATTTCGGCGCCACACCCCGAAGGCGCAGGCGCAATCACCGCCATGCAAGCGGCTTTGCAAGATGCGAATATTGCGGCACAAGACATTAGTTACATTAACTTGCACGGCACAGCCACCCCTAAAAATGATGCGATGGAAAGCCGCGCTGTGGTTGAAGTATTTGGCGTGAACACACCACCCTGCAGCTCGACCAAACCCTTAGTCGGCCATACCTTAGGTGCCGCTGGCGCAATCGAAGCCGCCTTCTGCTATTTATTGCTTTCGGCACATAATCACAGCCAAGCCCTGCCGCCCCATCAATGGGACGGACAAGTCGATCCACAGGACCCGTCCATTGCCTTAGTCGAACGCCATCAAGTCGCCGCAAAAGGCGCACTTAATTATGTGATGAGTAATTCCTTCGCCTTTGGCGGCAGCAATGCCAGCCTGATTTTTTGCCGTAACGAGGCCTAAAATGATGCCCTTTATTCAATTCAATTTACCCTTTGCCGAGCAGGATATTGCCGATTTCATCCCCCACAGGGCGCCGATGATCTTGGTCGATAAGATCATCTCTTATCAACGCGATACTTTAGTTACCGAAGTCACTATCACAACCCAAAGCCCCTATTTCGACGATAAACATCAAGCCGTACCCAATTATGTGGGTATCGAATATATGGCCCAAAGTATTGCCGCACTGGCCGGAGTAGAAGCTAAGCTGCGCAATGATAAAATCCGCGTGGGTTTTCTGTTGGGGTCGCGCAAATTAGCGCTACATGCCAAGCAATATGAACTCGGGCGCACCTATCGCACCCAGGTAAACCGCCTCTATCAAGAGGAGTCGGGATTAGCGGTATTCGATTGCCAGATTTATCTGCTGCCCGAAGCCGGAAGCGATCAAGAGAAAATCTTAGTGGCTACAGCCAATGTGAATGTGTTCCAACCTCAGGACACGCAAGCCTACCTTGATGGAAATCAAGACGCGGGCAATAGAAGTCTTGGGCACTAACTTAGACACAAATATCGAGGCAATGCTGAGACCATGCTGAGACCAAGTAATCACAGCAAACTGAATTAGCCTGTCGATAAAAGCGTTAGATTAAGCGCCGTAGCAAACAGCTTTTTACCATAAATACATGCAGCCCCATACCGACTCCTAAAGATAAAATGGGGTGGAGAAAACAGATGAATAACAGAGTATTAGTCACAGGTTCGAGCCGCGGCATAGGCAAAGCCATCGCCCTAAAACTTGCCGCTGCAGGCTTAGATATCGCACTGCATTACCACAGCAACCAAGCAGCGGCCGATGACACTGCCACGCAAATCCGCGCGCTTGGCGTCAATGTGAGCCTGCTGAAATTTGATGTTGCTGAACGCGCGGCCGTTAAAGCCGCCATCGAAGCCGACATCGAGGCTAATGGCGCCTATTACGGCGTGATCCTCAATGCTGGCATCAACCGCGACACCGCCTTTCCCGCTATGACAGAAAGCGAATGGGACAGCGTGATCCACACTAACTTAGACGGCTTTTATAATGTCATCCACCCCTGCGTGATGCCTATGGTACAAGGCCGCAAAGGCGGGCGTATCATTACCTTAGCCTCTGTTTCTGGGATTGCGGGCAACCGTGGCCAAGTCAATTACAGCGCCTCAAAAGCGGGTATTATCGGTGCGACTAAGGCATTGTCATTAGAGCTGGCAAAACGCAAAATCACCGTCAACTGTATCGCCCCCGGCTTGATTGAAACCGACATGGTGGCCGATATTCCTAAGGATATGGTCGAGCAATTAGTGCCGATGCGCCGCATGGGTAAACCGAGTGAAATCGCCGCCTTAGCCGCATTTTTAATGTCTGACGATGCCGCCTATATCACTCGCCAAGTGATATCGGTCAATGGAGGCATGATCTAAATGAGCGAGGCGACAAATCAAACACGCTGTAAACGAGTGGTCATCACTGGCATTGGCGGCATTACCGCCCTAGGCCATGATTGGCCGACCATTGCGGCAAGCCTTAAGGCACAGAAAAACTGCGTCGTCACTATGAATGACTGGGATAGATACGACGGCCTCAACACCCGCTTAGCCGCGCCTATTACTGACTTTGACGTGCCAAGCCATTATTCGCGCAAGAAAATTCGTTCCATGGGCAAGGTTTCTATTATGGCGACCCGCGCCAGTGAGCTGGCTTTAATCGATGCGGGATTACTAGATGACCCTATCGTATCCTCGGGTGAAATGGGGATTGCCTATGGTTCATCCACGGGCAGTACCGATCCTATAACCGCCTTTGGCGATATGTTGAAAACGGGCGATATGTCGGGCGTCACCGCCACTAGCTATATCCGCATGATGGCGCACACCACAGCGGTGAACGTTGGCGTCTTCTTCGGCTTAAAGGGCCGCATTCACACCACCAGCAGCGCGTGCACTTCGGGTAGCCAAGGCATAGGTTATGCCTATGAAGCCATCAAATATGGTCAGCAAACCTTAATGTTGGCGGGCGGCGGCGAAGAACTCTGCCCTACCGAAGCTGTGGTGTTTGACACCTTATTTGCCACTAGCACTAAAAATACGACGCCCGAACTCACACCGCGCCCCTTTGATGCGGATCGCGATGGCCTCGTGATTGGCGAGGGGGCTTGTACACTGGTGCTCGAAGAGCTCGAACACGCCAAGGCGCGTGGCGCAAAAATTTATGCTGAGTTAGTCGGTTTTGGCACAAATTCCGACGGCCAACACGTCACCCAACCGAATGCGCAGACCATGGAAATCGCCATCAGATTAGCCCTCAAAGATGCGCAGCTTGAGCCTAGCGCCATAGGTTATGTGAACGCCCACGGCACAGCAACCGACCGTGGTGACATTGCCGAGAGTCACGCGACTCAAGCAGTGTTTGGCGCGGAGACGCCAATTTCATCCCTTAAAAGCTACACAGGCCACACCTTAGGTGCATGCGGTGCGTTAGAAGCTTGGGTGAGTATTGAGATGATGAATGCGGGCTGGTTTGCGCCAACACTCAATCTTGAGAATATCGACCCACAGTGCGCTGATTTGGACTATATCCGCAACGAACTGCGCCCAATCGACACAGATTATGTGATGAGTAATAATTTCGCCTTTGGCGGCATTAATACCTCGCTGATTTTTAAACGCTGGACCAGATAACACCTAAAACCCACATAAGGACATAACAATGAAACCACTGTTTGCAGGGATGCTGCTGAGCATCAGTTTATTAACCGCGCCACTGTTTGCCAAAGAATACACGGTAGAAACCTACCAAGAAGTCTTTAAGGGCGACAACGAATTTAAGCAGAAACAAGCCATCGAATCGTTAAGCCTTGCAGGTTTATCCGATCCTGCAATTTACGATGTGCTCGAAGCTAAACTGCTTGCCTCTTTACCCCAAGCGACTGAAAAAAATGCCATCGACTATAGTGCTTGGTTAGTCAAAGGCTTAGCCTACTCGGGTAACGACAAGTACAGCGAAACCATCAACAGCATTGTAAATGGTAACTATCACAAAAAACTCAAAAAATACGCATCTCAAGCCAATGAAAACCTAGCGCAATATAAAAAGTGGAATACAATTCTTGGGGATAAAAGCCAATATGCTGCCGACCAAAGTCAGCAAAATAATGCCTTTGCCAATGCCCTACGCAGCGATGATTTAGAGTTAATGCGACTGGCGGCTAAACGCATTATGGATGATCGTCAGTACGATGACTTTATCCTAGCCGTACTCAGTAACGAATTGAAAACGCCACGCTTAATGGCCGACGACAAACTCGCCATCGATACCTATGCCAACATGGCAAAAGCCCTAGCAAGCTCAGGCAATGCAGATTACCGCGACGTGATTGAGAATATTGCGACCACAAGTTCAAACCGAAAACTGCAAAAATACGCGGCAAGCTACCTGAAGAAATTCTACTAAACCAGCCCGTTTTACGATGAATAGAACAAATCATGGCCGAGCTTATCCTCGGCCATTTTTATATCCGTTTGGATAATGTTGAGAATCGGAAAGGATAATTAATAGTGAGCGGATTAGGGAACTCGCACAACGTGGTTGATCTTGTAGCCTGTGCCTTTTACTGGCGATAAAGCTTTATGACCCATTTGTTTTCGAAAAGATCGCACGATTTAATCGTTTTGAGCGTTTCGCACAATACACTATACTGCTACTGTACTTTCAAATAAGAGGGCTTAATCGTGCAAACATTAACAGCCAATGACGCCAAACGAAATTTCGGTGAGTTACTGCTAAATGCTCAACGCGAACCCATCAAGATCAGCAAAAACAGTAAAGATGCGGTTGTTGTGATGTCTATCCACGACTTCGAACAGCTTGAGGCGATGAAAGCGGATTACCTTAAACACTGCTTCAACGCTGCTAAAGAAGACTTAGCGAAAGCTAATGTCGTTGATGGCGAAGATTTTCTTAACGCCCTGTAGCAACTTACATGAAAAATAAACGCTATAAACTGAGTAAGTTAGCTCAGACTCATTTACTAAAGATTAAAGACTACACCATTCAAAACTTTTCTGAGTCGCAGTGGCACAAATACAAAGAAAGCCTAATATCCGGCTTGCAAATGTTAGCCGATAACCCCGGATTAGGCAGAAGCTGCGATGATATTTACCCCAACGGTTTCTACTTTCCTATTGGTAAACACACCGCCTACTTCACAAAAGAAGACGACTTCATCCTCATCGTTGCCCTGTTAGGTCAACCACAACTACCCCAAAATCATCTGAAATAGATATATCAGGTGTATTTGCAGTAGGCGTGAGGCCAACCATGCGACTGACTCGACGACACGCAGCGAGTCCATCCCTGGATGCTCGACCGCCCCGTCCATGGGGCGGACGGTCGTCTCGCCAATCACTATGGCCTGCCTTTCTAGCATTAGCGTAACTTGCTGGTTTATATGACTAGAGTTAAAGTAACATTTTGAAAAATAAATAGTTATAACTGAAAAATGGTGGTGACTTATTCCATTATTTGCCACAGAATCAAACCATAGAAAATCATGCGAATGCACACTTTATACACAATATAATTTTTGCTATCGTAGAAATAATTTATAAATCAGTTGGTTGTGCATTATTTTTCCCTGTGGTCTGAGGTGAGATTATGTGCATGCGCACTATACAAATACTAAGCTTATAGTCAGGAGGTTTTGTGGTTCTAAATATTAAAGGTCAAAAAGAACATAAAGGCTTTCAATTAAAGCTTAGTGCTGATGTTGATAGCGATATAGTCGTATTAACAGGTAAAAATGGTTCAGGAAAAACTCGACTACTTGAAAGCATGCAAAATCGTTCATCAGAGGTAAGAATTGGTGGTGAACTTATTGATAGTAAAGAAATATCAATAGTTTCACATTCTACATTAAATCCGAATTTTGGCCATGGTTATGATGTAAATCAATTACAGGCAAGAGTAACTGGGACATTAAGATTTTATGATCAAATAAAGCATGTATTTGACCTTCCATACGATCAAAGTCAAGTAGAACAGTATAGTCGAAGTTCTATGGGAAGAGATAATAGTCTAGATTATATGTCTCTTTTTAGGTTAGTTTCGTCAATATCAAAAACGCTTGGTAAACCAGCAAGTGAGTTGACACATGATGAAATAATTCTTCACTTTGAAGAGCCTGCAAATAATATTCTTGGCATCCAAAATATTTCTACAATATCGAATCAGTACATCAAAAGAAAAGAGCAAAATGAAATCAATGAGTGGAAAAACAAAATAAAAAAATTGATATTGATTACTTGACAGACGACCAATTTGTCGATGTATTTGGCAATAAACCGTGGCTAACAATAAATGGCATTTTAAATGACACTTTTGAAGGTAAATTTCAGTTCAATATACCTGATGAAACTTTAAAAAGTTATGCTTATCAAGCACAATTAATTCAGAGTGATACAGGGATACCTGTTGGTGTTGATGCGTTATCGTCAGGAGAAAAAACATTACTTTGGTTAGCATTAACATTATTTAATAGCCAATATTATAACTCGACGATTGTTAAGGTGCCTAAAGTATTATTAATTGATGAGCCAGATGCATTTTTACACCCCAAAATGGTAGTTAAAATGTATAAAGTTTTAGATTCTTTCCAGCGGAATTTCGATTCAAAGATTCTTATTACAACACATTCACCAACAACTGTTGCATTGGCCCCGGATAATAGTGTTTATATTATTGAACAAGGAGTTTTAAAACTAGTTGAAAAAGATGTCGCAATTTCTGAATTACTAGATGGAATAACACAAATATCATTAAGTCCAGAGAATAGAAGACAGGTTTTTGTTGAAAGTCAATATGACGCAAACATATATCAACTAATTTACTCAAAACTAGTTCATAGATCAACAATAATTGATCCTAAGATTTCTTTAAACTTTGTTAGCTCAGGGCCTAAAATGCCAATTAAACAAATTGAGGATAAAGTAAAACAAATTCTTAAAATTGATGATTTAGGTCGTATTCAAGAGTTTCTTCAAGCTGTAAATGGTGTAGGAAGCTGTAGTCATGTTATAGGTCAAGTGTATGCATTATCTGAAAGCGGAAATAATAGTGTTCGAGGAATAATTGATTGGGATAGAAGTAATCGATCAGATAATGAAATCGTAGTTTTTGGAGAAGGCTATGCTTATTCTATAGAAAATATTGCATTAGATCCTATATGTATAATGCTTTTACTGCATATGAATAAGCCAGCAACATTCACAATGGTTGATGTTTGTGGCCAGAATAACTCTTGGTTAGAATGGTTAAAAGATATTGAATTACTTCAAGTTTCTTTAGATAAATTCATTCTAAAAGTTTTAGGCCGAGTTAACAATAAGGATGCCACCATATCATACTTTTCTGGAGTTAAGTTGTTGACAGATTTTGAATATTTAACCAAAGAAGGCCATTCTCTTGAAAAAATGGTCAAACAAAATTATCCACAGTTAAATGCATTCTCAAAATCGGGTAAAGATGGTGAGCTAAAATGGGAAATAGTACAAAAATCAATGATTACATATACAAATTGTGAGTTCATTCCTAAAACATTCGAATCTGCTATATCGGCCGTGCAAAAATAAAGCTTAATCGCAATAAATCTGGCCACCCATTTTAAATCAACAATATTATGCACTTTCAGTTTACCTACAGCTTGCTCTGGCTTAAATGGCTTGACTAGGGAACATCAAAAAAGATCGAAGGAAAGATCGGACATATAAGTCACCTCGGGTTTAGCAAGGCCAATGTCCTATTTTATTCGAGATCAAAAGATCAGACAGGCATAACTTTTATTCCTTAAAAAATTGGCCAATAACGCTATAGCCTAAGGAATACACCACCCCCTCGGAGTTGCCGCAGGGCATTAGCGTTCGTTGCGTGATCGAGGCATGGTCGTTCTCGTGCATCCATGCACTTCACGACATTCAGGCGTCCTGCCTATCAGATGCCGAGATAGCGTCAGTCGAATCAGGGACGAGCGTCTGACGCGATAGCATAAGGGTGCTAATTGCCCAAGGGGCTTTCAACTCCGTTGGGGACGCCGGGGGATATCCAAAAGGGGAACAGGCGCTTTTCCCCTTTTGGTCGGGTGTGGGGTGAAGCCCCACGACTTTGATTTTTATTTAAAAGTCCAAAAGTAAGGACAACCTTCCTTGCTTGCTTGCCCTATCGATCAAAACCAAGGGATGAAACGTCATCTCTTTAGCAAGAACTCTTGGCCTACCCTTTGCTTATCCACCGCAGCGTTTACCCCTAAAAAGAACTAAACGCGATAACACTATGATGGATAAGCGACAACAGAGGGAGTTTCAATCTTGAGAAAGATGATGAAAATTATACTAGATGATCTAAAAGGGCCTGAAATTGCAGCACTTTTAACAGAACACCTCGACGATATGCGAGCAACTTCACCGCCCGAAAGCGTTCACGCATTAGATCTTGACCGCCTGCGTCAGCCCAATATTCGCTTTTGGACCCTGTGGGATGGCAATAATTTAGCGGGCTGCGGTGCACTAAAATGGTTAGATGCCGAGCACGCCGAGATCAAATCCATGCGCACCGCCACGCCCTATAAACAGCAAGGCATAGCGTCTAAAATATTGCAGCACTTGATTAACGATGCCAAAAGTACTGGCATCAAACGCCTCAGTCTAGAGACAGGTTCGATGGACTTCTTCAATCCTGCACGTATGCTCTACAGCAAATTTGGTTTTGAAATCTGTGGCCCCTTCGACTGCTACCAACTCGACCCCAATAGCGTGTTTATGACGAAGAAAATCTAAAACACATGCGCCTTAGTCTTTGAAATTCATCTACTAAGGCGCTTTGCTGCAGCTAAGTATTCGCTCGCTTCACCACAGCTGCAGTTCTGTGCCCGTTCCACCAATGGATAATAAACCCAAGTAATAACCCCCAGAATGCACTACCAATACCCAGCACACTAAAACCTGATGCCGTGACCAAAAAAGTGATCACCGCTACTTCGCGATCTTCGGTTTTAGCTAATGCGGCGGTAAGGCTATTGGCGATAGTGCCAAGTAGCGCTAATCCGGCGATGGCCAGTACTAATTCCTTAGGGAAAGCGGAAAACAGGCCGACCACAGTGGCGCCGAGTAACCCAGTGATAAAGTAAAACACCCCGCCCCACACTGCCGCCCAGTAGCGGGTCGCGGGATTCGGGTCTGCTTCTTTACCCATGCAAATAGCGGCTGTAATGGCGGATAAGTTGAAAGCAAAACCGCCAAAGGGCGCGAGGATAACCCCGATGAATCCTGTAGTCGTGATCAAAGGCGAAATAGGCGGCCTGTAGCCATTACCATGTAGCGCAGCAACGCCTGGCATATTTTGCGAGGCCATAGTCACCACAAACAGCGGTAACGCCACGCCAATCACACTCGCCAGCGAAAACTCAGGCATGGTCCACACCGGCATCGCCAGTTGCAACTCTAAGGCATCTAGCTTGAGCAAATCGAATTGAAAGCTCATGCCAATGCCCACCAGCAAGGTCAGCAAGATGATGTAGCGCGGCGCAAAAGGCTTAACGACGACAAACACCAACAGCATGATTAATATGAGGCTCAGCTGGGTTTGCATCGCCTGAAAAAGCCCTAAGCCAAACTGCAACAGGATCCCCGCTAACATGGCTGAAGCCACAGACTGCGGCATGATGCGGATCAGTTTATCCATCCAGCCTGCCACCCCGCAAAGGGTGATTAAAATCGAACTCACCAGAAACGCGCCTATGGCTTGGTTGACGCTCAATCCCGCTAGGCTGGTCACCATCAGCGCCGCGCCCGGTGTCGACCAAGCCGTTAGAATAGGATTCTTGTAGTAAAGCGATAATCCTATGCTGGTCACGCCCATGCCCACACCTAAAGCCCACAGCCATGAACTAATCTGTGCAGGTGTCGCACCCACGGCCTCCGCCGCTTGAAAGATAATCACAGCCGAGCTGCTATAACCCACTAATACTGCAATAAAACCCGCTGATATTTTTGACAAACTCCCTGCATCTCGCCACATATCCACTCCCTTCCTCTGCAATTGCTGTCGCCACCACGTTGTGCGCTATAACGTACGAGATGGACAAGATAACATCTGTGCGTTATAACGTACAAACTAAATTTTTATAAAAATGATGGGGCCATTGTGCAGACGATAAACAGCTATCTCGCCACCACGCTTAAAGCACTTCGCAACCAAAAGGGATGGAGTTTAGATAAAGCTGCCCAAGAGACGGGCGTCAGCAAGGCCATGATAGGACAAATCGAGCGCGGCGAATCGAGCCCAACCATTGCGACGCTGTGGAAAATTGCCAGTGGATTCAATATCTCGCTTTCGACCTTTCTCGAACCCACGCCCCAGAGCCAAGGCGCTGTATTCCGTAAGCCCGACGAGTTACGCCAACAACCCGCCACCGACGGCATGTTAGTTGCCTCACTGTTTCCCTTTGAAGACCGATTTGGTTTTGAGATGTTTGAACTCACCCTGCTGCCAAACTATGAGCGGCTTTCTGAGCCCCATGAAGCTGGCGTCACTGAACATGTCATTGTATTAAGCGGCACGATGGAAGTGTTAGTCGATGGACAGTGGCAAACGCTCAAGCAAGGTGAAGCGGTGCGATTTGCGGCCGACAAACCCCATGGCTATCGAAATCTCAACGACCAAGCCGTGGTCTTCCACGACATCATTCACTATCAACGAGGCAGTGAATCTAGCTTGTTGCAGCTTATCTAACGCCAATAATGCAGAGTTCGAGTACCAACAACGCCAAAGACCAAACCATTACTACCGATAATTTGCAACGCTTGCACTCGCCAATTCATTAGAATAAACTTATTGAAAATTTTCTAATGGTAGGAGCAATGCTATGTTTCAATCTTTACTGGCTAAGTTAACCGGCAGCCACTCGGGCGAAAAGTGTTGGCAATTGATTGAGCAAGGCGCACGGGTGATTGACGTGCGTTCACCAGAGGAATTTGCCTCGGGTCATTTGCCCCAAGCCATTAATGTGCCATTACCAACGCTCGATCAATGGTTGCATCAAGTCGACAATAAACAGCATCCCTTCGTGCTCTACTGTGGCGCGGGTATTCGAGCGCAAAAAGGCTGCGATATCCTCAAGGCCAATGGTTTTGGCTGCGTGGTGAATGGGGGGTCGCTCAAAGATTTAGTCTGCTGCCAACCGAGCTAAAATGCACATACAAAAATGCCAGCCTATTAAGGCTGGCATTATTTATTCAGCTAAATCAAATGACTCAGCTAATCAATGGGGCAATTAAGCCTTCAGCTGATCGATACTGTGTTTCGCTTCGCTCATGCCTTTGTCGTGGGCTTCAGGACCCATGTTCAGCGCTTCGGCGTAAACCACTTCAACATTAGTGATACCAATAAAGCCTAAAACCGTTTTCAAGTAAGGTACAACGTGATCCGTTGGGCCATCTTTGTGAGCGCCGCCACGGGTCGTCACTAACACAGCGCGTTTACCTTCCACTAATCCTTTTGGGCCTGTTTCAGTGTAAGTAAAAGTCACACCAGCGCGGGCAATGAAATCGATCCAGTTTTTAAGTTGAGCCGGAATAGTGAAGTTATACATAGGCGCTGCGATAACAATAGTGTCGTTCGCTTTTAATTCAGCAACTAAAGTATCTGATAATGCGAGCATTTCTTGCTGACGTGCCGATAATTCTGCACCACCGCGTAACCCAGAAGCGATTTCACCGTCTACCATAGGCAGCACGTCTTTACCGCCTAAATCACGTACTGTAATAGCAGCGCCTTGGGTTTCCCAGTGGCTAGCTAAGTGGTCAATTAACACGGCAGATTGTGAATAACCGCCAAGAATGCTTGATTTTAAAATTAAGACTTTAGACATAATCTGCTCCGAAAATAGGTAAATGACTCAGAGTCAGATGGAATATCTCAACTCTATGACGCTAGTGTATTCGCCCATAAAAAAGAAATAAAGTGGATAAAATTTGAGATTCACTTCGATTTTTTAGAAAGGTTATCGGTTGTTGCGACGCGCTATAAATTAACTCACTTTCGGCGCACTGACATACAGGCCTTCGAATACCGCGCAAAGTTTCGCATCACAATACAATTGCACTGCTAACTTCACTTTCACTCTGCGCCCCCTTTGCAACGGACTGAGATCCACAGTTGGCCATTGCACTGTTACCACAGGATCACAAGTCACTGGAGCGAGATAACGAATATGAGCATCGGCGAGCACAATGTCACCCGCAACGCCAGCTAACTGCTGGTTCAGCCACACAGCGCCCCAGCCAGTTAAGGTCATCAAGGTATAAATGCTGCCGGCAAACATGGTCTGATGCAGATTAATATTAGGCGCTATCGGCGCTGTGACTCGAAACTCACCCTCGCTGTAATCGAGCGGCGCAATCTGCATAAATTCACTAACAGGAATAGTACTGTGCCACGTCTGGCGTAATTGAATGAGTAGTTGAGTAAGTAATTCATCCATGTGCATTTACCTCGATACATCCCTCTTCACAGCTAACATCGAATAAGTTCAACACTCTATCCCACAGAAAAACCACGCGTTGACTAATGTAATAGCTAACGTAATAGCTAACACAATAACTAACGCAATCACTCGCGCGATAAGAAGCTACACCTGCAGATTAAAAGTCACAGGGCCATCATTAACTAAGGACACTTGCATATCGGCGCCGAATTGTCCGGTTTCTGTGGTCACGCCCTTAGCGCGGCAAAATGCGACAAACTCTTCATACAGTGCCAAGGCTTGATCCGGCGTACCTGCGCCCGAAAAACTCGGCCTCAGACCGCGACCCGTATCGGCAGCCAAGGTAAATTGCGACACCACTAACAAAGAGCCACCGACTTGCCCTAGGTTGAGATTCATCTTGCCATTTTCATCGGAAAACACGCGATAACTCATCACTTTAGTTGCCAGTTTTTCCATCTTCTCGCGGGTATCTTCCTGCTCAACGCCCAGCAGAACCAACAGGCCCTTATCGATCGCACCTATGGTTTGATTATCGACAACCACACTGGCGCGGCTCACTCTTTGAATTAACGCAATCACAACTTTTCCTTTTTAGATTAAGGCTTAACGGGAACCATTTACTGCATGAGCGGGATAGGACGAATATATTGGTCGATACCATCGGGCAAGGATTGTGCGACTTGTGCCAAACCGCCATTGGTCCACAGCATAAAACGGCGTAACTCTTCAATTTCAACATGATCGGCAAAGGTGACAGTGCCTTGTATTTGGATCACAGCGCCTTGGTCCAGCAACACAAACTTGGCAAAATTAAGCTTTTGATTCAAAGTGCCAATCACCACAGGCAGCTCTTGGCTAGCCTGTAATTGCGGATGCACGGCATAGAAACGATTCATTAAAATACGGTCAATGCCCGTAGAATTAATACTCGGCTCAAGCAAAAACTGGTTATCGCCAAACTGCACCGCGACTTTAGTTGGCGCAACTTTGGTGGCCAAGTAGTTAGCGTTAATCAACGCTTGATACAAGCGCTCAGCGGCAGCGTCATTGGTCAATCCACCCAGTTCAACGACTTTGGGCGCGACGGGTGCACTCACGTTCTCCAGAGCCACCACTGGGTCAATCGCGCTGGTTTGCGAGGGCGCCGTAGCGGCACAGGCAGTTAATCCGAGTAAACTGGCACTGATGAGCAATGTTTTCATTGTATTTCCCTTTGATGTATCCACGACCACATAGCATGGATTTCTGCTGTGACCGCCAAAAACAACGACTCGCTATTGAGCATATGTCCGCCGTCGGCCACAGATTGAATCGTAATAGCATGCTCTAGCCTAGCCAAAAAATCGCGCAATAGCGCCGCTGGGCAAATCGCATCCTGCATTCCTTGCAATAACACACTACGCGCCTTCACCCTAGGCGTCACGCGTTGCAACACACTCATGGCATTGAAGTAATCATGCCGAGCAAAGTGCAATTCGATATCCGCTAACGCTAATACAGGGTCGGGTAACTGTCTTGGCAACACTAATCTCGCCCCAGCGAGCTTTAGCTCCCATTGAACCCAACGCCGCGCAAAATGGTGTCGCAGGTTTTCATCGGCCGATGCCAAACCTTGATGGTACGAATCCAGCAGTTCAGCCAGCGATGGCGCAACGGGCGCATTACCACTGAAGAGTCGATAAGCCGCAGGTTGCAATTTTGCCGCGCCGTCAGCGCCATAGAGCCAATCTATGCCTTCTTTAGACGGAATAAATAACGCCCACAGTACTTGCGCTATCACCCGTTCGGGAAATAATCCGCTGTAAATTAAGCCTAATGTGGCCCCAAAGGAGCCGCCCGCTAAACACCAGCGCTCAATACCTAACGCGAGGCGAATCGCCTCCATATCGCAGATCAAACCATTAAGATGATTATGGGCTAAATCGCCAAAGGGCAAGGATTGCCCAGAACCTCGTTGATCTAACAGCAAAATCCAATATTGATCGCCATTAAACAATGCTAAATCACCGATATCACAACCCGCTCCCGGACCACCGTGCAAATACAACAGCGGGATACCTTGAGGATTACCGTATTGCGCCAGATGTAATTGCTGACCATTGCCAACGCTAAACCAGTCGCGGCGGATAAAAGGGGGAAAGGATTCAAGCACTGATTCAGGCATTAAGTGTTATCGCCATTACTTAACCGTTTAGGGATGTCATTCCGATTTCGCCACGGCCTTGAGTGCCGTCACCTCTGCCGACGTTAATACTGACGACGAATCACCTTGGCTGGCATCTGCTAATGGCTTGGCATTCAGGGCCGTTTCGTCATCTGAGCTCGATTCATAATCTAAATATTCTGGCATAGCCGCGGTAATTTCCGCGCCGAGCAGCACTATCATCCACGATAAATACACCCAGACAAACACTATGGGTATCGTCGCGAGCGCACCGTAGATGGCTTCATAACTTGGAAACTGAGTCACGTACAAGGCAAAGCCTTTTTTACCTAGCTCAAACAAGAGCGCGGCCACAATCGCCCCCAATAACGCATGTAAAAACTTCACCTTCTGATTCGGCACCACCATGTATAACAGCAAGAATGCGGCAACTGAAAACAACATGGGCAAGCGCGCAATAAAAATCGGCAACATGCCCGATAAAGCTTCAGCTTCAAACACCTTCAGTGAAATCACATAGGAGGATGCGACCAAACTCGCCCCGACCAATACCGGCCCTAACGTTAGCACCATCCAATACATAGAAAATGCGACCACCACGGAACGCTTCTCTTTAGTGCGCCAAATGTTATTAAGTGATTTGTCGATGGCGGAAATCAGCATAATGGCAACCACCACTAAAGCCGCGATCCCCACGGCTGTGCCCTTAGACGCATTGCCAACAAATTCATTGATATACACTTGCACTGTGTCGCCAGCAGCGGGTAAAAAGTTTTCGTAAACAAAGCCTTCTATCTGCCCACGAATGCCTTTAAACACCGGAAAAGCCGACAACATAGACATAGTCACGGCCACCATAGGCACGAGTGACAATAGCGTGACATAGGCCAAGTGTCCGGCGCGGATATTGATCTGATCTTCCACTAAACGCCGCCTTAAATGCAGCAGGAAGTGCCAGATCCCGAGGAATAAGACGCGAATTTGTGCCAGTTCTATCTTCTTAGTCACGGGTTTCTCTTGATTCTGTTGGTATAGACTCGTTATCTTCGTACAATAAACACTTAATTTACAAGTCTAAGGAGTGAATTGATGTCTCAACAAGGATCTGCGGGTAACGTTATTTCCGCTATTGCTAGCCTATTTTTCCCTGGGTTAGGCCAACTATTACAAGGCCGCATTATGGCCGCACTGTTATTTTTCATTATCACAGTGGTGGGTTATGCCCTGTGGTGGCTAATTGTGCCCGCGGTAATAGGTGCTATCTTTCATCTGTGGAGCATTATCGATGCGGCCCGATTTAAGGCCGATTAATTTCAATTCACTCAGTGACGGAATACCCAATGAAAAGACTGATAACTTCAGGCCTGATTGCCGCAAGCCTCCTGCTCAGTGGTTGCCAAAGTGCCTATTACGGCGCGATGGAAAAGGTCGGTTACCATAAACGCGATATTATGGTCGACAGAGTTAAAGACGCGAAAGAATCCCAAGAGGACGCCCAAAAAGAGTTCAGCTCGGCCCTCGAAGAGATGCAAGCCCTGCTCAATCACGATGGCGGCAACCTAGAAAAAGCCTATAACAAGGCTAAGGATGAATACGAATCGGCCCAAAGCGCCGCAGATAACGTCAGTAACCGCATCAAGAAAGTTGAAGATGTAGCCGAAGCGTTATTCGATGAGTGGCAAGATGAAATTGGCGAGATCAGCAAAGCCAGCTTGCGCCGTAACAGTGAAGCTAAGCTCAAAGAAACCCGCCGCGCCTACGAACAATTGATCAAAAGCATGCACCGCGCCGAATCAAAAATGCCGCCCATCCTCACCGCCATGAAAGACAACATGCTGTATCTCAAGCATAACTTGAACGCCCAAGCCATTGGTGCAATCAAAGGCGAATTTGCCAGCCTGCAAACCGATATTTCGGGCCTGATTAAAGAGATGAACAAATCGATTAACGAGTCGAACAAGTTTATTGAGTCACTCGAAAAATCCAAAAGTTAGCTTGAATACCTTTGACGTATTCGAGGCACAAGCTGTTAGTTTCAATTAAAGAAAACAGAACTAACAGCTTGGGCTAACTCATCGCCGCTTAATATGAGTCATTGTTAGTGAGTTGCTGACATTGCACATCACACTAAGTGATTGACCATTCATCAAATTATCCCGCAGGAAAAATCTACCGCGAGTTGTACACACGATCTTAGCTACAGGCCGGATTCAAATTATCCGTCTTATATCGCTAATGCTTGTTCAAGATCGGCGATTAAATCTTGAGGATCTTCAACGCCAATACTCAGTCTGATCAAGTTATCATTCACCCCAGAAGCTAGCCTGCTCGCAACATCCATTGCCGCATGAGTAGTACTTGCAGGATGGCAAGCTAGGCTTTCTAGATCGCCTAAACTGACCGCTTGAGTAAATAGCTTCAAATGATCTAAAAACTGCGCCGCTCGGCTAAACCCGCCTTCAAGCTCAATACTCACCATACCGCCAAAGGCATTTATCGTTTCACTCAAAACTTGATGCCCTGGGTCCAGTGAAAGCCCTGGGTAATAGACTTTTGCGACGCTCGGATGTGATGCTAAAAAAGCAGCGACTTTAGCGGCTCCCGCAAGATGGGCATCCATTCGCAACGCTAAAGTACGTAAACCGCGCTGCAGTAAATAGGCTTCCTGTGGCCCAATAGCAGCCCCAATATGCTTAAGTGCTATGGTGCGAATTGGCTGCATTAATGCTTTACGGCCCGCGACCACACCTGCGATTAAATCACCATGCCCACTTAAATATTTAGTGGCACTGTGCATCACGATATCTATGCCATTTTCCAGCGGTTTGAATAAATACGGCGTTAAAAACGTATTATCACAAATGGTGATTGCCCCAACCCGCTCAGCGGCGAGCTTTACCTTACGATAATCACTGACTTTTAAGGTCGGATTGGTAATAGGCTCAAATAAGATAATTTTTGTCTCGGGGCTTATCTCAGACAATAAGTGGTCGTCATCTTTATAACGGCGCACTGTAATGCCCGCGCGGGTCAGCGTTTGGATTAGAAATGCCGCAGTACCACCATATACAGGATCGATAAATGCGATTTCATCACCTTGACTGACCAAGGCATAGAAAATACTGCTGATTGCCGCCATACCACTCGCAACCACGAGCGCTTCATCAGCCCCCTCTAGCTGGGACAATTGGTGTTCAAGTGCCTGTACTGTGGGGTTTGCCATACGACTGTAGATAAAACCCGGCTGTTCACCGGCAAAACGCGCTCGACCATCTTCGGCACTGCCATAGGCAAAAGTGCTACTTTGATAGATAGGTGTTGTGAGCGCTCCCGTTGAGTTTTCAGCGGTATGATGGGTGTGAAGTAATTTGGTTTTAAACTGCATAATAGATCCTAATAACAATTAAATAGCATTGGCAAATGAGGCGTAATGCGCTTTCGCAACATCAGGATGTGAGCGTAAACGCCCCTTTAATACGTTTTGGCCAACTTGGTGAAAGAGTGGATTTAATGGATCGCTTGCAGGCCCTTGGGCTTGGCGTGCCAAATATTCAGGCAAGGGTAACAAGGGAACCGTAGCGTTCAACTGTGCCGCCATAAAAAAGGCACAGGAGTAGCGCTCAACTCCAGCAGGTGGGCTAGTGACCCTGTGATAGGTGGCTTTTAAATAACCGTTAGAGGCTAACTCAAGTAACTCACCTATATTAACAACAAAGGCGCCCTCCAAGGGCGGTATGCTTAACCAGCCGTCGTCAGTCTGAACTTCTAAACCTGATTGCTTATCTTGCAGCACTAAGGTGAGGTAGCCAGGATCTTTGTGTGCCCCCACCCCTTGACCAGAAGTCTCTCCATTCGCACTTGGATAGCGGATAAGCTTCATATGTTGATATGGGCCAGCATCAATCGTGGCATCGAATGCGGTCTCTAATTGCTCTAATGCGACAGCGAGCGCCTTCAATAGCGTAACACTGGTATTGGCTAAGTCCTGTTGCCATTCCAATAAAATCGTTTTCATCTGCGGTAATTGGGACGGCCATTGATTAGGTCCTTGTAATTGCGACCATTTTGGCACATCCGAACGCGGAGGATTAGCGGTTTCCTCTTGCATTATGTCAAATTGCTCACGCAAATCTGGCTTCCCTAAGGTCAATTCACCTTGTAAACGGGTATAACCACGAAAATGAGGCGTGTTCGTCATTTTCACAGCGAGCTTATCGGCGAGAGGGAGCGCAAAGAAATCCCTAGCTAACAGAAGTACTTGCTGCTGTCTCGCGAGCTCAATGCCATGGCCAGTTAAATAGAAAAAACCTATCCTTCTAGCTGCATCGGCAAGTTTATGAATGAAGGCGTGACGACTTTGCCCACCCGCATGCCAATCGCTTAAATTCAATATCGGTAATTGTTCCATCAATGACTCCAATTCAACGCATGATTTGAGTCGGATTCTATGCCTTTATAAGGTAATGGATAACGAATTAATAACTATTTGATATATCAAACTGGAATATTAGATCATTTAGCTATATATCCATCTAGGCTTCCATACTTCCCTTTCACTTGTCGATGAGTCGTAACGTTACTCATCTCGCCTCCCTGCAATCCCTTCTTTTTTTGTGCAAGCCCAAAACACTTGGCTTTGTGAGCTATGGCGCGCTTTAGTGGATTGATAGCACCAATCTTAGACCTGTCGCACAATTTCACTTAGTACTCAAAAACTTATCATCAGTTCATCACTCAGACACTGTACTCGTTACTCATTCGCTGTATTCATCACTATGACTTTTATCGAATCACTCACCCTGATGTTGGCACTCATGTATCTCGCCTCGCTCAGCTATTGGAGCGGCCAGAAATGGGGCGCTGCCGCCACACTGTTACTCAGCGTCGGCGCCGTCGCGATTAGCCTTTACTGGCCATTGGCGCTCGGACTGATTATTGCGTTGCCGTTGGCATTATTGGGACATAAATTTGCGCCAGATTCCTTCAAGGGTGAGATTAAAATCAACACCCTGCGGGAAGGCACTCAACATGTCTTAGCGCTATCGCTTTTGCTGGTTGCCGTCCAATACACAATCAACACCATACTGCTTAAGCAAGGGATCACACCTTGGCTCATGCGCCCCGATGTGGTCGATGCTTTCCTGCCGATTGCTGGCGGCATTGAGCTTAAGGCCATTGTCAGTCTGAACTTATGGGATCAAACCCATCCTGCGGCGGCGGTGATGTTAGCTGCGGTATTACTCACAGGATTACTCTGCAAGCGAGCATTTTGTGGCTGGGCTTGCCCATTAGGTTTGGCAGGGGAATATCTGTATACCTTTAGAAAACGCTTTATTAAATCAGAACTAACACCACCCGCTTGGCTCGATTGGCCACTGCGTATGCTCAAGTATCTATTGCTGCTTGGCCTCTGTTACATAGTGATTGGCATGCCAGCGCAATCGATTCCTAATTATCTCGATGGCAATTACCATAAGATTGCCGACTTGAAGATGGCACTGTTTTTCCTAACACCTAGTCTAATTACTTTATTAGTGTTTACGCTGATCCTTGCCTTAGCCGCATGGCGCCGTCAGGGATTCTGCCGTTACTTGTGCCCTTATGGTGCCATGCTCGGGATCTTAAGTTTTGCGAGCCCCTTAAAAATCCGCCGCGATACACAGCACTGCCTTATCGAAGCAAAAGGAATGAAATGCGACAAGTGCAGCCGCGCCTGCCCAGCAAACATCATAGTGCATACCAAAACCACGGTTCGCAGTGACGAATGCCAAGCCTGTATGCGCTGCGTCGCCGCTTGTCCAAAATCTGCCGCCCTTGGCCTAGGACTTAAATCCGGCCACAGACTCGGCCACAAGGGATTGCTTGCATTAGTGCTAATCACATTATTTATTCTGCCGTTGGGCGCGTACTTAGCGGGTTTCTGGCATAGCCAAACACCCGACAATATCCGCATGGAACTGATCCAAGTGATAGATAGAGTTGGGCATTAGCTAATACCCCAAAAGCACACTGCAGATAATGGCTTACATCACTATCTGCAGTATTTTTAATATATAAGTCATAACATTGACTACAATCAGGCAACCACTCGATTTTATCGCAGATACTATTCCTATACAGATACTAGAAAAGTGGTTTTATGTTCCCTAACATGGAGCTAGCCTATGCGACCCGACCGACAGCAACTGATCCGTTCGTTATTTGACGAATATATTGAGATGTATTCCTCCCGTGATGACAGGCTAACCCACCGCTTTAGTGAGAACTTTAGCGGCTATGCTGGCAGTAGTGACCAGCTTGTCACCGACAGGGAAGAATGGGTGCGGATCACTCGGCAGGACTTTGCACAAGTGCCTGAGCGGATCCATATCGAAATGTTAGCTCTCTCCTTACAAGATCTTGCCGATAACCTCGTGGTTGTGACTGCCTTTTTCCATATCCACTTACCCATCCCTAATCCTATGTTTTCCCGCGAAACGGCACGGCTAGTATTGATATTTCGTTTAGAACACAAAGACTGGATGATTGCCCACAGTGGCATATCCATCCCCTACGGCTTAGCCCACAAGGGGGAGATTTACCCGATAGCGCGATTAGAAGAGCGTAATGTCGAACTTGAATCCATGATCAAGGCACGAACCAGTGAGCTTGCAGAAGCTAATAGGCAACTCGAAATACTCAGCAATACCGATGGTTTAACCAATATCGGCAACCGCCGCCTATTTGACATGATGTTACAAACGGAGTGGAGCCGAGGACAAAGGAGCAACTCATCACTGGCTCTCATCATGCTCGATATTGACCACTTCAAACAATTTAACGATCACTATGGCCACCTCGCCGGCGATGATTGTCTTAAACAACTGGCCAGTACTTTGTCCCAATCCGGCCGCAGAGCGGGCGAACTCGTGGCTCGCTACGGTGGTGAAGAATTTGTCATTCTGTTGCCCAATATCGACAAACAAACGGTGCTCGACACAGCGCAGCATATTCATCAACTGATCCAAACCATTGCCATTCCACATGCGAATACCGACCTTGGTATTGTGACCGTCAGCGCAGGAGTCGCTTATCTGCAACCCTCAAACCAACAAAGCCACTTAGAGTTAGTTCGCCAAGCCGATGCCGCGCTTTACCGTGCAAAATCAGCAGGCCGCAATTGCATACGGGTGATGGATGAGGAGTAATACAGGATCTCAAGATTCAGCGTTTTGAATTTATCGCCGGCATACCCAATCTTCTCATTACAGAGCAACAGAGTTACAACGTTTAGCAGAGCCCTCAGTGCCACAGAGAATATATGCTGCAAGCACTAAGCTTTTAGCGATGTAACGAATAAAACTTCACATCAGCTCCATAGCGCAAACTATCGACATGCCCATGACCAAATAACTCCCAACAAAAAGCCCCACATAGTTTCCTATGCAGGGCTTTTTAAACCGATTGACCCACCTTAATGGCAAGTCAGACAATCATTAAGCGCGGTTAAAGCGCTTACGATCGTTTTCAGTCAAGTGTCTCTTACGAACACGAATGTTCTTAGGCGTTACTTCAACTAATTCGTCATCATCGATGAACTCAAGCGCTTGCTCAAGTGTCATTGTGATTGGCGTAGTCAGTACTTGAGCTTCGTCAGTACCAGAAGCACGCATGTTAGTCAGCTGCTTACCTTTCAGACAGTTAACTGTCAGATCGTTTGAGCGAGCGTGGATACCAACTACTTGGCCTTCGTATACTTCAGCGGCATGGCCGATAAAGAGACGACCGCGATCCTGTAGACCAAACAGTGCGAAGGTCAGAGCCTTACCAGTAGCGTTAGAGATCAATACGCCGTTAGCGCGTTGACCGATATCGCCACCTTTGTGTGGACCGTAATGGTCGAACGAGTGGTAGATTAGACCAGTACCAGAAGTCGCAGTTAAGAATTCAGTTTGGAAACCGATTAAACCACGGCTTGGGATGATGAAGTCGATACGTACACGACCTTTACCATCAAGCTGCATGTCTTTCATTTCAGCTTTACGGGTACCTAACTTCTCGATCACTGTGCCTTGATCTTCTTCTTCAACGTCAACAGTCAACGTCTCGTATGGTTCACACAGTTCACCGTCGATGGTTTTCAGAATTACTTCTGGACGTGATACGGCTAACTCGTAACCTTCACGACGCATGTTTTCAATCAGGATTGATAAATGCAATTCACCACGACCAGATACGCGGAAGCGATCTGGACTTTCTGTTTCTTCAACACGCAATGCCACGTTGTGGACTAATTCTGTTTGCAGACGTTCCAGAATGTTACGTGAAGTCACATACTTACCTTCTTTACCAGCAAAAGGTGAAGTGTTAACTTGGAAAGTCATAGTCAGAGTGGGTTCATCAACAGTCAAAGCTGGCATTGCTTCTACTGCGCCAACGGCACAGATAGTGTCAGAAATTTTCAGTTCGCCTAAACCTGTGATAGCAACGATGTCGCCCGCGTTAGCAATTTCAACTTCAGTACGGTCTAGACCCATGTAACCTAATACTTGGCCCATTTTACCGTTGCGAGTTTTGCCATCAGCGCCAATAATGGTCACTTGTTGGTTAGTTTTAACGCTACCACGCTTGATGCGGCCGATACCGATAACACCCACGTATGAGTTGTAGTCGATTTGCGAAATTTGCATCTGGAACGAACCTTCGGCGTCAGCATCTGGGAAAGATACTTTTTCAACGATAGTTTGGAACAGCGGCGTCATATCATCGCTCGCTACATCCGGATCTAAAGTTGCAAAACCGTTTAACGCAGAAGCGTAAACGATTGGGAAATCTAACTGCTCGTCGGTTGCGCCTAAGTTGTCGAACAGGTCGAATACTTGGTCGATAACCCAATCTGGGCGTGCACCTGGACGGTCAATCTTGTTGATAACAACGATTGGCTTTAAGCCTTGAGCAAACGCTTTCTTCGTTACGAAGCGAGTTTGTGGCATTGGACCGTCAACGGCATCAACCAGCAATAATACTGAGTCAACCATAGACAGAACACGCTCAACCTCACCACCGAAATCGGCGTGGCCTGGGGTATCAACGATGTTAATACGGTAGTCGTTCCACTTGATGGCAGTATTCTTTGCCAGAATCGTGATCCCACGTTCCTTTTCAAGATCGTTGGAGTCCATCACCCGCTCAGTGGCTTCTCCTCGGGTTGCAAGGGTGCCTGACTGTGACAGCAACTTGTCTACCAGGGTCGTTTTGCCATGGTCAACGTGTGCAATAATGGCGATGTTACGTAAATTCTCTAGCACGGATAAACCTCTTACCATCAAACAAAAATAGGGATATTTCAGTAATTCGTTATGGCGATCTAGCTCGATCCGCCACAATAAAAAGCGTGCCATTCTACTCCAGAGCGGCCTTGGCGCACAGGATTATTTTTGAACACTTATAAAACAATCCGCCGATCCTTGAGTAATTCCAGCCAATATTCCATTGAGTGAAATCCTCTACCGCCACAGTTAAAGCACTGTTCAATTGCCATATTAGTAGGAAAAATCCGAGTTAAGCAGCTGAATTTGCTATTTTTCATACTCTAGACGCAAACCATTTCTGCTGATTTAAACATCAATTAAAATTGATGCCACCGCGATGAAATCATCTCGCCGAGAAACAGCAATAAATTCTAGCGTACATTGAACTGGGCATTCATATTGGCGTTTATGACCGCGAAAACTGAATGTCTTTAAGACTCACTTCATTGTCACGCTATACCTTTATTACGCATCATTGATTCACTTGGTCTGTGAACAGCAAAGACATTTCGCACATGAGAACGAACTCTTTCCTAATAATATGATAATAAACCACTATTGGATTGAGAATGCGTGGCATAGTTGGACAGACTAGCGTGGTTTTATGACAATTATGCGGCGGCGAAATAGCCCAGAGAAATAGTCCAGTTCTGTGCTGAAAAGATGTGCGAGATTCAGTGCTGCTGTCCTTATGCGACTAATGTGAGCCAAGGCGTCACTGCCATCTCACTGCCACATAAGCAGTGCATGTTATTACTTTGGATCCCAGCCTAGGTTTGCATGAATCAATTCAGTGCGCACCAAAATGGATTGATGCACCAAAATGCCACAGCTAAAAGCACCATAGTGGTGCACACACGAATCCAATTAAGTGCAGAAAAGATTTTAAACCATGTTAATCAGCTAGTTAAATTATTGGCATGGATATCGCTTTATCGCTCGTAAGTTTGGCTCAAGATAAATAACTTGAGTTAAAAGATTATAGAAGGGGCATCCCTTTACCCTACCGGAGGCTTGAGAATGTCAGTTGAATCAGTTTTAAAGCAACTTGAAGAATTAGAAGTTAAGTTCGTTGATTTACGTTTTACCGACACTAAAGGTAAAGAGCAGCACGTATCTATTCCTTCTCATCAGGTAGATGCTGATTTCTTCGAAGACGGCAAAATGTTTGACGGTTCTTCTATCGCAGGTTGGAAGGGCATTAACGAATCAGACATGGTACTGATGCCAGATCCAACGACATTCGTACTGGATCCTTTCACCGAAGAAACCACAGCGCTTATTCGTTGTGACATTCTTGAACCAGGTACTATGACGGGCTATGACCGTGACCCACGTTCAATTGCTAAAAAAGCAGAAGCTTACCTAATCTCTACTGGCATCGCTGATACTGTTTTGATTGGCCCAGAACCAGAATTCTTCCTATTTGATGATGTCCGTTTCGGTACTGACATGTCAGGTTGTTTCGTTAAGATCGACGCTAAAGAAGCGGCTTGGAACTCAGGCACGAGCTACGAAGGCGGCAACACAGGTCACCGTCCATTCACTAAAGGCGGTTACTTCCCAGTTGCACCGGTTGACTCATCACAAGACCTACGTAGCGCTATGTGTTTAGTGCTTGAAGAAATGGGTCAAGTGGTTGAAGCGCATCACCACGAAGTGGCGACTGCGGGTCAAAACGAAATCGCTACTCGCTTCAACACGTTAACTAAAAAAGCGGATGAAATCCAAATTCTGAAGTACGTAGTGCACAACATGGCACACGCTTACGGTAAGACGGCGACTTTCATGCCTAAACCCATCGTTGGCGACAACGGTAGCGGCATGCACGTTCACCAATCTCTAGCGAAAGACGGTGTTAACTTGTTCGCTGGCGACAAATACGCGGGTTTAAGTGAAACGGCTCTGTACTACATAGGTGGTATCATCAAGCACGCTCGCGCGCTGAACGCTTTCACTAACCCAAGCACTAACTCTTACAAGCGTTTAGTGCCACACTTTGAAGCACCTGTTATGTTGGCCTACTCTGCACGTAACCGCTCTGCATCAATCCGTATTCCAGTGGTACCAAGCCCTAAAGGCCGTCGTATCGAAGCGCGTTTCCCAGATCCACATGCCAACCCATACTTAGGTTTCGCAGCGCTGCTGATGGCCGGTCTTGACGGTATCCAAAACAAGATCCACCCAGGTGAAGCGATGGACAAAGATCTGTACGATCTGCCTCCAGAAGAAGCGGCTGAAATCCCACAAGTGGCAACGTCATTAGAAAACGCCCTTGAAAATCTGCAAGCTGACCATGAGTTCCTGACAAAAGGCGGCGTGTTCAGTGAAGATTTCATCCAATCTTATATCGTACTGAAAACAGCAGAAGCTGAGCGTGTAGCACGTACAACTCACCCACTTGAGTTTGAAATGTACTACAGCTTGTAATGGCTAGCGCTATACAACCGGCTCGCTTTATGTAATTGATACAGAAAATATAAAAGCCTCGATAGCAACGCTATCGGGGCTTTTTGTATTTTTGAAGGTATATACAACTTTTATTCTGATTAAATCATCGCGTTGTTCTCTACATAGGCATCATCGCCAACCACTCTTTTATCATTCAGAGAAGGCACCCAGACACCGCGGCAACAGCAATAATAGAGATAGATGGTTAAAGACTGATATAAATTAAACGAGGGTGCTGCATAAAACCACCTATATAGTAGGAAGTTAACTACCGCGCCATTATTGTTAAGTGTCCACGCTTTATTCAACTAGGCAGCTTATTGTCAGGGGAAAAATCTGCCAGTTGAGCAGGTTCGCCTGACTCAAATGACGCGAATGGTACGCCATCTAACACCCGCTCATTTTTAAATACACGGATTTCAGAATCAGGTAACTGCGTCATAAGTAATGACAAGATAATGTGCATCTTATCCAATGGGCAATGAAGACGAATACTTGCGCGTAAGCCCATTGTTCGTACATCCGATTGGCAGGCAATAAATGGACGATTCCGCGTTACCTTAATCAAATGACGATGCCCATTTTTTATAGGGCTCTCATAAGTTGTTTCTACATTTTTAAAACCGGTGAAGAAAAATGCCCCCAGAGCCATTCCTCCTGCACCAATCAGCGCTGCGGGACCTAAAAAAGCCACCCCGACAATACAAACTACCACCCCAAACCAAGCCAGCCCCCGCACTACCGCGTAGGCTGCATCCGGAATCGCGTCATGATAGGTAGTAACTAAACCCTCGGTGGTGAGCCGATAGTGGTACAGCTTGTCTGCAAACCAGAGGTAACGAGCAGATAGGCACATTATTAGGGCCATGATGATTAACCCCATACCCAAGCTAGTATCGCCAGATAGCAAATAGCTCCCTATAAATGCTAAACAGCCACACGGGATCAGGAAGGTTAACCAAAATAGACCATAGACAGTCGCCACCCGAATATCCCACTCATAAAGGGTGGGGGCCTCACGCACCCGCTGCTGACGTAGCTTATTGAGCCGGTCTTGCTCCTCTTTAGGGAATTGCAGGTACTCACTGCGCGGCAGGTCTTCATACCGACTGTCGTCCAACTGTTGTGTGTCTTGCTCTGTCGACGCCGACTGCTGCTGCGCTGCTTTATTGTTCATCCTGTTACCTCTCGGTAGACTCTACTTGTAGCGTGGCCATCGCCAAGCAGTAAATCCAGTCATCCATTTTAAATCAGCAACATAATATGCTCTCGGCCTACCCTCAAGCGAATATTTACTTAAGCAGTTTTAAGGAAAGTAATAAAAGTAGCTAGATGGCCAGCGAGGGAAGTGGAGACTGATTTTAAAGAGTATGTTCAAAACTTATCTGAGTTCTGCAAGAGCACGGCATACAAACCTCAATATTTAATACTTATCCAAAACAAGAGTCGCCGTTAACAACTAGGTTATTGAGCTTGGTTGTATCTCGTTTCTGTTGATGAATAATTGACAGATATAATCATATAGTTAGAATGCCAAGCTGTTGAAACAGAACAGGTTGGCGTCAAATGAAACCTGATCTGGTTCCACATCACTAACGCTCTCAGTTGATCAAGTGAGTAGATCATACCGAAGCAATGCAGTTTTTCACATATAAACAATGGAGTGGTTATGCGTTGGTTGACTTGGTTGGTCGTGTGCTGTTCTCTCACGGGATGTGCAACGATAACGTCGAGGATGGGAGAAGATTCAACTTGGGGTCATTCTTTCTCAAGTGTGCAAACGGCTGTTGATAATGGCGAGGAGTGTATGATTATCTCCGCGTTGTCGGCCCCGCCCTTGCTGCTCTTTACCATCCCGCTGACACTCGTTGATATGAGCAGTGCGTTAATCATCGATACTGTTATGCTACCTGCAGATTTAGCGATCACGCCCAGCGATCCCAAGCTCCACACCCCGCGACCTATGGTCTGCCGCTATGACTACAAGATTTAAGCATGATCGCACCCAATAAATAACCTCAAGTTGCCTGTGTGACGGTGAGTTAACGCCGGCATACGGGAACGACCATGTCGCGGTTTGCCTCCCAGAGTGTTGTGCCTTGTTAGTTGTAATTACGTGGTACAACCTAGCCTAGAACCTAGCCTAGCCTAGTAAGCCATTTTAAATCATTTAAGTTAGCGATTTGCTTTAATCACATCCAGTAACAGCTTGATATCGGAAATATTGTTGTAGATATGTGGCGAAATCCGGATCCCCATGCTGCGAGCATCGACGCTGATGTTCGCGTTAGCTAATGCCGTCATGATTTGATGTTGTTGCTCACCAAACTGCAAAATCAGCGTACCGCTGCGTTTTTCAACATCCCGTGGCGATACAAACTCATGTTCGAGCTCTTGCGCCACGGCATCAATTAACTGCTGATTACATTTACGCAGCAAGGGGATGCCTAGACCTGCAAGGTAATGAATGCTGTGGGCGGCAATGGCATAAGGCGCGATTGATGGCGTTCCACCCCAGAAGCGCATTGCGGAATGCTGGTAACGAAAATCATGGATATCGAACTCGAACGGATTCTCGTGGCTAAACCACCCCACATCCTTGGGCTGGCAACTCTCCAATATGGCGGGATTAACCCAAAGATAGGCAGCACCAGGGCCGCCGCAGAGCCATTTCACACTCGACCCGATTAAAAAATCAGGTTGTAGGCGCGCGAGATCTAGCGGAATAATCCCTGCCGATTGAGCCACATCCACTAAGCTCAAACAGCCTCGCTCACGGGCTATGGTGAAAATATTGGCTAATGGCGCCTGCTGCCCCGTATTCGAGTAAGCATGGCTGACAAACACCAGATCTACATCACGACTGATATGCGCGTCCCACACATTAGGGTCAGTGACATCGAGTCCCTTAGGAATAAAACGCACTTCGCAGCTAGCTGGCAGCGCTTTTTTAAGGGCGAAACCCATGCTGGGGAAATCAATCTCACTCATTAACACAACGGCGTGTTCGCGATTTAATCGGTCGAGTGACATAACGATTTTAGTCAGTGCACTGGAAAGATTTACCTGAGGGCAAAAGTCCTTTTGGTGGCCGTTAAACAGTTTGGATAAAGCAAAGGTAAAATCATCAATCACACTCAGCCACTGACCCCAAGGCTCACGCCCCGATTCCTGCCAAGGCGCAAAAAAGGCTTCTTTGAAGACCTGTTCGGTCGATTTTAACGGTCGACCGACGGAATGGTTCAATAGATATCCTGGACCCGCGAGGTAAAAGTCCTTTTTAAAGTCTTCAAACATAGTGTTATCTCAAACTCTCTTTTAATTTTTTAATCTCATAATAACGCGTCCGAATGTCGCTGCGCTGAGCGGCGGCGCGCCTATCTCTGAGTCGCTCCAATGAACCGAGTAACACATGAAGTGGCGGACCACTGGCGGTAACCTTAGCTAAATGCTGCTGCTCCATACTTGTCGAAGGCTCGGCAATATATTTAGTCACTAACTCATTATGGTGCTGAATCGCAGTCTCGCCATGTAATTCGCAGACTTCGATAAAGAGTCGCAAATTTTCTTGATACCAAGTTTGGTTCGCACTGTCTTTTGCCTGCAGGAAATCATCCATCAAATTCGGTCGACGCATGCACTCACGCAATATTTGCTGATCCTCTGGCATCATGTACAAAAACTTGTCCACCAGCATTTGCGAGTAGGAAGCTTCATTGGCGAAACAAAGACCTAGTGTTAAATCGATCACATTAATCCCCGCAAAATCCCCGGCGTTGGCGCCACGATAAATGACCGATCCCACCCGATAAGGTTTGTAGTAAGGGCGAACACAGTAAAAGAAACGATCCGTATCTAATCGATTGAATAATTGAGTATTCGACTCGATCACATCCTGCAATGCCTGTTTAGCGACTCGCAGTAAATCGTGACTGATGGGATGGGAAATACCCAAAGGCTGGATCTTCAATAGCGCATCTGCGGCGCGTTTATAGGCCAAAATGCCCTTAGTGTTGTAATCCACAAACAACTTTTCAGCGGGAAGATCGGTAAAGCGCTTATAAATGCCATTGTGGGCACGATTGTGAGTAGTTAAATGTGCGGTGGCAAAGCGCGGCGTGACACCTATTGAAGCACCGATGTGCATGGCAAGCGCAGAGGCTTCGGCTAATGGCGATGTGGTTTCCCGCGAAGGCTCGGTAATCTCATGGCGTCGACAAGCCGCCATATACAGGCCCACATTGCCGAGTAAATCGAAAGCACTGTCGAACCCTTCGTCGGTATTGCCCTCATCGAGCAAGGCCTTAATCAACTCTCGCCCTTCGCTCTCCAGCGCCAACTTAGCTTCTGCGCCGATATCAAGCACATTGGCCCGATCCGTTTGTTGGTAGTAAAGCTGTTCTAGCTCTGAGTTGAGTTCGACAAAGCGACTGCGGATCCAATCATCGAAGGCTTCGGTATTAAAGGTGGCTGGTTTCACGGGCTTATCCTTGAGTATTGTTATCGTTCTTGTAAACGGAGCGAGCGCAAAGTCTTAGCCCATTCCGTAAAACTCGTTAACCAGAATGCAACTTATCGCCACGTGTTTCTAGCGCTAGGTCAAATTTCCGAAAAATCTCATGCCATTTTTTATTTACACCATGCGCCAGCGCAATTTTTCAAACGCTTTTCCTCCGCAAAATGTCCCTGAAAACACTCATCACTCAACAAATCGCTAAGCGGTAGATTCCGCAGAGGTAAATCGGATGATTTTAATGGAATTTATAGTAGTGCTTAGTTGCCTACTACTCGGTACCCGCTACGGCGGTATGGGACTCGGCCTCATCAGCGGCATAGGTTTGTTTTTACTGATATTTGTCTTCGGTTTAGCACCGGGACAACCGCCAGTACAAGTTATGCTAACGATTCTTGCGGTGATCGGCTGTGCGGCCGTATTACAAACCGCAGGCGGTTTGGATGTGATGATGCAGTTTGCCGAGCGCCTACTGCGCCGCCATCCACAATACATCACCATTCTGGCGCCGCTGACCACTTGGACGCTGACCTTTCTTTGCGGTACAGGCCATGTGGTTTACACCATGTTCCCGATTATTTCCGATATCGCGCTGAAGAAAAATATTCGCCCAGAACGGCCAATGGCTGTGGCATCCGTCGCTTCGCAAATGGCAATTTGTGCCTCGCCCGTGTCGGTAGCGGTTGTGTCTATGGTGTCGATTCTCGCATCGCAACAAGGTGTAGGCCGCGCCTACAATCTGCTCGAAATTTTAATGGTGTCGGTACCGGCATCGCTTTGCGGCGTCATGGCCGCCGCACTTTGGAGTCTACGTCGCGGTAAAGATTTAGATAAAGACGAAGAGTTCCAAGAACGGATTCAAGATCCTGTCCAAAGAGCTTTTATCTATGACAAGAGCGAAACCCTGCTAAACCAACGTTTTCCTAAGGAAGCTTACTGGGCAACGGGGATTTTCTTTGCGGCTATTGCAGCTGTGGTGCTGTTAGGTTCCTTTAGTGAACTGCGCCCGGCCTTTGAAGTTAAAGGGAAAACGACCTTATTATCGATGAACTTAGTCATCCAGATGATGATGTTAATTGCAGGGGCATTTATTCTAATGACCTGCAAAGTCAAGCCGACAAACATCTCTAATGGCCCGGTCTTTAAAGCGGGCATGGTGGCGATTTTCTCAGTATTTGGTGTGGCGTGGATGAGTGATACTTTCTTCATCAGCCATATGGATGTGCTTAAGGAAAACCTGTCCCACGTGGTGCAAAGCCAGCCTTGGACCTATGCCTTAGTGCTGTTCCTTATCTCTAAGCTTGTTAATAGCCAAGCGGCGGCGCTGACTGCCATTGCGCCTATGGGTCTCGCCTTAGGGGTAGATCCAAAACTCTTGATCGCTTTCCTTCCAGCAAGCTACGGGTATTTTGTACTGCCTACCTATCCAAGCGATCTGGCCTGTATCGGCTTTGACCGTTCAGGTACAACTAAAATAGGTAAGTTCATTATTAACCACAGCTTTATCATCCCAGGGTTTATCGGTGTAGCGACAGCATCGGCTGTCGGTTATCTACTCGCAACCGCTTTACTCTAACCGCCAAAATAACAAAGGCCGCTAATGCGGCCTTTGTTTTAGATAGCCTTAGATCACACAAAAGTATTAACCTGTGCCAATATAAAACCCATACCCTAGACGCCCATATTCTTCAGAACATAAAATACGCAGCCCGAAAGTGAGATAAGTATCTTACTCAACAACTCTTTTTAGCTTGCCGTACTAAAGATGATTAGACGCTTATCCATTCTATTAGCTTTTTTCGCGATACTGATGGGGCTCGTAAACTGTGCCTACAGTCTGATAACTCGGATTAACTTTAATTCCCACCATCAAGTAGGAGAAGTCATCGACACTCTAAACGGGGTTAATATCTATTATAACGGAGGAGTTAATACCCATTCAGGACGCAACCTATCTATAGATGGTTATAACTTAGGCATCCAATATCAATGTGTTGAATTTGTTAAGCGCTACTTTTACCAACGCTACCAGCATAAAATGCCTGACGCTTTAGGCCATGCTAGAGACTTTTTTGATAACAAGTTAAGCGATGGCATGTGGAATGAAAAACGCGCTATGCGGCAATACACTAATGCGAGTCAGACCAAACCTATGCAGGATGATCTACTCGTGTTTTCTCCATGGATATTTAACCCCTACGGTCACGTTGCAATCATTGCCTCAGTTACCGATAGCAGTATTGAAATTGCCCAACAAAATCCCGGCCCCTTTGGCCCATCACGCGAACGGTTGGCATTAATTCAACAAAACGGCCTCTGGTATATTGATGCGCCTCGAGTAAAAGGTTGGTTAAGATGGCAGGCCCCGGAAATCACGGCATCCCCGATTGCTGAATCCGCAAATACGCCATTCCCCAGTAAGGTTCACTGAGAAATAACAATAATGTCAGTATTAACTTGGATTAAACAACGCCTTGCGCGCAACAGTGATAGCCTCAAGCAATCTAGGCCACAAACTGAGTTACACACTGTTTTTCATCAAACCCAGATGCCCAATATCAGCTTGCCAATCATACAAACCTATCCACTCGTTGTACCTATGGACAGAGAAGATATTTTTGCATATCAATTGCATTGCTTGCTGACTTACCAGGGGAAAGAGGCCTTAAACACTTTACTTAGCCAGGCAGGCTTTAACACATTGCCCGAGCAAACGGTCAGCTTTAACGGTTTTATCGAACATCCAACCCAAGCGACCTGCGTATTACTGAACCAATATGACGATTTTGCGGGTGTGTGCATAACCTTAGTGACAAATGACAAACCCTTGCTAGAAGCATTAATCAGATTCAAATCCGCCCCGCCCAATCCATGGGAAAGCTTTCCCAATATCGATCCCGATACCCTCGGCAGTCTTCAAGGTAATATTGACTTTTGGTGCAGCTATTTTTGGCGCCCCTATTGGCTATCGCTTTCAGAAGCCGAGCGCTTGCAATATCCTGAAAGTTGGCGGGAATTTAGCGAGTTTCATTAAAACTTAAGTACGCAAACACTTAATGCAGGATAAAAAATGAAATTGAAATATGTTGGATTAGCACTGACGTTACTGCTACTTGGTGGTTATCTGATCCCTGAGTCACCCGCGATCCCAGTAAAAGGTGCCAGCAGTAAAGATTGGAACAGCCAAACCTTTTGGTATGAACCTTGGGGTCCATCGGGCGTTCACAAGGGGATAGATATTTTCGCCGCCAAAAACACCGCAGTGATTGCGCCAACGCCTATGCTGATCTTGTATCGAGGTGACTTCTTCAAAGGAGGAAATGTGGTGGTTGGTTTAGGTCCGAAATGGCAAATTCATTACTTTGCCCATTTAGCACAAATTGAATCAGCCACGGGATTGATTGCCTACCAAGGTGACACTTTGGGTACTGTCGGCGATACGGGCAATGCACAAGGTAAACCGCCCCATTTGCACTATTCCATTTTGAGCTTATTGCCTAAACCTTGGCTGATGGATACTTCAACCCAAGGTTATAAAAAGGCCTTTTATCAAAACCCTATCGAGTATTTAACTGCACTATAGGCTTAACTACTTACTTTAATCAGCTTATTGGCAGTCCAATATCAAGCTGAGGTTCTGCGGTTTTTGATGGGATTTCATGCTCAACTGCCGCAGCTAATGCTTCTCTCTCTGCCTTCGCAATATATTTAGGTTTATTGCTAGATTGCAGTTTGGCATTGGCCTTTTTTGCTTTGCTCTTCAAGGTTTGATTAATCTTCTTTTTACGGTTCATCAGAGTACCAATGCGAGATACGGTATAAAGGGGTGCGATTATAGCCTTCCATCAACACGCCAGACAATCGAAAGCACTAAGGCAAACGCGTAGCCCAATCAAATAATCAAACATGCGACTAAGCATAGATCTCCTAAATCAAAGACAAATGCCAAAAAAGGTAATGCCTTACCGACATGAAATCGCATTATATGTATGGCCTTTACGGTAAAATCTCTCGATACCGAGTGCTGTGTCGCAATTTATTCATACTGTCGTCAAATCATGTAATTTCCTGTATGGCGTGACTAGACAAGCTGTAATTCCTCCCCTAAAATCGCGAATAATAAAAATCGTTATCATTTGCAATACAATTTAATGGAATATTAACCTATGCCAAGGGAGCCGGTGTAACAAACTCATTCGCCCTTAGCAGGAAGTTATATGACATTCAAAACCTCGTTTGTTGCTTTAGCCGTATTAGCAGCGTTAACCCAATCCGCTGCGGCCCAAGATGCCACCGACAACAGTCCAAACAACAAAAATAAAGACATAGAAAAAATCACTGTCACCGCAAGTCGAATGGATAAATCCCCAAGCTCGATCCCTAATACCGTCACTATCATTGACCGCGCCCAGTTAGAAGAACAGTTCCGCACCACTAAAGATTTATCGACCATTATCGGTAACTTAGCGCCTAGCTTTTCACCAAGTCGCCAGAAGATGAGTAACACAGGCGAAACCCTGCGTGGTCGTCCACCATTGATTATGATCGACGGCGTACCGCAATCGAACCCACTTCGCAGTGGAGGGCGTTCGGGTCAAACAATCGATCCTGCCATGATTGAGCGTATTGAAATCATTCACGGTGCCAATGCGATGCACGGTCTCGGTGCCCAAGGCGGCATCATCAACTACATCACTAAAAAGCCCACTGGCGACAGCGAACAGGTTGCGAGTTTCGATGTGACAGTTCCTGATTCGATGAAATCCAACGGCTTAAGCTTTGGTGCCAGCTATGCGTTTTCTGGCGAGTCTGAATTTATCGATATGATAGGCTCGGTTAGCTATCGCAATAATGGTGTGTACTACGATGCCAACCACTACGTTGTTGGCGTAGACACAACTCAAGGCGAGTCGATGGACAGTCAAAGCAAAGACTTCTTCATCAAGCTTGGCCATAACTTCGATGAGTCTCGCCTTGAATTAATGGTTAACCATTACAATGCAGACAACAATGGCGATTGGATGCCTGTCGCTGGTGATAAGCCTAATGGCGTGCCCACGGGCGCAGTTAAAGAAACTCAGCCATGGGAAGCGGCCAACAATCAAGTGACCACGACTAGTTTAACGTATACCCATGCCAATATTGGCGGCCAACAACTTAGCCTGCAACTCTTTAATCAAGATTTTAAAGCGGTTTATGGTGGCGGCTGTTTCGACAGTTTCTACGATCCATCCTTCGAAGGTAGCGACCAAGTGATCCAGTGCGGTGTCGGCAGTAAAGGCGAAAGCTTATACTACGAGCAATCGCGTAATGCTTCAGTTAAATGGGGTTTAAAAAGCTCATTGATTGCTAAAGATATTGCGGGTTCAGGGATTGATGCGGCCTACGGTGTCGACCTTTTCCGCGATACCACAGAGCAAGATTTAGTGAAAACGGGCTTCTCGTGGGTTCCGGAAAGCACCTATGACAACGTCGCGCCATACTTACAGTTAGATTATGATTTAATTGAAAATCTAACCTTATCGACTGGTGTTCGTTACGAACATGCCGAGTTGAGTGTCGATGACTACAAAACCCTATGGGGTGCGGGCAACAAGCAAATTGCAGGCGGTTCGGCCACCTTCGATGAAACCTTATTCAACGTCGGTATCTCCTACAAAATCACCCCAGACATTCGCGTTTATACCAGCTATAACCAAGGTTTTGGTATGCCGGATATCGGCCGTATTCTGCGTGATGGTAAAAGCTTCCCCGGCGACAATCCCAGCATAGATGACTCATTGGCGCTCACGCCGATCGTCACAGATAACGTCGAAGTTGGTGCCGATTACCAAGGTAAATACTTAAGCGCTAAGTTTGCATATTATCGTTCGGCCACTGATTTTGGCTCACGTTTAGCCTTAAATGGCGATGGTTTCTACGACGTGAAGCGGGAAAAAAGTGTCATCGAGGGTATCGAAGCCAATATTACCGCCTACCTCACCAGCAATGATGATCTTGGCATGAACATCGCCATTCAACAGGGCGAATACGATTCAAATGGTGATAACAAAGTCGATACCGATCTCGATGGCGCGAATATTTCGCCCAACCGTATCAACCTGTTCTGGACCCATAACTTCGATAATGACATGTCGACCCGCGTTCAAGCCAACTACTACATGGACCGCGACTTTAAAAATGCTGCGGGCAACAAGTACGCTGAGTTTGATGGCTATACCACAGTCGATGCTTCCTTCTCTATGCCGCTTTACACTGGCACCCTGAGCTTAGGTCTGCAAAACCTGTTTAATAAGGATTATTTCAATTATTACTCACAAACCATGGGTACAAATGATCGTTATTTCAAAGGCATGGGACGTACTGCGACAATAGGCTACACCTTGCCTTTCTAAGTGAAAGCCCCATTTGAAACATAAAAAAGCGCAATTACATTGCGCTTTTTTATTGTGCTGAAGAAAGACAATTATGCCTTGGTCACGACCCAGAGAGCATGTAATAAACCGGGGAACCAGAACAGTAAACACAAGACTATGTTTATCAGCAGATCTTTACCCGCTCCTGCCTTCAAAAATACAGCAACAGGAGGCAATAGAATCGCAATAATGACTAAGAGTAATTTATTTGTATCCATAACAGGGCATCCTTAAAACGGAGATGGTAGGCAAATCAACAAGGTCTAACTTCGCAGGAAGACTCAGAATTTGCAAACTTTTTAACTTACAGAATGATAAATACTCCAAGTGATTCTCTAAACCAAAGCACTTAATATCGCTATAAATTCAAAGGAAGATGTAGCCCGCCTCATGCCGATAAATACAGATTAAGATATCCTATAAACTTCAACCGAAAATGCCTAAAAGCATCTATAGTTAAAGAAAAATATGAAGTAAAAGAATGATATTTGATCCCCAAGCCCTATTACTCATCAAATTTATTTGCCTACTGGCCAGCACTGCTGCCGTGGCATGGGGACTCATTGCTAAACCCTTACAGATTGCCACTCAGGCCAGTATGCGATTTTCTCTGGCGAACTTGTTCGTCCTCCTTGGCATCATACTCAACAGCCAACGCTCAGAAGCCTCAAGTTACCTTTTTTGGTTCTGCTCCGATATGGCGATTTTGTTTGGATTTATCCTATTACGCTGGGGTACTAAGGCACTTTTCAGGCTGAGTCCCAGCGTTAAATCCGATCTTATTCTCTTGGCAATCACGGCCAGTGTGATGATCTCGGTTCCCCCCAACTTCAGCTCCGAACGCACCTTAGCCGTTGCTTTCTCCGCCTGCGCCGCACTGATTTTTACCATGCTGACGCGGGATAACTATCAGGCCATCAAACGCGATACGGGGAATCGAGTCGCCATCGCTATGGTCATGCCTTTAGTCGCTATGGTGGGTATTTTTATCATTCGCATCTTTATCGCCCTGCTTTCCCCAGAAGAAAGTCCGATATTTATCGCCATGCACACGCACGAAGCCATACCTGTGCTGTGGTTTTATGTATTTCTAACCCTATTGATCAATATCGTGATGATAGGTAATGCCATGACGCGACTCGTCAGTAAAATCCGTATGTTAGCGGAACGGGATCAACTCACAGGCCTGTGGAATCGCCGGGCTATGCATAAATTTCTCAACAATATCCATCAACGCTGGCTAAGGGATAATGTGCCTTACAGTATGATTTTATTGGATCTTGACCATTTTAAAGAGATTAACGATCAATATGGTCACGATGCGGGCGATCTCGCCCTATTGACGGCGGCGAGACTGTTTGGATCGGTATTGCGAGAAAATGACGCATTATGTCGTCACGGTGGTGAGGAGTTTCTGGTGATTTTACCCGCGACCGATGCCCCCGCAGCCAGAGCCGTCGCCGAGAAATTGCATCAAGTACTTAAGGACAATTCATTTCTCTGGCAAGGCGTTACGATAAAAATCCATGCTAGCTTAGGTTACGCCACTATCTATCAAGGATGCCAGCCCGACAAGCTACTTATTCAAGCGGACCAAGCCATGTACCGCGCCAAATCCGAAGGCCGAGATCGTATTTGCCAAGCTTGCTAGGCTTTCGCAAAATCTTGCTAGCCTTACGCAAGAATAACGCGACCCGTATTAATCCCCTTTCGTCGGCCAAGCCAAAATATCGGGTTCAGACCACTCAATCAGCGCTTCAGTCACACCTTCAGCGGCAAAATGTTCACCTTGAGTCGGCACATCCCTATACGCATAATCACGCCAGCCAGTCGCTTCATCGCCATAGCGAAAATGCAGACAGTAGGCATGCAGATAACAACGATCCGCCGCCATGCCACCGTATAAATCATCTCCTAAAATCGGCACACCTAAGCTTGCTAAGGCGACTCTTAATTGATGGGTTTTACCCGAATGGGGTTTAAGCAAATATAAACGCAATCCCTCACTGACACTTAATGAAAAAAACTGCGTAATCGCAGGATTCTCTTTAGTGCGCAGCAACTTAAACATGCTACGACGCGACTTTGCCATGTCACCAATCACCCAGCCTTGTTTCTTCTTCGGTTTGCCCTTCGCGAGGGCGAGGTAATATTTCTGCACTTTATGGGCGGTAAATAGCTCAGTAAATTGCTTGGCGGCGACCGCGCTCTTGGCCAAAATCAACAGACCTGAGGTGGGCGTGTCTAATCTATGTACGGCAAAAAGCTTAATCCCTAAATCTTGCTCAGCCTGCGCCACCACGCCTGCCGTCCCATCCTGACTGTGGAAATGCACTTTGGCTGATTTAGAAATAACAATAAAATCAGCCTCATCGGCTATGATTCGATACATGGAGTACTCGGCGTTGGTAATGCGGATCATCGACTTAAAACTGAATAGTGACCACTAAGCCGGGATGATTATCCGTGAGATTAATTTTGGCATTGTGCCGTGAGAGAATCGCTTTGACCATAGATAATCCTAAACCTGTGCCCTGTAAATGGCGGCTAGGGTCGAGGCGCACTAAGCGTTCGAACACTCTTTCTTTACTGTCGTCGGGAATACCAGGGCCATTATCGCGGATCTCGATTTGCTGCCCTGACTGAATAATTTCAATCCGCGCACCTTGGCCAGAATACTTCATTGCGTTATCGACGAGATTATACAAGGCTTGGAATAATAGGTATTTATCCCCAAAAACCTTATGGTCTGTCAGTAGCGACAAACTCAAGGTTTGCTCATTGGATTCTGCCACGGCATCAGCCATATCCAACAAGTCGGTACACAGTTGAGCTAGGCTTAACTCCTGCAAATCGAGCGTCTGCTGACCTTCCTCAATACGCGTGAGCGACAACATGGCATCAAATGTCGCTAAACAATGATCGAGCTCTTCGGTCAAAATCGCGCAACCTTCGCTAATCTCATCACTCGGCTTACTCGCCAGCTCTTCAAGACCAATGCGAATATGTGACAGTGGAGTACGTAAATCATGGGCGATATTATCGGTCGCGCCGCGCACTGCCATCAGGTTATTTTCGAGGATATCCAGCACATTATTAAACTGCAGCGCCAACATATCAAACTCATCCTGACGCCAACTCAAGGGCAAGCGGGTATCATAGTGGCCGCGTTCAATCTGTTCACTCAAGCGGTTGTATTGCACTAATCGACGTAAAATCGCCTTAGAAAATAGATAGCCGAGTGCTAAGGTCAACACTATCGTCAGCATCACGGCTGTCGCCGCAGCGCTGATAAACTTATCGATTAACGTCGCTAAGTTATCGGTACGGGTCGCAATCAACACTGGGCCGTAGCGGGTCATCACTAGCCCGCCGGTAAGAATATGCAGCTTATCTGGGCCACCGGTTAAGATGGGGAAATCTCGCGTTTGCGGCAGCATGGGCATGCCTTCGGGCATAAAGCTCAAGGCACCGACCATATCGTAGCTATTACGCCAAGCGATTAGGGCGGTTTGTGGATCGGCGGCGCGGATTTGAGCGGCAAAACTACGGCGGTCAACCGTTAGGGCAAGTTGCTGATAACGTTGTGTCTCTGACTCTAAATATTGAGTCACTTGATACTGTTGCTCGATGATCAACTGTCGATAGAGGGCAAATAGCAGCGCCCCAATGATCACCGTCACTAAGGTCGAAAAGACGATTGTGATGCGCCAGGCGCTGCTTTGGTAAGGCTTAATGCCTTTGTCGTAAGCGATAACCCGCTCCCCTCACGGTTTCGATAAGCTCGCCATGGCCTAACTCTTCAAACTTACGGCGTAATTTTGCGATATGCACATCGATAACGTTCGTGCGTGGGTCGAAGTGATAATCCCACACTGCTTCGAACAACAAGGTGCGGCTAATCACTTGATTCGCATGTTCCATCAGATACTTAAGTAACTGGAACTCTTTCGGCTGCAGCATCAACTCTTGCCCGTCTAAGGTCACATTACGGGTCAGTAATTCCATCTTCAATCCACCGACAACAAGATCTGTGGTGACTGGCACAGATTGGCCACGGTGCATGAGTTTTTCGGCGCGTACTAATAACTCAGAGAAGGCAAACGGCTTAGTCATATAGTCGTCGCCGCCCGCGCGCAGGCCTTTCACTCGCTCATCAACGTGCGCTAAGGCAGATAAAATCAGCACTGGGGTTTGATTGCCCGTTGCCCTTAAGGCGGCCAATAATTTCAAGCCATCGAGCTGGGGTAACATGCGGTCGAGGATCACGAGATCGTACTGACTACTTGTGGCGAGTGACAGTCCTTGGTGGCCATCGCTCGCCGTTTCGATATTGTGGCCCTGCTCAAGAAATCCTTTGACGATGTAATCAATCGTCGTCGCATCATCTTCAACTAAAAGTATTTTCATCTGTATGTTGCGCTCCTCAATCCTAAATACTCGTTTGAGCACTCGATTGACTTAGATGTTTCAATCCCACTTGAGTAAAGGTAACGGGCGTAAATTTTCGACATCAAAAGCCAATTTAAACTTACCCGTATCGTCTAGCAGCTTAAGCTCTAAATAACTGATACCTAAGTCGTGATCTAACTTTGCCTCGGTTAAGAAGGCTTTGTGATCTTTAGTGGCCTTAGCGATTAAGCCTGAAAATGTTTGATCTTTTGCTGCGATCAAACGTGTCGCCTCAACCTCACCGAGATCATCCGCGCTCACTTTACTCGCCTTTTGTTTCAGCAACTTACCATCGCGGGCGCGATATTCAAACCGCGTTATAGAATTGGCTAAGGGATTAATCAACTCAAATTGGTAGACTAATTCACCCTCTTGCTCTTCCATATTAAATTCGGCAATCACGCCGGAGAACCCTTTTTCGATCTGCTGCATAACGCTCAGCGGCGGTACATAGTCTCCACCCGCAAACATCGAATACATGCTCTGAGCCGCTGTTGCGACGCCAGATACCAACATGAATCCTAGCAACCATAGTCTCATGGCTCCTCCATATAAATCAGCTAAGTTTGTATCTTATGAGACAATCAGTTAGAAGTCGATGGGACCAATTGTCCCTGAGCGCGATTCCAAGCCAATCTCCCATAATCTACCACTGGATATAGCATCACACTGCGTTAGCCCTAACTCAGGTTGGGTCATAAATGGAACGAAAATCCCCTTTCAACATCACCTAAGTTATTAGCTTTTAAGCCAAACACTGAATCATTTTGTGGCTAATCTGTTAAGTCTACCTAATACCAGCTGAAACACCGATGGAAACAAGATTAAGCTTTGATCATCTGGGGGATTCCAGAATATGAATTTGTTCGGATTTGAGTGCCACTGTGGTTTGCATTCCTTTCGTGAGTGCAAGCTTTTGGGCAAAATGCAGCGAGACTTCGGTGTTAAGTTGTAACTGAGTACCTGTGACATAGCAGATAAGCCGCACAGATTCCCCCATCACCAGCATAGCGTCGATAGTGACATCTAATTTATTAAAACTGCGGCATAAACGTCCTTTGGAAATCGAATTAAAGCGAATACCTTGGTTGGGGATAACCCAACGAACTTGACTTCCCACAGGGCGATCTTTGCCATAGTCACAGGCGATCAACTGCTCGCCAAACTTAAGCCAAGTGAGGTCTTTTGTGCTGTCTTGAAACACTACTTCACCGTCGAAAATATTCCTTAGCCCCATCTGCCGCGCCACAGCTTCATTGCGCGGCCGGGACAACACTTCGAAAGGTGCGCCCTGCTGTAGCATCTTCCCTTGGCTGATCAAAATCATCGAATCAGCCAGCAACAAAGCTTCATTTAAGTCATGGGTAACCATGATCACTGGGCAGAGTAACTGCTCCTTGAGGCGCGCCAGTTCGAGATATAAACGCTCGCGGGTTTCCCGATCAACTGCCGAAAAAGGCTCATCGAGTAATAACACTGAAGGTTCGCGGGCAAGTGCACGGGCAAGCGCAACCCGCTGACGCTGACCGCCAGATAAATGCGCCGGCAATCTATCGGGTAGGCCTTGTAGATTAACCCTTTCTAACCAATCTTTTGCACGCGCTATCCGCTCCGCCTTGGGAATATGATCAAGCCCTGCGACTACATTCTCTAGGGCGGTGAGATTCGGAAATAAGCCAAAATGCTGCGGCATATAACCGATATGGCGTTGCTGCGGGCTCAAGGCGATGCGCGCTTTATCATCAAACCAAGGCTGATCGCCAAAATAAATTTGGCCCGCATCAGGGTGATTTAACCCTGCGATCATCCGTAGCAAAGTCGTTTTGCCACCGCCAGACGGCCCAACCACAGCGAGCACTTCGCCAGCCTTGCAGCGAAAATCAGCGTTGAGTTTAATGTGTTTATGGTTTTGGATCTGACACTGCAGATCAGCGATGATTTGCGCCACGCTGACCTCCTAAACGCCGTGATAAACTGGTGGTGAGTGCTAACGCAGTCACGGCAAACAGCAATAACACTAATGACATAGTGCCAGCGGCATTAAAATCAAAGGCTTGCACACTGTCATAAATTGCAATCGAAATTGTCTTAGTCTCACCAGCGATATTGCCGCCCATCATCAGCACGACACCAAACTCGCCGAGCACATGGGAGAAACACAACACCAGCGCGGTTAGCACACCCGGCCACACCATAGGTAATTCAATCTTAAGCAGAATTTTAAGTCGACTCATGCCGCAACACGCCGCGGCGTCGCGAACATCATTCGGCACAGCTTCAAAAGCTCGCTGGATAGGCTGCACCGCAAAGGGAATATTCACTAACACAGAAGCGATAACCAGACCTGAAAAATGAAACACCAGTTGCTGGCCCGTCAGTTGCTCTATCCATTGCCCAAGCCAACTCTGACTACCGAGCCCCACCAGCAAGTAATAGCCAATCACGGTCGGCGGTAGCACTAAGGGCACCATTATCAATGCCTCGATCCAAGATTTACCAACAAATTGACGATAGGCCAAAGCTCGCCCCGCGAGTATCGCAAGGGGGATCAGCACCAATACTGTGATGCTACTGAGTTTGACCGATAACCACAGCGCCTGCCAATCCATTGAAATCCTTAATTTACTGGCAAACCAAAACCGTATTGAGTAAATACGGCACGGGCAGTATCTGACTGTAAATATTGGTAGAAATGCTCTGCGGTTGGACTCGCCTTAGGCATTAACGCCATACGTTGATTCAGCGGACCATGGAGATCTGAGGGCAGAGCTAAATAATGACCTAGGGCCTGAAACTGCGGCGCAATCGCCAGTGATAAAGGAATAATCCCGCCTTGAGTCGAGCCGCTGATCGCAAACTGTGCCGCTTGGGAGGCGTTTTCGCCTAAAATCAGCTTAGTTTGTAGCTCATCCCATAAACCGAGTTTTTTCAATAACTCACGGGCACGTTCACCGTAGGGCGCATGGTCAGGATTGGCAATCGCAAAACGTTCTAATTGACCCGCAGCCAGTAATGCTTTTAGGCCATTGAGTTCGATATCTAGTGCGAGCGGTGAATTTTTAGGGGCGACTAAGGCTAAACGGCCAACGGCATACTGCACACCCTCGCCTTGGGTAAAACCGACTTTGTTCAGCTCGGCAATATAACGTTCATCGGCACTCAGCAGCATTTCAAACGGCGCACCATGTTGAATTTGCGCGACAAAATTCCCCGATGAACCATAGGAAACCCGTACTTTGAGGCCGGTTTCTGCGGTGAAATTTTTAACAATGTCATCTAACGCAAACTTGATATTAGCCGCCGCGGCGATGGCAGGAATCGGCGTGTTATCCGCTGCACGACAGGTCGATGGCACGACCGCCAAATAAAAAAGCAATGCAAAACCAAGAATATGAAAGAAACGGGTCAAACTCTGCATTGGGTCACCTTAGTGCAATATTCGCGCGGGTCTTAAACTGGCAAGCTGCGTTGCGACTACGAGTATCTCTGCCACGCGACTAGTCTTTGTGTTGCCATAGCTTAGCCGCTTGTTCATCGGCATCTTTCGCCTCAACCCAGCTTTTACCTTGCTCGCCCGCTTCTAATTTCCAGAATGGCGCTTTGGTTTTTAAAAAGTCGATTAAGAATTCACAGGCAGCAAAAGCGGCCTTGCGATGGGCGCTGGTTACGCCGATAAACACAATCTGCTCACCCAGAGCCATAGTACCGACACGGTGAATAACCGTCACTTTATTGAGCGGCCAGCGGCTACGCGCCTCGGCAACGATTTGTTCTAACACGGCTTCGGTCATACCCGGATAGTGCTCTAAGGTTAAGTCTGCCACCGCGGCACCATCGTTAAAATCACGCACTTTGCCGACAAAAGTGACTACGGCACCATCGCTATCATCTTGAGCTAGCTGGCGATATTCGTCAGAAACACTAAAATCGACCTCTTGCACTCTAACTGCGGGTAATAAGCGCATATTAACCTCCTGTAACCGGTGGGAAAAAGGCGACTTCATCACCATCGTTTACAGGTGTATCCCATTGGCTAATGGTCTGATTTACCGCCACCAGCAATTTGTCAGAGGTTAATACTTTGGCCCATTTGTCGTCGGTGGCCGCCAGCGTTGCCCGTAATGCTTCGGCGGTTTGTGTCTGCTCGCTCGCCTCTAGGCTTAATTTAGCTGTGCCCAATAATTCTCGAACTTGAGCAAAAAACAACACGTTAATCATAGTATTCTCTCGTTTTTGATCTGCTAAACCTTAAAATGTCCCGACTTGCCGCCACGCTTTTCCAACAGACGGACTTGGGAGATCACCATATCTTTTTGCACGGCTTTACACATATCGTAGATAGTTAATGCCGCCACTGAAGCCGCAGTTAACGCTTCCATCTCAACACCTGTTTTGCCAGACAATTTGCACAGACTGGTGATACGCACGCGGTTATGTTCAGGTTGTGCCTCTAAATCGACTTCAACCTTAGTCAGCATTAGCGGATGGCAGAGAGGAATAAGGTCTGAGGTTTTTTTCGCGGCTTGAATGCCCGCAATACGCGCAGTGGCAAACACATCACCCTTGTGGTGGCTGCCACTCATGATCATCTCAAGTGTCGTGCTTGCCATCTCGATAAAAGCTTCTGCACGGGCTTCACGCTCGGTAACGGCTTTTTCAGTGACATCGACCATATGGGCGTTGCCATCGGCATTAATATGGGTAAATACATTGCTCATTGGAGCGATCCTTTAATTGAGGTCAAAACAGGGTACAAGGGAAATTGTGCTTATACTCGCGCTAAATTGGCTATGGCAACAGACCTAAAACCTGGTCTAGCCGCCAATAGAGGCAAGATGCTGAGTGACACCTGTGATGCCTTGATGCAAATAATGGGTTTCTTTCTTCTGGGCTAATTGACCGTGCAAACGCTCAATCAATTCCGCTTGTTGACTGGAATGCTGTAGCAGATCACGTAAATCGACACCGGATTCGGTAAAGAGGCACAAGTGCAACTTACCCTTAGCAGATACCCGTAAACGGTTACAGGTAGCACAAAAATTATTGGCGTAAGGCATGATCAAACCGATACGGCCCTGATAATCGCTGCGGCTAAAATTTTGCGCTGGGCCATCGGAGGCACTTGGCGTATCTAATTGCCAGCCATCTGCCAATAACTGCGCTTTAATGTCGGCGCCCGCTAAATGGTGTGCTTCAAAATACTCACGACCAAGACCCGTTTCCATCAGCTCGATAAAACGCAGATCGATTGGCGTGTGCTTAATCCAGTGTAAAAAACGTGGCAAATCTTTATCGTTTAAGCCTTTAAGCAGGACGGCGTTGATTTTTACTCGCTCAAAACCCGCCGACAAGGCGGCATCGATCCCCCGCATCACTTCATCAAACTTGTTCTCACCGGTGATTTGATAAAACATCTTAGGATCTAAACTATCCACGGACACATTAATACGGCGCAAGCCCGCATCGAACCATTCTTTGGCATGCTTTTCGAGTCTATAGCCATTAGTGGTTGTCGCTATGGTGTGAATGCGCGGGTTATCGGCGACGACACGGATGATGTCGGTAAAGTCTTTACGCAGGGTGGGTTCGCCGCCTGTTATGCGGATTTTTTGGGTGCCGACTTGGCTAAATGCAGAGACTAAGTTTTCTATCTCATTGAGAGATAAAAATTTTGGCTTGCCGTCAGGATGATAACCGTCGGGGAGGCAATAACTGCATTTGAAGTTACAAACGTCAGTGACTGACATCCGCAAATAGTGAAATTTTCGACCAAAGCTGTCTTGTAATTGAGACATGATCACCTTTCCAAGTGTGGGAGGTGAGAGCATTTCTTATCCCACCCCGGTGGCATTATTACCACGGCTACACCTCCATATCTTTCGACTTAGGTAGGCAAGCTCGGAGAACCGTCACCGGTGATTATAGGCCGAAAGTACTCACTAGCTATACCCCTAAACAGGTATTTATTAACCTAGATCACGCTAGCGTGAATAATCTGTGACAGTCCTCACCTAAAGATTTGTACTGAATTAGACTAAACAGCCGCTTAATCCACTGTGACCTTATCTTATTTTCAGGTAAGGTGGTACAAGCAATAAAACGCCCGTTTACAAACTACAACACTCGATAAAAATCGGGGAAACGTGAAGGAAGAGGTGAACTGATGGAACGCGAATCAATGGAATTCGATGTTGTTATCGTCGGCGCAGGTCCAGCAGGCTTGGCCACCGCGTGTCGATTAATGCAAATATCACAGGATTCAGGTAAAGAAATTACCGTCTGTGTGGTCGAAAAAGGCTCAGAAGTGGGCGCGCATATTCTGTCAGGCGCAGTGTTCGAGCCAAAAGTGCTGGACGAGCTATTCAGCGACTGGCGTGAGAAAAACGCCCCAGTGAAAACCGCTGTCACCCACGACGAAATCTACCTACTCAGCTCCGCCACCGACGGCCGAGTGATGCCTAATGCCTTTGTGCCAAAAACCATGCACAACGACGGCAATTTTATTATCAGTGTCGGTAATCTATCCCGCTGGCTTGCTAATCGCGCCGAAGAACTCGGTGTCGAAATATTCCCCGGCTTTGCCGCCAGTGAATTGCTATTTAACGTCGATAACAGCGTTAAAGGTATTTTGATTGGCGATATGGGGGTGGGCGCCGATGGTGAGCCTAAAGACAGCTTTATGCCAGGCATGGAACTACACGCTAAATATACTGTTTTCTCAGAGGGTTGCCGCGGCCACTTAGGCAAGCAACTGATCGAAAAATACCATTTAGATAATGGTAAAACACCCCAGCATTACGGCTTAGGCTTCAAAGAAATTTGGAAAGTCCCCGCTGAGCAACACGAGCAAGGCAAAGTGGTGCACACCGGTGGCTGGCCACTAACCGAGGGCGCATCGGGTGGCGGCTTTCTGTATCACATGGAAGACAACCAGATTGCGGTCGGTCTCATTATCGATTTGAACTACAAAAATCCGCATCTGAGCCCATTTGACGAATTCCAGCGCTATAAAACCCATCCTGTGATTGCAAAGTATTTAACCGGCGGCGAACGTCTCAGTTACGGCGCCCGTGCTATCACTAAAGGCGGCTTGAACTCGCTTCCTAAAATGAGCTTCCCCGGCGGCCTGATCATCGGCTGTAACGCTGGGACTTTGAATTTCGCGAAAATCAAAGGCACTCACACTGCGATGAAGAGCGGTATCGTTGCGGCAGAAACCTTAGGCAAAGCCATGATGGCGGGTGTTGAAGGCGGTAAAGATCTCGACTGTTACCAGACTCATATCGAAGAAAGCTGGCTACATGAGGAGCTGTATAAATCGCGCAACTTTGGCCCAGCGATGCATAAATTTGGCACCTATTTAGGCGGCGCATTCAATTACATAGATCAAAACTGGTTTGGTGGAAAGTTCCCGATCACGCTACGTGATGAACACCCAGACTATGCACAAATGGCCTCAGTGAGCGCTTACAGCAAGATTGATTACCCAAAACCCGATGGCAAGCTTAGCTTCGATAAACTGTCCTCAGTGTATCTGTCGAGCACTTATCATGAAGAAGACCAGCCTTGCCATTTACGTCTTAAAGACAGCAGCATTCCACTGGGTATTAACCTGACTCAGTTTAATGAGCCAGCACAACGTTACTGCCCAGCTGGTGTGTATGAAATTGTCGAAGAGGCGGGTCAGCCTAAATTTGTAATCAATGCGCAAAACTGCATTCACTGCAAAACCTGCGATATTAAAGATCCTAGCCAAAACATCACTTGGGTTACGCCGGAAGGCGGTGGTGGTCCTAACTATCCCAACATGTAATTAGTTGCCAACAAATGTTAATAACGGCGCTCAATAGAGCGCCTTTTTTTCACCTTTGACACAAATATCTCACTTTTTTTGCTTGCCCTTAGCTACGACATTAGCCACAATTGCCACACAAAAAAGAGTTCGTTTTCAATCACCATCTCATTTCCATCTATACTCTACATAATTAGATCTACTGCAAGACCAACGGGTTAAGCCAAATAAGTTTTTATTCGCTGTTTTATTCGGCATTCGGCCTAGACTAAGGTTAACTTTTCACATTCCTGTCCGATAATCTTTTACCGTACAAGAGTGCGTTGACCGATAACGCAAAACAGTCCAACACAGGCATATTGATATTTATGATATTTAATAACCTCACCATTAAGCAGAAAATTCTGCTAACAGTGACATTTGCAGTACTGCTGTCGACCATACTCGTCGGCGTATTAAGCCAACGTAGCGCTAAAAATGTCGTACAACAACGGATGTTAGGTTCGGAACTGCCGAGTTTGATGATGCAGATCCGCAATAAGATCGATCTCGACATCTCCACTTTAATGAATGCTGCAGAGCAATTAGCCAGTAGCCGCATGTTACTGCAATGGCTCGAAGATGGCAGACCGCAGGCCCAAGAAACCCAAGTGGTTGCCCAACTGAAAGACATCACGCGTCAATATAAGCTAGCGCAAGCCTCCTACGCCGACAGACAAACTGCCGCCTATTACACTCAGGATGGGTTTTTGCGCGTGCTTACCCCCGCGCAGGATGGCTGGTTTTTTGGTTACCGAGACAGTGGTCAAGAACGTATGTTGAACGTATTCACTGAGGCCAACGGCGAAGTCAAACTCTTCATCAACTACCAACAACCCAATGGCCGTGGCTTAGTTGGGCTCGCTAAATCACTCGATGATATGGTGCGCTTACTAAGCTCGTTTAAGATTGAGGAAACGGGATTTGTTTACTTAGTTGATGCTAAAGGTGAAGTGAAACTCCACCCAGATACGGGTCAAATTGGTAAGAGCAACCTAGGTAACTTATATCAAGATGCAAACTCAAGCGCCTTACTTAACCGTGGCGATTTCAATCTTATCGAAACCAAGATCAATGGCGAAAACATGCTGGTTGCCAGTAGCTATATCGCATCTATGGATTGGTATTTAGTGGCACAAGTGCCAGAAGCCGAAGTGTTTGCGCTATTAACCGAAGCCGCTTATCAGATCTTAATCTGGACGCTGATTATTGCTGCGGGCTTTATTGTCCTCGCTATCGCTGTTGCAGGCTCTGTGAGTCGCCCCATAGCCCAGGTTGCCGCTATGTTCCGCGACATAGGCGAAGGTGAAGGTGACTTGCGCCAACGCTTACCCGTCAATGGTGAAGATGAAATTGCGCAGCTCGCTAAAGGATTTAACAGCTTTATCAGCAAGATCCAAGATTCGGTCATCGAAGTAGCGCAAACCAGCGAACAACTCGGCTTCTCGGCTAAGGATGTGTCGAATCAGGCACAACAAACCTTAGAAGACAGCCACGAGCAGAAAGATCGCACTATGATGGTGGTCACTGCCATTAATGAAATGGGCGCGACGGTTAACGAAATCGCCAGTAATGCCGCTCAAGCTGCGGTTGCTGCAAGAGATGCAGACACTGAAGCCAGCAGCGGTCAAGTGGTCGTGACCCGTGCCCGTGATACCATTAATCAATTGTCTAAGGACGTTGGCCAAGTGGGCGAAGTGATTGAGTCCCTCGCGACCCACACTAAATCCATTGGTGGGATTTTAGATGTGATCCGCGCTATCTCTGAACAGACCAACTTGTTAGCCCTCAACGCGGCCATCGAAGCGGCACGTGCCGGTGAAGCTGGGCGCGGATTTGCTGTTGTGGCCGATGAAGTGCGTAACTTAGCCTCACGCACCGCGGCATCGACCAATGAAGTGCAAGGCATGATAGACAAGCTGCAATCGGAAGCCACCCGCGCGGTGAATGCGATGGCCCAGAGTCGTACTCGCTCCCACGAGGGGGTTGTGGCCGTCGATGAAGCTAGCAAATCGTTGATTGGTATTAGCGACCGCATTGGTCTTATCAGCGACATGAACATCCAAGTTGCTGCGGCAACGGAAGAACAATCCACTGTAGTGGAAGACATCAACCGTAACGTCACAGAAATCAATGACATTACTCAACGTACTGCCAATACTGCACAAGCGGCAGCACAGGCGAGTTTAGCCTTGAATCAACTGTCACACCGCTTAGATACCTTAGTGGCCAAGTTTAAGGTGTAAAACCTTAAAACTTACGCCATAAAAAACGCCTTAGATGTTTCCATCTAAGGCGTTTTTCTTTAACTCACAGAGGCAATTAATACATAGCAATAAATTTAATCGTTAATGGGTATTTATATACCTTACCCTCGCTGGCCTTAATAATCGCCAGCACAGTGCACACCAAATCGAATATGCCGAGTATGGCTAAAAAGATGAACCCTATTCCGACCAAAGCTAATACGCCACTGATGATTACATAAATCAGCAGGCTCAATTTAAAGTTCAGACAACTACGGCCACATTGATCGACAAATGCGGACTCTTCACGCTTCATCAGCCAGATAATCAAAGGACCAAGAATCGAGCCCAACGGCACTAGGTATCCAACAAAGCTTGAGGCGTATACCAGTAAGCCAAAATCTTTATCACTTTTTGTAACGGGTTCAATCATAAGGTCATCCCTGTTTTATCATTATGAATATAAATACTTATTTACCGCTCGGCCCATATAAACGCATTTGCCAATCTTCCACTGTTTGCGATACTAAGCGCCGTTGTAGGCTATTCACCCAGCTCTGCGCTAATCCCTCACAGCAAGCTAAACGATCATAGCCGCTAGCATTAAACGTTGGCGAGAAATAGAGTGACATAGCCTCGGCAACACTAATGTCCGTGCGGCGCTCAACCAACTCAATCCTATCGTTCAACTGAATAATCCCTGGGGTTAAGATTCTATAAAACCAACCACATAATTGGCTCTGCTGCATGGCGAGGGCAAATTCTTTGTGCCCAAATTGCAGATTCAACTTAAAGCAAGGTGAACGCGGCTGAGTAACCTGCACTGTTACGGCGCCAATTTGTAAGATATCACCAATATTAACTTGGGTTTCGTTCAGCCCAACGGTACTGATGTTTTCTCCCATACTGGGCGCATCTTCGAGTTGAGTGATTAAATCCCAACGACGATATTGACCGTAATGCTCGCGGGGAAAGTGATGTAGCACGCGATCGAGTCCGCCATGGTGTTTAGGATCGGCCTGTGCGTCCCCGTCTACATGGTCGATATGCACTAACAGTTGTTGAACCGCTTGCTTACCATCAATCCCAGTAGCAACACCGGACATGTCTTGAAGATGGGTTCCTAAGTACAATCCTGATAACTTATTGATCAACAACTTTGACATCTGCAACTCCCAATCCATAACCCATCTCGCATTACCGCCAGAGTGTAAACTGCGATGCGCCAATAACACAATCAACTCACTCAATAACTCATAAATGTAGACGACATCTTACCGCCAGTAAGCACGGGGCTAAATCTATGAATGATTTAACACCACTTGATTTCGACCGGCTTCCTTAGCCTGATACAAGGCCAGATCGGCACGCTTGATCAGATCTTCCGAAGGCTCTTGCGCCTGATGCTCAGCAACGCCAATACTAACGGTAATAGAAATGTGTAAGCCATTCACTTTAATTTCCCGCTGAAAAATAAGCTCACGGATCTGCTCAGCCAGTTCTGCCGCTTGGGTTAAATCCATCCCCGGAAGTAAAATCAAGAACTCCTCGCCGCCCCAACGGCATAAGATATCCTGTTGCTGCAGTGCGCTCCGCAGCATATTTGTCATGGTTTTTAATACTAAGTCACCAATCCCATGCCCATAGCTGTCGTTCACTTTTTTAAAATGGTCGATGTCCAGCAAGAGTATTGAAATCGGCGATTGTGTCAGCTTAGCTTTATCTAATGCCTGCCTAAAGTACCCATCAAACACCTGACGGTTAGCGGCGCCAGTGAGCTTATCGGTAGACGCCATCACTTCTAATTTGCGTTGATAACGACCTAAGGTCATGTTAGAGATGAATAAAATCCCAAGAGTCACCATTAGGCTTAACGCCAAGTTGCCCCAAAAAGTATTCAGTAACTCGCGTTCCTGTGGCGCATCTTCCTGCTCAACAATCAAATACCACTTAAATTCGGGGACTAGGCGACTGTTGAGATAAACGGTTTTACCATTTCTCTGGTAGCTAAAAGCCGCACTTGGGCTGGTTAAAATACGCGTCGCTAAATTTTCAAGCCCGGGACTGGTTTGCAGCGAATCCGCACCATCATATTCATCGCCATGCAAAGTGACGTTGCCCTGCCGATCGGTAAAGAACACTCGGCGGTTATAACGTTTTTGATAAAGCTCGATGAGGGACTTAACCTTTTCAACCGCCAAACCCACACCGGTAACGCCTATAAATTTGCCTTCAAAATCAAAAACTTTATAGTTTACGAATACGGTTGTTTTACTGCGGTCCGCCGTGTCAGCATCAATATTGACCTCATAATGCTCAGATTCGGGTAAAGAGCGCACTCGAAAGTACCAAGCATCATCGGGCTCAACATCTTGGATTTGTTTTAAAATCCCCGTGGAGTGGTAATAATTTCGGCTCTTTTCTGACACAAAAAAACTGGTGACAGTATCGTATTTTTCTTGGATTTCCTTAAGATAACGGATCAGCTTTTCTGGCTCTTGCTCGTGACTTAATGTCCAATCGCGAACAAAGGTATCCTGCGCCATCAAGGATGAAATAAAGATAGGTCGCAGCAGGTCCTGTTGAATTTCTGAGTAAATATTGTCACTTGTGAGCGGGAGGGTATTACTCTCGATTTGTTGACTCAGTGAGTCATGGGCCACCTTGTAGCTGATACCACTGGTCACTAAGAAGGCGACTAAAAGCAAAACAGAGAGCAGCCAAATAAATTTATTCTTATCATTCCAAGCGTTATTGCCCATTCTCAACTCCAAAGACTACAGAACACCTTGAGTGGCTTATTATTTTAATGTCACGATAACTATTTTAGTTGAATAAATGTTAACGCAATTGCGCCATGGCCGCACAACATTTCAGCTTTATGAATGTTCTGCGATGAAATAACTTTATTTTGAGCAAAAAAATGCCTCGTTGGGGAAACGAGGCAAAAAACATACTAACCAATAAATGGGAGAAAAGCACAAGAAAACGTTAAGGGACAAGAGCTATGCGCCACAAGACATACTCTAGCAAGGCCGTGTGACAGAAAGATGACTCAAACTGCTCGCCCACAGATTTTTCATGCGATTTGCTTCGCCTCTAAATACTGTTTCAGTGCCTCACCCGGAATAGAACTATCGGTTGCCACCGCAAATGCCGCCCAAACCGCGCCTTCAGCCATCGCCTCGGTAATCGACTGACCAGTGCATAGACTATGGATAAGTCCCGCCGCATAGGCATCACCAGCGCCTGTGGTATCAACAACAGTGGCAGGGATAGCAGCGACATGCTGCACTTGATCGTGCGTGTAAACCTTAGCCCCATTGATGCCATCGGTGACAATAAAGTAACGCAGACCCTCACCGCCAATGCTTTTGCCATATTCCCAAGAGGCGCCATCACAACGCCCTTGGATATCACTCATTGATGCCAGTAGAATATGACAAGGTCTCTGCCTGTCATCTTTGGCTAATTGCGCGACCACAAGGCAATGATCCAAGGCTGTCTTTGCCCAACTGACCGATCCCTCAGCGGAAGTATTAAAATACAGCGCGTCCCATGGCTGCCATTTCGGCGGCACTGATAACTCAAATATGGGTCTTTGTGGCCGAATAATCGTCCGTTCACCGTCTGGCGTCATCACGAGTAACATTTCGCAAGTGTTACCGGCTCGGCGCTGCACTAAGCGGCAATCGAGTCCTTGAGTGCTGGCTTCTGCAATGAGCCAATCTCCCATGTCATCACGGCCAACTTGACTCACCAAGGCGACGCTATGCCCTGCCCAAACTAAACCTAATCCGGTATTTGCCCCGCCGCCACCGAGCCTTTGTCCACCATCTTGATAATGGAAACGCCCACCTGTTTTTAAAGGTTTATCAAGCAGTAAAATCCGATCACAGTTGAGATTGGCAACTAACAGAATATTCGCCATTACGCGGCTCCAAAGGGCAAAGAAGACTCAAGGCCAGAAGATGAAAACAAAGAAATATCAATCTAGAGCAAAATGCTCACTGGTACAATCCAATCATCAAGATAGCAGCACCATCAGGCTATGGCTGACGCCTGTGTAAGCATTTGTCCCGAATAAGATGAGGAAAAAAAGTCCATCGCCATACGGTAAAACCAACTATTCTACCTCAACCCTCTGTTTAAAATAGATTTCTATATTGCATGACGCCCAACGGCATAAATGCATACAACAAACTTCAAACCAGCTCAGTTAAATAGCAATAACTGTCGTTAAAATATGTGAAGTTTAGAAGGAATTAAATTTATGAATGGAATCAAACGCTATGCTAATGGAAAGATGGGATACCGCTGAAGAAAAAGCTGAGCAGCTACGCCGTTATCAGCTCTGCCTTGATGAGTTTAATGAGTTAGATTTTCACGATGTGTATGTCGCAGAAATTAAAAAAGAATACCAACAACTTGCAGATCTAGTAAAAGTGCAGTCAACGTCGGATCCCGAACGTTAACTGCACTTACCTATTTAGTCACTCAACCATAAATCTTCAATTACTTTATTGGCGTCAATGGTGATAAAGACGCAAATTGTACTGCCAATCTCCAATCTGTGATGACCATATCTGACGGTTGCCAACTGTCATCAACCCACTCATAAATCAATCCTGGATTTTCCTCAGCATTCACTAACAAACGCCGTCCATCTTGCAATACCAGCGTATAATCGAGCCCCTGTGCATCGACACTTTCAATGTCCCCCAAGACATTATGTTTAATGGCCAAAATGGTTCCCGTAGCCTTGACGGCATCACTCCCCTTTGCACCGCTGTAAAATGTTAACGCCTCGTTTGCGACAGTCTTATGAAAGACAAACTCCTCAGTCACACCCACTACGATCGATTGATCAAGTTCGTACCAGGCGGGTATCCATAATGCGTTAATTGTCATCCCGTTATATCCTGCATAATAATTTTACGGACGGGATCATTCTGCCTTAACCCCGACAGAGAAAATACTCTTCAGGGATAAAATAATTTTGATCCTAAAAAGGCTGGCATCACAAAACGCAGTGCTCACTTCCTTTGTAAGATAATCTTAACTCTACAGGTCATATCCAAGATGTTTTAGCGCCAGTGGCTGATATTGGACTCAATTCGTGTTTCTGTTAGTTTGTAAATCAAATCGACACATTAAGCTGACAAAGTGATCCTGAGCCCAGTAATCGCGTATAGAGTCACACACGATAGATTCATGTTCCCATGCTTGCACCGCAGGCCGATAAATACGGAGTTTACTTGCCTATGGATAAGCCCATAACGCAACCCCCTCAAACCCTTAAGCTAATTGGTGAAACTGAGGCAGGAAAGCGTCTAGAGCTTAAGCAGTACTTTAATCAGACATGGGCTCTGTACGAGTCACTGTTTGATTTGATCCAAGAAGATAGCGCCTATTACCTCAAAGCCGAGCCGCTGCGCCATCCGTTGATCTTTTATTTTGGCCATACGGCCACTTTCTATATCAACAAACTCAAACTCGGCAAATTTCTCGACGAACGGGTAAACGACAACTTCGAATCCATGTTTGCCATTGGTGTCGATGAGATGTCTTGGGACGATCTGAACGAGCAACATTACCCATGGCCGAACGTGGCAGAAGTGCGCAGCTATCGCCAACAAGTTAATGCTGTCGTCAATCGCGTGATTGATGAAATGCCTCTAACGCTGCCGATCACTCAAGACAGCCCAGCTTGGATCATTTTGATGGGCATTGAACATGAGCGAATTCACTTAGAAACCTCATCGGTGATCATCCGCCAACTGCCATTGGAACATGTCGCGCCCAACAGCCTCTGGGCTGCGTGCCAAGACTTCACCGCCGCCGAAGCCAACAGTTTACTGGCAGTAAAAGGGCAGAAAGTGACCTTAGGTAAAACTGAACAAGATGAAACCTACGGCTGGGACAACGAATACGGCCATAAAATCTTTAATGTTGTCGACTTTAAGGCCTCTAAATTCTTAGTCTCGAATCAAGAGTACCTCGCATTCGTCGAAGCTGGCGGCTATCGCTCACCCCAATTTTGGAATGAAGAAGGTCAAGCTTGGCTCGCTTATACTCAAGCTCAAATGCCGCGTTTTTGGCGCTTAAAACAAGATAAATGGTGGCAACGTAACTTAGCGGAAGAAATCCCGCTGCCATTAAACTGGCCTGTAGAAGTGAATCAACTCGAAGCTAAGGCCTTCTGTAATTGGAAAACCGAACAAAAGCAAAACAATATACGTCTATTAACTGAAGCTGAGTGGTATATCTTACGCGAGAATGTGCCCGCCGATGCGCCCGATTGGCATGAAGTGCCGGGCAATATTGCTTTGGCTTATTACGCCTCTTCTTGCCCAGTGAATCGCTTCGAACATAATGGCTTTTTCGATATTGTCGGTAATGTTTGGCAATGGACAGAAACCGCAATCGACGGTTTTGACGGCTTCGCCGTACACCCACTTTACGATGATTTCTCCACCCCAACCTTCGATGGCAAACATAATCTCATCAAAGGCGGCTCGTGGATCTCTACGGGTAATGAGGCAATAGCTTCATCACGCTATGCTTTTCGTCGACATTTTTATCAACACGCGGGCTTTCGCTATGTGGAATCCACCCAAAATCCAGCTCAAATGGCCGAGGTCAATGTGTACGAAACGGATGAACTGATTTCCCAATACCTTGAATTTCACTATGGCGCCGAATATTTCGGGGTTGCTAACTTCTGCGTCAATGGTGTGCAGCAAGCGCTGAGTGAAATTCAATTGACTCATACTGCTAAAGCCCTGGATATCGGCTGCTCCGTTGGTCGCGCGAGTTTCGAGCTGGCAAAAGTGTTTGATCATGTTGATGGTATCGACTTCTCGGCGCGCTTTATTCAACAGGCCTATGCGCTGACAGAACAAGGTGAAAAACGTTACACCATACGTACCGAAGGCGACTTACAGGAATTTAAGAGTGCGAGTCTCGCGAAACTGGGATATGAGCTTGAGGCGAAAAAGGTCAACTTTATGCAAGGTGATGCCTGTAATTTAAAGCCCATCTACACAGGTTATGATTTGGTTTATGCTTCAAATCTTATCGACAGGTTGAACGAGCCTAAACACTTTTTAACCAGTATTGCCCAGCGAATTAATCAAGGTGGATACCTTGTGATTGCCTCGCCATACACTTGGCTTGAAGATTATACGCCCAAGGATAAATGGTTAGGTGGCGTTAAAGTCAAAGGAGAGAACTTCACCGCCTTAGATGGTTTGACCGAAACCTTGATCGGCCAATTTGAGCTGGTCGCAGTGAAGGAAATTCCCTTCGTGATCCGCGAGACTAAACGTAAATTCCAACATTCCATCTCAGAAATGACAATTTGGCGTAAACGTTAATGCTCACTCATGGAATAACCAACTGAAGTCCTGATAAAAATATCCGCCAGAAATCCATTTCTGGCGGATGTGTAACATCCAGCTCAGTCACATTTACAGCACCAACTAAGGTGAGAACACTGTAAATGCAGCGAAAAATATCTACACCTTAAACTGTGCCGTTGTTAAACCAAGCTGATTTGCTAACCCCAACAGACTCCGCGTACTCGCTGCTACTTGGCTGATAGCCGCACTATTTTCCTCCGCCGCCACGCTTAAGCCGGCAATCCCCTGCGCAATCGTCGCCGAAACCGTTGTTTGTTCTTCCGCAGCGGTTGCGGTTTGAATCATTAATGCCTTTAAGGTTTCTAAGCGCAAAGCAATATCATCCACCGCGGTCTGCATTCCATCGGCATCTTCTGCGGTTTTAGAGGCTTCAGTGGAACAAGTCACACTATGCAACGCCAGCACACCTGACTGTTGCTGAATACCTTTTAACACTTGCCCAATATCCTGAGTTGCTAACTGAACCTTCACCGCTAACTGACGCACCTCATCGGCAACCACAGCAAATCCACGACCATGCTCGCCAGCTCTCGCAGCTTCAATCGCCGCATTAAGAGACAAGAGATTAGTTTGTTCCGCAATCGCATTTATCACAGCTAATACTGAGCCGATTTTCTGACTATCCGCCTCAAGACTGCCCACCTGTTGATGAATAGTTGCAAAACTGCTCAAGGTCACTTTTAAGCTTTTACGAGTACTAGCCAAGTTTTGCGAAAGAATTTCACTCGAATGGGTACAGGCGGACACTTCATCGGAGGATCTCATCGTATTCGTGCTGATTTCAGCTGCGGCATAACTCATTTCTTCAACTGCAGTAGCCAACATATCGGTTTCTTTGGCCTGCATCTGAATACTGCAATCGGCTTGTGTCATAGCGGCAGAGTTTTGTTCGGCGGCAGATTCAAGTTCATGCCCAACGCCCACCAGCTGACTGATGATTTCTTTGAGCTTAGTTTGCATCCGCGCCAACCAACTCATCAGGTGATTATCCGTTTGAACATGCGGTAAATTATGAGTTAAATCGCCAGAGGCGATCATACTGGTCAAGTTACACATGTCCTCAGGCTCACCGCCGAGCGGCTTTAATACAAACCCTGTAACTAACTTAGCGGCAGCGAACGCCAACACTAAGGCTGCAGCACAAACAGATAAGCCGATAAACATCATACGGTAGGCGGGAGCAGCAATTTCACTCACATCAATTTCAGCCATCAAACCCCAACGTAAACCAAGCTCAACGACAGGAGAATAAGCGGATAAAACGGGATTATTGTTATAGTCATTCACTTGCATCACACCCGATTTACCTGCCAGCGCCTCCTTCACCGCCAGCGTATCAACACCATTCTGAGCTACCGTTCCCGCAAAAGAAGCCGTAACAGTGCGATTAATGGGGTCGAGAAAAGAATCAGAACGCATGCGATTATTTGGGCCAATGAGATAAGTTTCACCACTTTGCCCCATACCCTCACGAATTTGCATAACTCTGTTGATGCGATCGATTGATACTTGAGCCGCCACCACCAATCTTTGCTGATTAAACTGAATCGACTGGCCAATAAATGCCGCAGGTTGACCGTTTGAAGGCGCGTATGCGGAAAAATCTTGTAGTAATACTGTGCCCGCCGATCCCAATGCCTTATTGAATAACTGTGCTAATCCCGAATCATGGAAGGGTCCAGTACGCAAATTGGTGCCGAAATCAGACTCCTTCGCCACTGTATATAAAACGGTGCCATCGTCACTAATAATAAATAGGTCATAAAAACCGAGGGATTTATTTAATGACTGCAAGGTTTGATCTATGTCAGTAAGAGTATCGAGGCTTTTTTGGCTGGCAATTACGGCGCTGACGGCCTGCAGGTTATCGGAAAAGTCCTGAAACATGCCAACAATCTGCCGTTGCTTGATCTCACGCACAGCCACTAAACGAGACTGAGCCTCGGCAAACAATTCATCCCGAGCAATGTAAGTCACTATTGCGGTGGCAAATATGAGGGGTAATAGGACAATCAATAAACTGATAAGCTGAATTTTACGAGTAAAACCCATGGTGAGACTCCTTGTCGCGCGTCGAATTCCATTCCTTCAATCTTTGCAGAATCAAACCTGCCTTAAAACTATAGGAGAAGAATCTCAGCTAAACAAAGCGATGCCGACTATTTTCATCAAAAGTTCACTAAAATTCCGACAACTCATTATTTTTAAGTAGAAAAATGATTAATAACTTTAAATGACAGCCACACCATACCGACCATTTCACACAAAATGATATAGTGGAAAACAAGCGATAAACCGAACGTTAGCATCAACTTATATTGAATGCGCACATCCACGCGACAAATGATGCATTGAAATTTATTAAATATGCATATAAATTCACACCAAGCCAATTTATAGAGGATCAATAATGAGTTTACTCGAGCAAGTGTCAGTATCTAAAAAAGCCAACATCTACTTTGATGGCAAAGTGGCTAGCCGTAGCGTATTTTTTGCCGATGGCAGCAAGCAGACCTTAGGTGTTGTATTACCAGGGGAATATGAGTTCTCAACCTCCCAAGGCGAAATAATGGAAGTCACCAGTGGCCGTTTTGAGGTGTTATTACCGGAGAGCTCTGTATGGCAGGAGTTTAGAGAAGGCACTCAATTTGAGCTGGCTGCAAATGTTAGCTTTAAAATTCGTAACACAGCCATTGCCGAATATTGCTGTAGCTATCTCTAGTCATCTCGATTAAGTGACAGTGCGATTAATATTTCATATCAATCGTTAATCGAACGCTCACAGTGACGGTTTATCTCAGCACTGTGAGTATGTTGTCCTACCGAACCATTTCACCATTTCACCATTTCACCATTTCACCATTTCACCATTTCACCATCAGAATGCCTTATCCATCTGACATTTATCAATTTGGCAATTTTATTAACTTGGCTCAAGGCAGCGCAAAAGTCACAATGCAAAGCATACTAAATCGAATATGTTGAAATCGTCGATAAAAACAACACTAGACGACCGGTCTAATTTGATTTATCCTAACCCCCATGAAAATTGAAACTCAATCCACTCGCCAGCATATTCTCGACATCGGCTACAAGCTGATCGTACGCAAAGGCTTCTCCAGCGTCGGCTTATCCCTACTGCTGCAGGCGGCCGAAGTGCCAAAAGGCTCGTTTTATCACTACTTCAAATCCAAAGAACAATTTGGTGAAGCGCTTATTACTGATTATTTTGAAAAATATCAATTAGATTTAGACGCATTATTCAATGACTCAACACTGACAGGCCATCAACGCTTGATGCAATACTGGCAACAATGGTTGCACGTACAAGCCGATGGCTGCGTAGATCAAAAGTGTCTGGTCGTGAAACTCAGCGCCGAAGTGGCCGATTTATCCGAAGCCATGCGTGTTGCCTTACTTAAAGGTTCCGCCGGCATCATAGAGAGATTAACGACTTGTGTTCAAGTGGGCATACTCGACAGTTCAATCGCCCAGCAAGATCCGCAATCAACCGCAGAAATGTTGTATCACATGTGGTTAGGCGCCAGCTTAATGAACAAGTTGGGCCACAGCCCTGCGGCACTCGAACGTGCACTCGTAACGACTGAATCCATTTTAACGCCTAAAACGGCCCTTTAACCTAATACCGACTCAAAACTAATATTTGCTGATATCGATCAGCCCAGATTTTTAAAGAATACATTTTCACGCCCCAAAATTAGACGACTGGTCTACTAATTTAACGGGCTATTAATTAATGCAGCTCAATTAACGCTGCTCATTTAAAGTAATAATAGGAATAACATCATCCATGCTAAATTTTAACTATTACAACCCGACCCGTATCCGTTTTGGTAAAGACACTATCGCCGAAATTGATTCTCTAGTACCGAGCGATGCTAAAGTGATGATCCTCTTTGGCGGCAGCAGTGCTAGAAAAACAGGCACGTTAGACGAAGTTAAACAATCATTGGGTAATCGTTTCGTTGTCGAGTTCGATGGCATTGAGCCAAACCCAACCTATGAAACCTTAATGAAAGCCGTCGCCCAAGTGCGTGAGCAGAATATCGACTTCCTCCTCGCGGTTGGCGGTGGTTCGGTTATCGATGGCACTAAATTTGTGGCCGCTGCAGCGGTATTTGAAGGCGAACCTTGGGACATTCTCACTAGCTGGGGTGCAAATGTGACTCAAGCTATGCCTTTTGGCTCAGTCTTAACCTTACCTGCGACCGGTTCCGAAATGAACAACGCCAGCGTAGTAACCCGCAAATCACTGCAAGCTAAGCTGCCATTCCGTAATGACTTGGTTTATCCACAATTCTCAATACTTGATCCGACGAAAACCTTCACCCTACCAGAGCGCCAAGTGGCCAACGGTGTTGTCGATGCTTTTGTACATATCACAGAGCAATACCTCACTTACCCAGTTAACGCCGCCGTGCAGGACAGATTTGCCGAAGGTCTTTTACAAACCTTGATTGAGCTTGGTCCACAAGTGCTAGTTCAACCCGAAGATTACGACATTCGCGCTAACTTAATGTGGGTTGCCACTATGGCACTCAACGGCACGATTGGCGTCGGTGTTCCCCACGACTGGGCAACTCATATGATAGGCCATGAACTAACTGCACTTTACGATATCGACCATGCGCGCACATTGGCAATCGTATTGCCAGCCCTGTTGCAATGTACAAAAGAGGCTAAACGCGAAAAGCTACTCCAGTACGCCGACCGTGTGTGGCACATCAACACAGGTACAGATGACGAGCGTATCGACGCCGCTATCGCAAAAACCAAGGCTTTCTTCGAAGCCATGGGCATACCGACACATTTATCTGCCTATGATCTCGATGCCAGCCACGTTGATACTGTAGTGAAACAGCTTGAACTGCATGGCATGGTGGCACTCGGCGAACATGGCAACATTGACCCAACCATGAGCCGTAACATTTTGACCTTAGCCCTATAACGTCAAATGAACTAAACCCAAAGCTCACACGTATTGATGTGAGCAACTTAGGTAAAGGTATGAAAATTAATATATTAATGGTACTCACGTCGCACGATAAACTCGGTGATACGGGTTTAAAAACCGGCTTTTGGCTCGAAGAATTTGCCTCACCTTTTTATGTTTTTAAAGATAAAAGTTTTGACATTACCTTAGCCTCGCCACTGGGCGGTCAACCACCACTCGATCCAAAAAGTGATGAGCCAGACTTTCAGACCGAAGCTACTGCGCGCTTTAGCAAAGATCCTGAGACTCAAGCACTGCTAGCGAATACCACTCGCTTAAGTGAAATCAATGCAGCCGATTATGATGCGGTTTTTTATCCGGGCGGCCACGGTCCACTGTGGGATCTTGCCGAAGATAAACATTCTATCGTCTTGATTGAACAGTTTTATCAAGCCAATAAACCCCTAGGGCTCGTATGTCATGCGCCTGCTGCATTGCTGCACCCTAAAACCAGTGATGGTAAGCCATTGGTCAGCGGCAAGCGTGTTACCGGTTTCAGCAACTCTGAAGAAGAAGCCGTGCAACTCACTCATGTCGTGCCATTTTTGGTTGAAGACATGCTGCAGAAAAATGGTGGCAATTATGTCAAAGGTGATGACTGGACAAGCTTTGTCGTCGCAGATGGCCATTTGATCACAGGCCAAAATCCGGGATCATCCGAAGCCGTAGCCGAAACCATAGTTGCGCAATTGAACGCGAGAGGCTAAACGATAAATACGGACGCTCAGCTTGGAATGAACAAAGACAGGCGCACAAGTGTGCTAAATGCGTTAAAAAGAGCTGTCGCACCATAATAGTGCGACAGCCAAAATGTACTCTCACTGTCCAAAGGAAAGCCCATGATCACCTTGCACCATCTCAATAAATCACGCTCTAAACGTATCATCTGGTTGCTAGAGGAACTCGGTCAACCCTATGAAATTAAGAGTTATCAACGTGATAGCCAGACTTTTCTCGCGCCACCCGAACTTAAGCAAATTCATCCGTTAGGCAAATCACCCGTTATCGAAATGGACGGTCAAGTGATAGCAGAGTCAGGTGCGATCACCGAATATCTTATTGAAAAATATGCGGCGGATACCTTAGCCCCCGCCAGAGACAGCGCAGACTATGTCAGTTATCTGCAATGGCTACACTTTGCCGAAAGCTCAGCCATGCTGCCTTTGTTACTGCGTATGTTCGTGCAAAAGGACGGTTGTAAAACCAATTTCCTTGAAGGTTATGCGGCGATAGAAGTCAGTAAGATAAGCCATTACTTCAATGATATGTTGGCCGATAAAACCTATCTTGTTGCAGACAAGCTCACGGGTGCGGATATCATGATGTCCTTCGTCGTAGAGCTACTGGCGAACAGTGGCGATCTCACGAAATTTGAACACATTGAACGCTATGCCACTCAATTATCCCAACATGCCGCTTGGGTCAAAGCGAGTGAGATCGAGAAACTACTCGACGCAAGCTTGTAATTGATGGATCGAATTCGGGCACATGTTAGTGTCCGAGCTTAGCCAACTTTAACTAACCCCTGTTTCTGCTTCCCCATTTTCTGTCGACTTTATACCTTCTCTGTGGTGACATCCTTAACCACTTAGCGCAACAAACACCATGATTTTTGATGTAAAAGAGACTAATCTTGATTAACTCTATCTCAAGGCTACAGGGACTTTAGCATGCGTTCACTCACACTCATCGGCTTAGTGCTATTTAGCATGTTAGCGCAAGCGACTGTTTATAAATGGGTCGATAAAGATGGCAAAGTCCATTACTCCGATGAGCCGCAGCCAAATGCCCAAGTCGTTGAGCTAAAAGATAAGACCTTAAATCAAATTGCCCTTCCTCTGCCCAAAACAGACTTAAACAGCTCAAATCAAGCAATTGAATCTATTCAATATCAAGTCAATATTACCTCTCCGACCGAAGAGGAAACCGTCAGAGATAACAATGGCGATTTCGACGTCGTTGCGACTATCACCCCAGAGCTAAAAAGTCAGTATTTGATGGCCCTCAAGCTCGATGGCAACCCCGTCGGTCAGCCGCAAATTGGCGGTACCTTCAAACTCAAAAACATCGACAGAGGTGAACATACCTTAGTCGTTGACGCTTTGACTCAAAACGGCAAAGTCTTTGCATCAAGTTCACCAAGAAAGATATTTCTTCATCAAGCAGCTAAGCGTTAATGTCACTATTTGTATAGTAAAAGTTAGTATAAAAACTTTAAATACATGAAGTTAGATTAACTCCTCCTGACTAAACCGTTTGATGAAGACAAGTTGCAGCTTGCACCAGATTGGTGCACCATAGTGGTGCAACCCTATTTCTAGGAATGGTCGATGGATAAAGAGACACTGCTCAATCATTTAGTTACCGCTGTACTTGTCATAGATAAGGATCTCAAGCCTTGTTATGCCAACGCAGCAGCAGAGCAATTATTAGGTGTTGGTAGCCATAGACTCGTAGAACAAACTTTGCCTGAGCATTATCAAATCCTCGGTGTCGACGCCAAGCTATTAATGGATGCAGTAACAGCCGGCCAAGGCTTAACGGTCAATACGGCAGCACTAGTCACGCTCGATGGCCAACATCATACCGTTGATTTAACCCTTATTCCCCTCGATGACGAGGCAGAGCTCAGCCTGCTCGAACTGCGCCAAGTCGACCAACAAAGACGCATTCATCAGCAACTGAGTCAAGATGCACAGCAACAAGCGGCGCAGTTTTTGGTGCGCAACTTAGCCCATGAAATCAAGAATCCTTTAGGCGGCCTTCGCGGTGCGGCGCAGCTATTATCGCGGGAGCTGGATGATCCGGCGCTGAAGGAATTCACTACCCTCATCATAGAGCAGGCCGATCGGCTGCGTAATTTAGTGGACCGTCTGCTCGGCCCTCAAAGGCCGACACAGCACAGTCTGCACAACATCCATCAAGTGGTGCAAAAGGTCTATAAGTTAGTTGAAATGGCGCTGCCCGCTAACATTCAGCTTAAACGGGATTACGATCCATCCATTCCCGATATCGAGATGGATCCTGACCAAATGCAGCAAGCTGTGCTGAACATTTTACAAAATGCAGTGCAGGCGCTTGAACATACGGGCGGCGAAATTTTGATCCGCACTCGCACTCAACACCAAGTCACTATAGGTTCACAGCGCCACAAGCTAGTGTTAACCCTATCGATTATCGACAACGGCCCCGGTATACCGCCTGAGCTAATGGACACATTATTTTATCCTATGGTGACAAGCCGTGAGCAAGGTTCAGGTTTAGGCCTCTCGATTGCCCATAATATTGCCCGTTTACACTCGGGAAGGATCGATTGCCTCTCCAGCGCTGGGCACACAGAATTTATCATTTCATTACCAATTTTAAGCGCTAAATAATTTCGACTGTACCTACCCATACCGTATGAGGAAGCAAGATGCGAATTAGTGAACAAGTGTGGATCCTCGACGATGACAGCTCGATACGTTGGGTACTCGAAAAGGCACTTCAAGGTGCTAAGCTCAGCACCGCCAGCTTTGCCGCCGCCGAATCCCTGTGGCAGGCATTAGAAATATCGCAACCGCACGTGATAGTGTCGGACATCCGTATGCCCGGTACGGATGGTTTAAGCCTGCTCGAACGATTGCAGGTGCATTATCCCCATATTCCCGTGATCATTATGACAGCGCACTCAGACTTAGACAGTGCAGTGAGTGCCTATCAAGCGGGCGCATTTGAGTATCTGCCTAAACCCTTCGACATTGATGAGGCAATCTCTCTGGTTGAGCGCGCACTTACCCATGCCACTGAACAGAGCCCAGCACCCGCGCAGGAAGCCCAAGTCAAAACACCCGAAATCATAGGTGAAGCGCCAGCGATGCAGGAAGTGTTTCGCGCCATAGGCAGGCTTTCACGCTCATCGATCAGCGTGCTGATCAATGGTCAATCGGGAACGGGTAAAGAGTTAGTGGCTGGCGCGTTACACAAACACAGCCCACGTAAAGACAAGCCATTTATCGCGCTGAACATGGCAGCGATCCCTAAGGATTTGATCGAATCTGAGCTATTCGGCCACGAAAAAGGTGCCTTCACTGGCGCAGCCAATGTCCGCCAAGGTCGCTTCGAACAAGCAAACGGTGGCACGCTCTTTTTAGATGAAATCGGCGATATGCCGTTAGACGTACAAACACGGTTACTCAGAGTGCTCGCCGATGGCCAGTTCTACCGCGTCGGAGGTCATAATGCGGTACAAGTCGATGTGCGTATCATAGCGGCGACCCACCAAGATCTTGAATTATTAGTGCAAAAAGGCGGCTTTAGGGAAGATTTGTTCCATCGCCTCAACGTGATCCGTGTGCACTTGCCGCCACTGTCACAAAGACGAGAAGACATTCCCCAGCTCGCTACCCATTTCCTCGCCTCTGCAGCAAAGGAAATTGGCGTAGAAACTAAAATAATGACCAAGGAAACCGCGGTAAAACTCTCCCAATTACCTTGGCCCGGTAATGTCCGACAACTCGAAAACACCTGTCGTTGGTTAACCGTAATGGCATCGGGGCAAGAAATTTTACCCCAAGATTTACCGCCAGAATTACTGAAAGACCCAGTGAGTGTCACCCACACGGCGAAAGGCAGCCAAGATTGGCAATCGGCACTGACTGAGTGGATAGATCAAAAACTCTCGGAAGGGAACAGCGATCTGTTAACTGAGGTGCAGCCCGCATTCGAACGCATACTGCTAGAAACTGCGCTGCGCCATACCCAAGGCCATAAACAGGAAGCGGCGAAACGTTTAGGCTGGGGACGAAATACCTTAACGCGGAAATTAAAAGAACTGTCGATGGATTGAGTAGATAAAATAACGTTCTCATCAAGGCTAACTATACAAACGCATTAACCTTAAGCAACAAAAAAGGGATATTCACATATCCCTTTTTTATATCTAGATTGTGCTAACTAACATGACGACCACTAGCCCAAGCAGAATTAGAACTGATAATGCAGACCCACAGCAAACTGTTTAATATCAGTATCGATATCTATAGAGTTGTGACGATCTGCTTCTAGATCACCCGTAGTCACATCGTAGCTTACGCGGATATTTAAGTGCTCTGTTACCGCAGCATTAACGCCAACACCATAGGTCCAACCGAAACCGGTGAAGTCTTCATCATCGGAGCCGTCATCAATCACCAGCGCCATAGAAGCGATGCCCACTTTCGCATAAGCAGAGAAGATATCATTGATTTGTGCGGTAAATTTAGGCGTGAAGCTTAATGCGCCGGCACCTATATCAACATCTCTGTCGCCAAGATCTCCAGTGGCAAACAGGTTGGCTTCTAAACCAAACCACTCATTGAAGTTGTAACCACCGTAAACGCCAAAGCCAGTACCCGACTCTGATTCATCGAAAACATCGACAGTCACTTTATTGAGGGCTCCGCCCACATAAAAGCCAGTAGTGTCGGTTGCAGCAGAGACTTGAGTCGCCACAAATGCAGACAATAAAGCAGCAGCAACAATTGATAATTTTTTCATCATAATTCCCTAATGATTTAACGAAAGTATTAAACGGCGTGGATATTACAATAAGCAGATCTGGGGTGTCATCGTTTAAATGAGCAAAACACTAGCCGTACAGCATTTATTCAGCTTGAGTCAAAAACGAAAGCTATAGCTGATATTTATAGAGGGAAATCATACTCACTTTAGACATTATCTTTTTATATCTAAAATCATTAACGGATTTAACTTAGCACCCGCAACAATCCTATAAAACTTGCATATAGCCAACGGATGAGGGAACGACGCCTTCTCACATCCAAACATTCGGATACGACCACTCTGCCAGACGCCACACAAGTAATACGTGTACGCCAAAGAAATAATGGCCAGACATGGACTCGATAAGCTTGGTTAGATATTTCGAAATCAATTTTCTGCGGTAAGTAATAAAGATGTTTACACAGGACTAACTGACTCCAAGCCCCCACTATCACAGGAGATACGGTACTATCTGCTTGATTTACTATCGAATGTTGCTGTTCCATTAGGAGCGTGATTTCTGCATTCACAGGAATGCTAACGTCAGAAATCACAGATTCGGCTATCAACTCAAAGCGAGTCGATAGCCTATGATAGCGGCATATCAATCGAGTGGAATGATCCCATCTGTGACTTTGCTTCTGCATCCATGCCATAGCTTGTCCTTAATTTATGTTTCGTTTACATCAGGTTTAACCGGATCTTGGTGAATAATCACCTCAGCATCTTCGAAGGCGGCTTTGACTCTTATCCCTGTTGTATCAGCAATACAGTGGGCTTCATTCAAACTCAAATTGCCATCGAGTTCTAAATGAAATTGAATAAAAACAGTTTTGCCTGCTTGACGAGTGCGTAAATCATGCAGCCCTTGCACCCGTGGATCTTCCATCGCGATTTGCGTGATTTGCTGGCGAGTTTCTTCGTCTAGCTCTCTGTCTAACAAGGCTTGAATTGAGCGATAACCTAAGCCAAAGGCTTGATGACCAATATAAAATGCAATCATTACCGCAAATAAACCGTCAGCCCACCACCAACCGTATTGCGCTAATACTAATGCCAACAATACCGCACCATTAAGGAATAAATCTGATTTATAGTGCAGCGAATCAGCTTCAACCACAGTACTTTTTGTCGCCGCTAATGCGCGTTTCTGCAACATGACTAAAGCTAACGTCATCACAATCGCTATGATAGAAACAACTACACCTATGGTGGCATTTTCAACCGGAACAGGTGTTAATAGACGCTCGCCACCATAGAACAGTAATAAAAATGCGGAGCCCATAATAAAGGCGGATTGCGCTAGAGACGCTAACGGCTCAGCCTTACCATGGCCATATCTGTGGTCATGATCCGGCGGCACAAGCGCGTAACGAATGGCAATAAAATTGATAATAGAAGCGAGAGCATCGGCAAAGGAATCCGTCAAAGATGCCAACATACTGGCAGAGCCGGAATAAAGCCAAGCGAACATCTTGATAAGAATAAGGATCAAAGCGGTAGCCACGGAAGCGCGGCTAGCCAGTTTGACCCAAAAATCGTATTGGGAAGTTTGAGTCATAAGGGATCTATCTTGGGAAGCTATGACCCTATTGTATATCAGCTAAGACGCTTAACCGCGAGGTTCTTTACCAGCTTGTGCTTCAAATCGCGCTTTAAACTTAGCTTGCTGCTCTGGTGTCAGCAGATTAAATATTTGATTATGCAGCTTCATACGCTCAATGGCTTGAGTTTGACGCTGCTCTTGCTGCGCACTCATCAGTGCCTTTGCTTGTGTTTCATCAAAACTAGGCGCGGTAATTAAGGCCTGCATCTCAGTGCGATGTGCCAAGCGTTCCTCTTTCGTTGGGCGGCTATCGGCTCGCGCAGCTTTCTGATCGGCAAACAACTTTTTGACGTCAGCTTTCTGGGCATCCGTTAAATCGAGCCCTTCAAACATACGATGCATGCCACCGTGGCCCATATGTCGGCCGCCATGTTCCATGCGGTCGCCTTTGTGGAATTCAGAACGGGAGAAGTCGCAGCCAGCATCCTTAGGTGCAGCATTAACTGCCGTCGCGAAAACCGCAGAACTCGCTAGAATGGCAAACAGGCTCGCTTTCAAAGGTGATAATGTTTTCATAGTGTTAACCTCGATGGTTCAACTTTAATATGGCAAGTAATAAGACACAGTGACGACCCTTTTAAGCCGAGTCACTTTCGACCCTTCCAGTCTAAACCCCTATATGTAAGTGAGGGCGTTGCCTGAGTAAATCACTGTAAAGTTGCGGCAATAACTAACAGATTCTCTATTCTTTACTTTGGCTTACATTGCTACACAGCAATTGACATCAAAACAGGTATACTCAGCCAAAGCGCTAAAAGTGCCTATGATAAACAGGCACATGAGGCCACATTACTGAGATTAAGGAACAGTATGAGTCGGATATTATTAATCGATGACGATCTGGGGTTATCTGAGCTACTAGGGCAACTGCTCGAGTTAGAAGGGTTTCAATTAACCTTGGCTTACGACGGTAAACAAGGTTTAGATCTGGCACTGACTGCAGATTACGATCTGATCCTACTCGATGTCATGCTGCCTAAATTAAACGGTTTTGAAGTGCTACGCGCACTGCGCCAACATAAACAAACCCCAGTATTAATGCTGACCGCTCGCGGCGATGAAATCGATCGCGTGGTTGGGCTTGAAATCGGCGCCGATGATTATCTGCCAAAGCCGTTTAATGACAGAGAGTTAATCGCCCGTATCCGCGCCATTATTCGTCGTTCGAACTTAACAACCCAAGAAATCCATGCCGCGCCCGCCCAAGAGTTTGGCGATCTACGCTTAGATCCATCGCGCCAAGAAGCTTACTGTAATGAGCAATTAATCATACTCACAGGCACCGAATTCACTCTGCTGCACACCCTAGCACTGCACGCTGGAGAGTTGATGAACAAGGAAGAGTTAAACGAGAAAGTGCTCGGCAAAAAACTCATGCCCTTCGATCGCAGCTTAGACATGCATTTATCGAATCTACGTAAAAAACTCCCCGAGCGTAGCGATGGTCGGCCAAGGGTGAAAACCATCCGTGGCAAAGGTTATATTTGGCTTCCATAACGGCGGTATCGACTGTGCCTAATCGTTTATTTATCAAATTATTGCTCGGATTTTGGCTTTGCAGCTCGCTAATCATTGCCTTAGTGGGTCTGTTACCATTGCTGCAACAAAATCACGACCGTGCGCCACTGCCACCTCACCTTGAAAAAGTCCTATCGACGATAGCTAAGCGCATTCAAGAAAACCCCGCCTTACTGGAATCCGATTTTCTTCGGCGCTGGGAAAGACACAGAGACATGGAAGGCAAACCTCTGCGGGTCTATCTTGTCAACAGCCAAGGCCAAGTGATCAACACCCACAGGGTGAGTCGCGGTGTACGCAGCTTTATGCTGATGGCAGATGAAGAAAAACAACCGATTAGCCATCAGTTTAAAGATGAGCTGGTGTTTGGTCCCTATCAATTTAATCTGGGCGCTGAAACCTATTCACTTTATGGTCGCCTACCAGATAACCATCCACGGCCTTGGTTCTTTTTCTTCGCCGAAAATAAGTTATTAACTTTAAGCTTAGCAATTTTCCTGTCGGGATTATTATGTGGCCTGCTCGCTTGGCATTTAGGTAAAGCATTAAATTCACTCAAAAAAAGTGCGAATGCCCTCGCCGAAGGTGACTTAAGTCACCGAGTCGATAAGTCCACTACTCAGCGCAACGACGAAATTGGTCAGCTCGCCACGGCTTTTAACAGCATGGCCGACTCCATCGAAGCTATGGTGAATAATCAGCAGCGGCTCATGGGGGATATTTCCCATGAACTACGCACCCCATTGACGCGGCTACAGTTATCCCTTGCCCTCGCACGTAAAAAAGGTCAGCAGACCACCGAAACGGAACGCATAGGTTATGAAGCTGAGCAACTCGAAAAGCTTATCAGTGAATTGTTAGAGCTCTCGCGGGTCAAGCTCAGCACTAACGAAACTAAGGTACATTTAGGGTTGGCAGAATCCCTGAGCCAAGTTTTAGACGATGCGGAATTTGAAGCAGAACAGCAAGGTAAAAGCATTACTATCGATATCGATGAAGAAATTGAGTTAGCGCATTTTCCTAAATCACTTTCCCGCGCGATTGAAAACCTACTGCGTAACGCGATCCGTTATGCCGCAAGCGATATTCACCTGCAGGCGAGTGCGACGGCTGATCAAGTACAAATTACCATAAAAGACGATGGTCCAGGCATAGATGCCGCCGAACTCGATGCCATTTTTAAACCTTTCTACCGCCCCGACTCGGCAAGACAGAGAGAAAGCGGCGGCTGGGGACTTGGGCTGGCAATCACTGAAGCGGCGATTACCGCCCACAAAGGTAAGATTAAAGCCGAGAACCGTGTACCAACCGGTCTTGAAGTGACGATTACACTACCGAAATAGCCGATATGAAGAACAAGTACAGGAGGCAGAACTAATTAGTCGTAATTGGCAACACCTCAGTGTTGCCATCGTGTTAAAACGTAGGAAACGAGATTACAGCTTAACTAATACACGTCCGGTGACTTGACCTTGGATAATTTTATTCGCGAAATCAGGCACCTCTGCCAGTGATATCTGCTGACAAGCTTGCTGATAAAAATGTTCGGGTAGTGCTTTAATCACAGCTTCCCACGCCGCTTTTCGCTTCTCAAATGGACAAGAAACAGAGTCGATTCCCAGTAAACTCACACCCCGTAAAATAAACGGCATAACGGTTGTTGGTAATGCAAAACCGCCCGCTAAACCACAGATAGCGGCGGCGCCACCGTATTGCATTTGCGCTAATGCTTTGGCGAGGATCTTGTTGCCAACGGTATCGACCACACCCGCCCAGCGCTGCGCCTCAAGCGGCTTAGCATCTTGTTCAAGCTCACTGCGATCAATCACTTCTGCGGCGCCAAGCTCCTTCAATAAAGGCGCATTCTGCTCTACCCGACCACTGCAGGCAACCACGCGATAGCCTGCATTGGCGAGCAAAGTCACCGCCACGGACCCCACACCACCACTGGCACCTGTGACAAGAATATCCCCGCTTTGCGGTGTTACTCCAGCCTGCTGCAGCGCTTGCACGCACAACATAGCCGTAAGTCCAGCCGTGCCAATCATCATGGCTTTAGCGGCATCACAGTCTTGCGGCATAGGCACCAGCCAGTCGGCTTTAACGCGCGCTTTTTGCGCCATACCACCCCAGTGATTTTCACCCACGCCCCAGCCTGTCAAAATCACCTGATCGCCAACTTGGTATCTCGCATCTGTTGATTCGCGCACGACCCCCGCAAAATCGATGCCCGGCACCATAGGAAACTGACGAATGATTTTGCCAGCACCGGTCACAGCTAAACCATCTTTATAATTCAGCGAGGAATAGGCGACATCAACCAAGACTTCCCCTTCTGGCAAATCAGCTTCTGTAATTTGTGAAACTTGAGCAAACGTGCGTTTATCTTCTTGCGTCAGTAGTAAGGCATCAAACATAACTTGCTCTCCGAAGGCCATGAAAATCGCATTAAATGATATTCCAAAAGTTACCATAAAAGGCATCGATGCCATTAACAAGCAGACTTATTGCTAATAGTAAACGCTGAGATCTAAACAGATTAAAGAGAATGGCCCAGAGTGATCGAGCGCAAAAAATGGCAAAAAATGATGTCTTTATGGCTTTAAACTCGCCTGCTGCAAAGCGCCACTTTGACCCCAGTAGCGGGCAAACTCAACCAAAGTCATTCCGGCATTATTCGTTAGGTTCGCATCACATTCTTTCGCGTATAGCCGCTTTACGATATTGAATTCGGCCTTAATCACAGCGCCCATAATTGCCGTATTACCACGCTTATCTTGCAAACAAGCATTAGCACCATGCTCAAGTAATACATCTGTTGCAGCCTCTTGGCCGTTATAAGCCGCCACCATTAGCGCGGTATAGGTTTGACTATTTCTCTGGTCAATAGGGAAGCCCGCATCGAGAAAATGCTCAAGCACTGTGATATCGCCAGTACGCGCGGCAGCAAAAAAGTAGTCCACCAGCAATTGCACTTGTGCGGTATCGGGCTCGTCCGCTTGGCTGACAGTTGCGGATGCCTGAGCAGAACCTGCGCCCATCACGACCGACATACTCAGTGCCGCAATTATCAATAATAAGATAGTAATATTGTGTTTCATCAATAACTCCCGCGCAGCAAAAATAGAGATTTAAACAATGAGACGTGACGAAATGCCCGCAAGACGCCCTCTTAAACTGGGCAGAAAAGAGCTTGATTACGCCTTGCGGGACTTACTGGGTTCAGACAGTTAATGCGCAAATCTCTGCGACCAAAACAGTCCTAAAAATAACAAAATCAGATTGAACGTTGTTTAACGTCAGCCAAATCACCCTTTACGGCCTTGGTTAAACGCTCACCAAACTCTGGATCTGCACGATAAAAGTGACTCAGCATTTGATGTTTCACCTTAGCATCGTTCACTTTGCCTAAGTCACCGGCCAAGTTAGTGATCAAATCGGCTCTATCTTGCTTGCTCAAGCTGCGGTAAAAAACGCCCGCTTGGCTAAAGTTATCCTGCTTGCTAATAGCCGTTTGTTGCACTGTGCCATTGAGCGCAATCGTTACCGCACGATAACGATTATCTTCGGCCAAGGCTAAATGTACACTCGGTTGATAATTCACATCGGACTGGGTATGCCCCATATTGCCCGCACCTTCTTGGTTGTGGTTTGCCACCGCCACTAAGGGTTTATTAATCGGCAATTGCGACAAATTCGCGCCGAGTCGATACAGCTGAGTATCGGCGTAGGAAAACATGCGGCCTTGCAGTAATCTGTCTTCCGAAGGCTCAATCCCTGGGATCAAATTCGATGGCGCAAATGCCGCTTGCTCAGTCTCTTGGAAGAAGTTTGCAGGCATGCGGTTCAGCGTCATAGTACCGACTTTTTGTTCAGGCACATTTGGCCATACTTTAGTGGCATCTAACGGGTTGTAATCAAACTTATTCAGCTCACTTGGGTCGAGTAATTGGACGTATAAATCCCATTTTGGGAAATTACCTTTGTTGATCTCACTATAAAGGTCATCGGTTAAATGGTTAAAGTTTTGCCCTTGGACTTTAACCACCTCATCGGGACGTAAGCCTTTAACACCTTGCAGACTCTTCCAGTTAAATTTCACATATTTAACTTGGTTATCTCGATTCACAAATTTGTACGCATGCACACCGAAACCGTCCATTTCACGATAACTAGCAGGTACACCTAAGTTACTGTAAACCTGAGTCAACATATGGGTTGAACCCGCTTCGTGACTGAAAAAATCGAAGAAACGATTCGGATCTTGCATATTAGTCACTGGCGATGGTTTGAGTGAATGCACCATGTCAGGAAACTTGATCGCATCGCGAATGAAGAATACGGGTAAGTTATTACCCACTAAGTCCCAGTTACCTTGGTCCGAATAAAATTTGGTCGCAAACCCACGGGGATCACGCAGCGTTTCTGGCGAACCTTTCGAGTGGATCACGGTAGAAAAACGCACAAACACAGGCGTGACTTTGCCTTTCTGTGCAAAGGGTGCCGCTTGAGTCAGATAACTAAAATCACCACTCGATACAAACTCACCGTGCACACCTGTGCCTCTAGCGTGAACAACCCGCTCAGGAATACGTTCACGGGCAAAGCGTTGTAGCTTCTGAATAAGCTGCACATCTTGCAATAACACGCTGCCATTACTGCCCGCTGTGGTCGAGTTTTGGTTATCACCCACAGGGGCGCCATTGTCACGTGTCAGGGTATTTGTTGGTAAAGTTTGAGCCTGTACATTTAATGCCAGACCCATAGAAATAATTAAAAGGCTTTTAGTCAGATGCATAACAGTTCCTCTCTATGCATAACGCCAAGCTCTTTTCTGCCTGCCCGCAGTATAGTTCTGAATTTATAATTAAAAGAAAGGAACTTTATCGATTATATGAATCAATAAAACCTATTAGACATAAATTGGCAACAACAAAAAGTCACATTGTCAGATACTGAAGCTAGAGATTGTGGACTAAAACCTCTCGGTTTTAGTCTATTGCGAAGTGGATAAACGTGGAGTGATTAAGAGATATTTGGCGATTGATTGAGCTTCGTAACAAGAGCCGTAAGCGAGTATTAATCCTTAAGCCCCATCTGTTTTAATCGACGATACAAGGCATTACGACTGATCCCTAAACGCTTAGCGCATTGGCTAACATTACCATCACAGGCTTGGTATGCCTGCAGGACATTGCTATAAATCGCCTCATTTAGGGAATCCGATTGAACCTTTGTGACATTCGGCTCCACAGCGAACTTACCACTTTGCAGAGGTGATACTGAATGTTGACGGCTTACCTCCTTAAATTCTTCACATAAGGGTGCAGCTTGCAACAGGTCTTCTTTTAACGGCTCGCATGTGAGTTTGGCCGCCAGATAATCGGGTAAATGTTGCCAATTGAGGGTACTGTCTCCTTCTGCCATCAAGCAAGCGACTTGCATGAGGTTATCCAGCTCACGCAAATTCCCCGGCCAGTCGTATTGCATCATTTTCCCTAACAGTTCTGGGCAGATATCCTGCGCGGAGATACGATGTTTACGATGCAATTTATGGATAATACGCTCAATATCCTGCCGCTCCCGCAGCGCAGGCAAACGCACTTGCAAGCCATTTAATCGATAGAATAAATCCTGTCGAAACAGCCCTTGAGTCACCTGTTTTTCTAAATCCATATGGGTCGCGGCAATGATTTGGATATCGACTTTAAAGCTTTGATTACTGCCAACGGGCACCACTTCGCGCTCCTGCAATACCCTGAGTAAACGACTCTGGGCCGCCAGCGGCATTTCACCTATTTCATCTAAAAACAAAAAACCGCCGTGGGCTTGGCGAATTTTGCCGATAAATCCAGTGCGGTTCGCCCCAGTAAAAGCGCCCGCCTGATAACCAAAGAGTTCAGATTCGACTAACTCTGCAGGCAATGCCGCACAGTTCACCGCCACTAAGGGCTCGCTGCGCCGCGCACTCTGGGCGTGGAGCTTTTTAACAAACTGCTCTTTACCGACGCCGGTTTCACCAAGCACTAACAGCGGAATTTGCTTGGTGATCACCTTATTGGCATGTTGCCATGCGCGCTCAAGTTGAGGATCGCGAAATCGCACGCCCAGTTGATTAAGCGATTTATTACTAGTCGCTACCCGACTCTTGATGCTGGGAATATTTAAGGGCTGAGTCTGTAGATGCAAGTCTAAATGCTGATTAAAGCCACCCGCACGGCTCCAATTATCGCCTAAGTACTGCTCGACGGAATCGCCAACCTTGGCATGACTAAGCAATTGTTTCGCCATGGGATTGCACCCCACAATGCGACCATCACTATCGGCAATCACTATGCCCTGCCAACCCGAATTCAGTAAATTTGGCTGCGCCGCTAAATCGATTCGATAACGGCTATCGGGCAAGTGACACAAGAGCGCGGTCTCGACCTGCTGCGCCAAACTCGACACTAACATCAGCGTCTGCTGAGTGTGTCTTTGCTGCTCGCTGGTGATATCTATCACCCCGAGCATCTCACCTTGGGGGGAAAATATTGGGCAGGCGGTGCAACTCATAAAACGATTCTGGCGAATAAAATGCTGCTCACCCACCACAGATACGGCTTGTTTGGCGGTGAGTGCCGTCCCTATTGCATTGGTGCCTTTGTGCTGCTCGAGCCAATTCACCCCGATATCCAAAGCCACGTCCGCCAGTTTTGTGGAGTAGCGGCTCACGCCCCAGTACCTAAGCACATAACCCTCGGCATCGGAGAGCAAGAGTCGGCTATTAGAATGCGCCATCAACTGATTGAATAAAGGCAAAGCATGGGATTGCACTAATGCAATGAGCATTTGATATTGCTCATGTTTCTGCTTTAGTTCGCTGGCGTCGAGCCTAAGCTCTTGGGGTAACTGAAATTCTGACAAGCCAGCGCCAATGCTGCGCTGCCACGAATCGGCCAACCACGCCTGTGTCGATGGTAAATGCGGTTTAACTGTCATAGCCGTGCTCCCCCGAGCTGTGTTCCGTTTCAGCACACTTGAGTGTGCCGTTCGATGACAAAGTGACCACAGGACACACCTCACTCCCTGAGTGCCCATACTGTTTCAAATCTGCAAAATTAGCTTTTCATCATACTGTTAGCACAACAAGTGTACAACTCTTGCCAGTTTGGCACCCTCCTTGCGATGCACCTTAGGTATGTAAGTCTCAAGTGTTACGTTAGAGAACACTAAGCTAATCAACAAGAAGGAATGATTCTATGATTTATGCTCAACCCGGAACCGCAGGCGCAATCGTTAACTTCAAAGAAAAATATGCCAACTTTATCGGTGGTAAATGGGTCGCCCCGGTCAATGGCAAATACTTCGACAATCGCTCACCCGTAAATGGCCAAAACTTTTGCCAAATCCCGCGGTCCGATGCCCAAGATATTGAATTAGCGTTAGATGCCGCCCACACAGCTAAAGAAGCATGGGGTAAAACCTCAGTCACCGAACGCTCAAACCTGTTACTGCGCGTTGCCGATCGGGTCGAACAAAACCTCGAATATTTAGCCGTCGCCGAAACCTGGGAAAACGGTAAAGCGGTGCGTGAAACCTTAAACGCCGACTTACCCTTATTTGTCGATCACTTCCGCTACTTTGCCGGTTGTATCCGCGCACAGGAAGGCAGCGCCGCCGATATCGACGGCAACACAGTCAGCTATCACTTCCCAGAACCGCTGGGCGTGGTCGGCCAGATCATTCCTTGGAACTTCCCGCTCTTGATGGCGGCATGGAAAATCGCCCCAGCGCTAGCGGCGGGGAACTGTGTGGTACTCAAGCCTGCGGAGCAGACGCCGGTCTCGATTCTGGTCTTACTCGAGCTGATTGAAGACCTATTACCTGCGGGTATTCTTAACGTAGTCAACGGCTTTGGTGCCGAAGCAGGACAAGCACTGGCCACCAGCAAACGCATCGCTAAACTTGCGTTTACGGGCTCCACCGAAATTGGCTATCACATTTTAAAATGCGCCGCCGAATCCTTAATTCCATCGACCGTTGAGCTTGGCGGCAAGTCGCCTAACGTGTTTTTTGCCGATGTGATGGACCATGAAGACGAATATTTAAATAAGGCCGTCGAAGGCATGTTGCTGGCCTTCTTTAATCAAGGCGAAGTCTGTACTTGCCCATCACGGGTGTTAGTCCAAGAGTCGATTTTCGATCGCTTTATCGAAAAAGTGCTCGCCCGCGCGCAAACCATTAAGCAAGGCGATCCCTTAGATACCGACACTCAAGTAGGTGCTCAAGCCTCTAAAGAACAGTTCGATAAAATCTTAAGTTACTTGGCCATAGGTAAGGCTGAAGGCGCAGAAGTGCTACTTGGCGGCACACTTTGCCAACTCGATGGCGGCCAAAGCGAAGGCTACTACATCAGCCCAACCATTATGAAAGGCCACAATAAGATGCGTATCTTCCAAGAGGAGATCTTCGGCCCTGTGATTTCGGTCACCACCTTCAAAGATGAAGCCGAAGCCTTAGCGATCGCTAACGATACTGAGTATGGCTTAGGCGCTGGAGTGTGGACGCGAGACATGAACACGGCTCAACGTATGGGACGCGGCATTCAAGCGGGCCGCGTTTGGATTAACTGTTACCACGCCTATCCTGCCCATGCCGCTTTTGGCGGATACAAAAAATCCGGTATTGGCCGCGAAACCCATAAGATGATGCTCAACCATTATCAAAATACCAAGAATCTCTTGGTAAGTTACGATGTGAATCCACTGGGTTTCTTCTAAGGGGCTTTGTTAGGAGATTTATCTAAGATACTTTCTATAAAGGACGTCTCTAACCTTCTACAGCAGTTGTTCTTAGCGGTTGCAGCTAAGCGTTGTTGAAAATGGTGTATTAGCAGTGATTGCTGTGCAGAAGTCACATAAATAAGAAAGGGCGATTCGCCCTCTCTTTGTTTCTGCCTCACATATTAATAAATCAAATGGTTACACAAAAAGCACTTACAGAAACATACCACCTGAGGCTTCGATACGCTGGGCATTAATCCAAGCAGCCGCAGGCGATAGCAAGGCACTAATCGCGCCGCCGATGTCATCCGGTAAACCCACACGTCCTAACGCAGTTTGCTGCGCTAAAAACTGATTCATCTGTTCATTATCCCGTACAGCACCGCCGCCAAAATCTGTTTCAATCGCCCCAGGGGCAAGCACATTGACCCGAATACCCCTCGGGCCTAACTCCTTCGCCCAATACTTAGTCATAGTTTCGACCGCGCCCTTCATAGTGGCATACGCGCCAAATCCGGGAATCGCAAAACGCGTCAAGCCGGTGGAAATATTGACAATGCTTCCCCCATCAATCAGCTGCGGCAATAAGGTTTGCGTCAAAAAGAACGGTCCTTTGACGTGGATGTTCATCAAGGTATCGAACTGTTCAATACTGGTTTCCGCCATAGGCACATGAATCCCGATACCAGCATTGTTAATCAAATAGTTAAACGACTCCCGCTGCCAAGTCTGGGCTAATACAGTGCTCACTTGAGTGGCAAACTCGGCAAATGAGCCGCTATCGCTCACATCCAGCTGCAGTGCTACCGCTTTGCGTCCCAGCCATTCAATCTCGGCAACCACTTCAGCGGCCGCTGCAGCATTCGTTTGATAGGTCAGGATAATATCTATTCCCTGAGCCGCTAATTTCAGGGCCGTGTTTTTACCTAAACCGCGGCTAGCGCCAGTAATAAGTGCAATTGGAGTCGTATTCATGGTCAGTCCTTATAATCGTCGCTGGAAGTGAAACCTAAGCCTTGAGGCCTAATTAACTGCACACAGCTTATTACTTGCAATTAACGAGATAAACACACTATAAATGCTAAGACTGTTAGCCAATAAAGGACAATCGCCGTGCAAGATAGACTGCAAGCCATGCAAGATAGACTGCAAGCCATGCAAATTTTTATGCGGGTCGCTGAATTACAAAGCTTTACCCAAGCGAGCGTCAGCTTAGGTCTATCGAAAACCCATGTGTCGAATGTGGTGGCGCAGTTCGAAACCTTTCTAGGTGCGCGCTTGTTACAACGCACCACGCGGACGGTACGCTTAACCCAAGATGGTCAGAGCTGTTACGAGCGCTGTAAAAGCTTACTGGCGGAATTTCAAGAATTAGAAAGCCTGTTCCAACTACAAGCCGAGCAAGTGTCGGGACGGCTCAGAGTCGATATGTCGACGGGCATTGCCCGCAACTTAGTGCTCCCAAAACTGGCTGAATTTATTGAGCAATATCCGCATATCGATCTTGAACTGAGCAGCACAGATCGTAAGGTGGATGTCATTGCCGAAGGGTTCGACTGTGTGATTAGGGTCGGCAGTGTGCAGCAAGAAGGATTAATAGCGAAAAAACTGGGGCATTTTAAGATGCTGAACTGTGTCAGCCCAGCCTATATTGCCCAATACGGTAAACCCGAAAGCCTTGAAGATTTGACCCAACACAACCACAAACTCGTCCACTACGTAAGCCAATTAGGTGGCACTGACTCAGGCTTTGAATATCAAGCTCCCCACACTCATCAAGGGAACCTTACTATCCAACTGCCTAAATTGATTACGGTAAATAATGCCGATGCCTATAGCTCAGCCTGCTTGGCGGGGCTGGGGATAATTCAAGTTCCCAGCATTGGGGTGGCTAAATATTTACACACTGGAGAGTTGGTCGAGATCCTGCCAAATTACCCTGCGCCGCCCATGCCCGTAAGCTTGCTGTATCCCCACAGGCGGCATTTATCTAAACGCCTGCAAGTCTTTATGGCGTGGTTAAATCAGCAGATGACGCCGTTTTTAGTCCCACATTAGAGACTTTTCGATGGCCGCTAAACGCTGAGCCAATTCGGCCATAGCGGCGGCCGTTTGCGGATCGCTTTGGGGATCAACAACTTCAATCAGCTTAAGTTTCGGCCGCGCCGTTAACCAAGAGCAGCCCGCAGTAATGACTAAATCCAGCACAAACTGACCGTAATAGTGCAGTCGCAAGCGGTTATCGGCTATCGGCCAGTGTGAGTGCAGTAAAAATGAATCATACATTTGCGCTAAAGATGTCGTCGCAATGAGCTTAAACGCTTCATCAAGCAGACTAAACTCGGTTGATTCTTCGAAGGGACAATCAAAGAAGTAATGACCAAATACCCCGAGTTTTTATTGGGTAAAACGCAGCGGTATTGGCCTTCAATTACTCGACCAGCGATAAAAGTGTGAGTAGGTTGGCCATTGAAATACAGGAATATTTTCAGTGGATTAGGCTCAAGTCCATCAGTACGTGCTGTTAACAGTGAAAACCCCGTTATCGGTTGCATCCTTTACCCCACTTATCTCGCCTACCTATCTCGCCTACTTATCCGCGAAAACACATGCCACGCAGCTTTTGCGGATTCAAATACTAGGACTGACGGCTTTTCCAATAACAGCCCAATAAAATTAAGTAGCCAACAAAATATGCCAACAGATCGAGTGGATCGAAATGGCTACCTATCACTATCCGCGCCAAGCGATTTCCGCCCAAGCCTAGCTTGTCGACTAAACCCCAATACTGACCAAACTCGATAGCAAAGGCAAACAGCAATACCGCAAACGCCAGCCAAGGAGTTTGAAATAAGCGCTTAATGCCATCGCCGGTGTTTTTTGCTGCGGTATTTTCTACCGGATGGGTGACAGGAACGACAACGCGCGCCATGCAAAACAGCAAGATCACCACCAATACATCGCCCACAAAACCACGGATAAAACCCGCAGGCGCATATAAAGCGATTAAGACTTCAGTCAAAAATAATAAAACGGCATAAATAAAAAAGGATTTACGACTCGGATTGCGGCTGATGAAAGCGCGAATAACGGCGGTAGACATAGATAAGTTAGTCCCTTCACTCGGTTGAGGTGGCAGAATTTACCGTAATACCAAGAGGTTAACAAGTGAGCTTTCGTTAACATTTAAGGCTCGTCACCCAGGCAAGCGTGTCACTCAACCCCATCAACTCACTGAATGTTCGCGCCTCAAAATTTAAGCGAGGTTTAAGTTTGGGTTAAGTAGCCTACACCTAAACCCACTTAGGAGCGTCACACCATGTCATCAAACACACTGCAAACCATCAAAGTCTGGGACCTGTTGATCCGCATATTCCATTGGTCACTCGTCGGTTTTTTTGCCTTAGCCTACCTCACTGAAGGCGAAGACGAGTGGATGACCATCCACAGTTACGCAGGTTACAGCATCTTAATTTTACTGGTGTTTCGTCTGCTGTGGGGCGTGATTGGTACCCACAATGCGCGCTTTAGCAACTTTATCACTCGCCCTAAAGAAGTGCTGGTGTACCTCAAAGGGCTCATCACAGGCAAAGCCAAAGACTACATAGGCCATAACCCCGCTGGAGCAATGATGATAGTGGCCTTGATTGCCAGCATCGCCATCACGGGATTCTCAGGCATGGCTCTATACGCCACCGACGGACACGGCCCATTAGCCACGAGCTTTTTCGCCACTTGGCCCGAAGGCGCCATAAAAGAAGTCCATGAATTCTTTGCCAACTTCACCGTGTTCCTTGTGGTCATCCATGTTGGCGGCGTCATCGTCAGCAGCCTGCTACACAAAGAAAACTTAGTCAGAGCCATGGTCACGGGCAAGAAACAACGCCCAGTGGAACAAAAAGATTAATCCATTAGCCATTTTGCTTAGCAACAAGACATCCAGCCCAAAAGGAATGCCCTATGAACAGATTAACCAGATACACGAATAAAAGTCGCCTTGCTATCGTCGCGATTTCAACCTTGCTGCTAACTAGCCTTAGCGTTAGCGCCGCTAACAGTAAAGTGCAAAGCCTGCCACTGAGCGCCGAGCGTATTGGCACACAACTGCAACGCTATCAAGCCCAAGGTGCTGGACCTTTTAGCGCCGCCGCGGGACAAAAGCTTTGGCTACAGGACATGGACGGGCGCAGCTGCGCCAGTTGCCATACCGCCAAAGTCACCGACATGGGGATGCACCAAAATACCCGTAAACCCATTGACCCTATGGCGCCGTCGATTACCGCAGATCGGTTAACCGACTCAGCCAAAATTGAGAAATGGTTTACCCGTAACTGTAACTGGACCTTTAAACGCGACTGCACGCCGCAGGAAAAAGGCGATGCCTTACTCTGGTTAAGCCAGCAATAACTGCAATTTTTCAATCAATTAAATTCACTGCCTTCAATTCAAGGTAACGGCACAAAAAGGAAGATATCATGACTCAACAAGCACACCCTATTAGCTGGCTCCTCGGCTCATCACTCACAGCCGCGGCATTAGCCATTGGCGTTATCGGCATCAGCCTAACCTTAACTGGCACAGGCTATGCGGACGATGGCCGCGAGCTCAGCCGCGCTGTTCCACAGAATGCGGAATACACGGCAGAATGTGGTAGCTGCCACATGGCCTATCCAGCCAATTTACTCCCCGCCGACAAGTGGCGCGCCATTACCGCAAATCTTGAGAATCACTTTGGTGACAACGCCAGCGTAGAGCCTCAAGTCACTGCCAGAATTGAGGAATATCTAGTTCTACATGCCGCGCAAAATGGTAAAGTGATGAAAAACAGCACGCCGCTGCTCGTAGGTTCTGGGCCGCATAAGATCACAGAACAGGCATTTTTTATTCGCAAACACGATGAGATCCCAAGACGTATGGTGCAAGATAACCCCAAAGTCGGCTCATTCAGTCAATGCAGCAATTGTCACAACCTCGCAGAGAAGGGCATATTCGATGAAGATACCGTTAATATTCCTGGCTTTGGCCGTTGGGATGATTAGCAGCCCCAGCTGCAATGCCCACGACGATGATCTTTCAAACAAGGTGGTCGAGTGGGTTAAGGAGGGCAAAGTTTTGCCCTTCGACACCATAATGCAACGCTATGAATCACGGCTAAAGGGACGGTTACTCGATCTCGAAGTCGAGCAGAAACATGGTCGTATCATCTACGAGCTCGAAATCCTCCGCGAGGATGGCATAGTGTATGAAATCAAGATTGACGCCAAAACCGGCGAGTGGCTAAAGGAAAAGGTCGACTGATGCGTTTGCTATTGATTGAGGATGATACCGATCTGGTCGCGCGCCTCATTCCCGCCCTTAACAAGGCGGGTTATACCGTCGAGCACGCCGATAACGGTATCGACGGTGCCTTTTTAGGCGAAGAAGAAAACTTCGAAGCCGTGATCCTCGATCTCGGTTTACCAGGCAAACCCGGTTTACACGTCCTCGGCCAATGGCGACAAAAAGGCTTAGCCATGCCAGTGCTGATCCTCACCGCCCGCGATGCGTGGCACGAGCGGGTCGATGGCCTCAAGGCGGGTGCCGATGATTACCTCGGCAAGCCTTTTCACATCGAAGAACTACTCGCAAGGCTCGAAGTGTTGATCCGCCGCCACTTTGGCCGCGCCGACAATGTGTTGCAACATGCGGGCGTTTCCCTCGATGTCGACAAACAAGCCGTCACCAATGTCGACGGTGAAGTGATAGAGCTGACTAAGATTGAATATCGCCTACTGCATTATTTAATGGTCAATCCCAGTAAAATCGTCTCTAAGTCAGAGCTCAGTGAACGCATTTACGAAGAAGATCAAATCAAAGACAGCAATGTTATCGAAGTGTACGTCAACCGCCTGCGTCAGCGCTTAGGCAAGGATTATATCGAAACCCGTCGCGGCCAAGGTTATCGACTCAAGGAGTAAAAGGCGTGTATTCACTCAAGGGTTATCTGACGCGCAATCTGCTGATCACGCTCACCTTTGCCATGGTGCTGTTACTGTATTTTCTGTACCAAGGTATCCAAATATTAACCCAAGACTTTGTTGCCTCGCGATTGCAACACGATGCCGACAGCCTGATCTCCGCCCTGAATAACCATCCCGATGGCACCTGGGCGCTCACCACCGACCGCTTGCCCAATGTGTACCACAGGGTTAATTCTGGGCATTATTTTGCGATTCAAATCGGCGAGCAAACCCTGCGCTCACGCTCCCTATTCGACCATAACGTGAACATGCCAAAACTGACCGCCGGTGAGCACCACCAAGCCACTGAGTTTGTCGGCAAAGAACATTGGCTGATGTTCAGTCAGGCCGTAATCAAAGATGATCAATTAGTTATCCTGTGGGTGACAGAAGACATCAGCGAGCTCGAACAGACCCAAGTGCAATTTTTAGCCTTTGCCAGCGCTGCGGTGTTGCTCACGATTGTTATTCTATTAATGGCGCAGTATCAGCTACTGAAACGCGGCTTTAAACCCTTAGAGCAGATGCCCGAAGCCATACGGCAAATGCGCACCCAAGGGCAAGAAATCAATCCAGATCAAATGCCGAGCGAAATCATCCCGCTGATTGAGGAGATAGATCGCTTAGTCAATCAATTGGGCCAGCGAGTGCAACGCTCCCGTAATGCCCTAGGTAACTTAGCCCACGAAATGAAACGTCCGCTACAAGGGCTGCAGTCCTACCTAGAAAGCCTTCCACCGGAACAGAGGAGTGAGGGCAGCAAGGTGCTCGCAAATCTGCACCACATCATCGAGAGAGAGCTTAAGCGCACTAAGATTGTCGGCCTGTCCACTCCAGGGCGTTATACAGTGCTCGATGAAGATCTCGCGCCGCTGATTCAAGTGATGCAGCGTATCTACCCAGACCGCATTATTCATAGCCATTACGCGAGCGGCTTAGTGATGCCGTTTGATCGGGATGACTTACTCGAACTCTTAGGCAATTTACTGGATAACGCCTGTAAACATAGCCGCAAGAACATTGAGATCCGTATAGTGCATCAAACGGCTGCCACCGCAGGTTATGGGATCATAGTGAGTGATGATGGCGAAGGCGTCTCCGATGCCGCATTGTCGATTATCATCGAGCGCGGCATTCGGTTAGATGAAAGCATCCAAGGCCATGGCTTAGGATTATCTATCTGCAAAGATATAGTCGACAGTTATCAGGGCGAACTTAGCTTTAGCCACGCGCAACAAGGTGGACTCGAAGCCAGCGTATTTCTGCCACTCCCAAGTTAAGCGGTATACTCAGTCAAACCTGCTCAATCAAACCTGTCGCCACATCATTCAGACCAGCGAACAGACTTAAGTATTCGCGCCATAATGTCGCACCATTAAGCCCTTTGCATAACACACGTCAGAGATTTATATGAAAGTTATCGACCTAAAATCGGCCCCGCAGCACATTCCACAGCTGGCACAATGGCATCATCAAGAATGGGCACATTTAAGTTCCGCGAACGCCACAGTCACCACACTCATTGAGCAGATGAGCGAGTACCTCACCGACGCCGCCATTCCTAAGATGTTTATCTGTGAAGACGCTAACCAAGTCATGGGCTCCTCCTCATTAACCGCAGCAGATATGGATACCCGAACCGACTTAAGCCCTTGGCTGGCGAATGTGTATGTTAATCCACACTATCGAAATAAAGGCTTAGGGAAATTATTAGTCAATGCCGTCGTTGATTATGCCAAAGCACTCGGATTACAAAAAATCTATTTGTTTACCGCAGACAAAGCAGAGTTTTATCAAACGCTTGGTTGGTCAAAGATTTCACGGGAAGATTATATGGGCGAGATGGTCACGATAATGGAATATGAATTTAAGAAGTGAATGTTTAAGGAGAGTGAGCAAGCCCCACGACGGGCGTCGTGAAGCTGTACATGCTGGCTAAATATCTAGATGTGATATCCAATACTTAGCGACAAGCCAATGGCTTTAGTCAATTTCTATATCCACGCCGAAACGATTGGATAGTTGGCGTTGCTCGTGCAGAATTTCAATTCGGCGGCGAGTGTCTTGGGTCAACTTGTCTTTGAGGCGCAAACCACTAGTAATGGCGGCTTTTTTTGCTTTCTTGCTCTTAGTTGTCGTTGCATCCGTTGGACTCTCGACGGCTTGAGATTCGATAGACATAGCTAACTCCTTTAATTAGAACCTTAAATAGGCTCTTCCAGTAAATCCCTGCTCAAAACGAACAAACAGGTCATCTTTATAATGAGTCAATTCGCCATTCACTATTTAAGTAATAGATAATTTGGCGACTCATAAACTTACGGCCCATATCATTTACCTAAGCCAACAAAATTAAATTACATGCTAACAGGATAAAAATAATCGAGACGTAAGGTCGAAATGAAAAACTGAGTATTGATTGACTTCATCGGCGTAACAGAACCCTAACGAGCCCTAAATTTCCAGCGACAAAGCGGCATAACATAGGTAGAGAAAGAACAGGTGGTAATGCAGAAAGGTTGGTAAGCTCAAGCGGCAAAGCGCTGCTGCGCAACAATTAGGCTGCGCAACAGTACTACATCTAGCCTAGATTTACGACTTATATGGCATAGCGCCAAGGTAATCTTTCTTGCCAATTTCAACACCGTTGTGGCGCAAAATCGCGTAGGCTGTTGTTACATGGAAGTAAATGTTCGGAATCGCATGCTCAATGGCAAACTCATAACCCGTAAGATATTTTCCTTCCCAACGCGGTTGTGAGACATGGATCGTGGCCGCATTAGCAAAATCATCCGCTTTGAACGTCGCTAAGTAATCTAATACTGAGCTAATACGCGCTTGCAAATCAGCTAAAGTCGTTTCGCTATCATCGTGCTTTGGGACAGTATCTAAGTTATCGGTCAAACGTGCGACGCCAATTTTGGCAGTATCGCAGGCAATTTGAACTTGGCGGATAAGGTTAAATTGATCCGGCGCTAAACGTGAGTTTAATAGCACAGCCATATCGACTTTCTTGAGGTTTGCGAAGCATTCGCCCTTTTCAAGAATAACGCTTAAATTTTTCAGCATCTTGCTAAATTGTACAACCGTTAAATCATAAAGCATGGCATTGACCTCAGTGATGGACGCTACAAAACTGCAGCACTTAAGACTATCTTGGGGCAAATAACTCAATTTCAATCATTCTTGGAATTTAAGTATTTGCTTAACAATAAACACACCTAAATAAGCCCTATTAAGCAGCTAAAAATGACAAGAAACAGGTGGAACCTTGTGAGGAAGAGCATTTATTAAGCGAAAAGAGGTTGATATTCAAACAGAGAAACAGTGGTAGACGGTACAAAATTTGGACAATTGAACGAATAACAGCTTGAGATATCACCAATAATGTTGATTTCTCCACAACGAAAAAAGCCTCTACATTGCTGTAGAGGCTTTCATCTTTATGTTGGCGGAGCGGACGGGACTCGAACCCGCGACCCCCGGCGTGACAGGCCGGTATTCTAACCAACTGAACTACCGCTCCTTTAGTCTAACGTTTGCACGTTAACCTAAATTAGGCGCTTGGCGATGACCTACTCTCACATGGGGAGACCCCACACTACCATCGGCGCGTTTGCGTTTCACTTCTGAGTTCGGGATGGGATCAGGTGGTTCCACAAGGCTATTGTCACCAAGCAAATTCTGTTTATTACCGTGTCCATCTCTGGACCACGTTAATAATAATTCGGAAAGCTGATTTTCTTTGTTTGAGTT
>NZ_JAUOEQ010000006.1:0-169331 GCF_031931965.1 Shewanella sp. SP2S2-6 | reverse complement strand
TAAACATCGCGGCCTCTGGACTCGCAACAAGTTGCTCGCCGTTTAGGCGAGCGTTAAATGCCATGGACACATTAGAGAAACTCGCACAGAAAAATAAAGCTCATCAGAAGCAGCAGAGTAATGATCGCTTTTCTACTGTCGCCATGATCTTGGTTTTGGTTCCATTTTTATTTGGAATTGCCATCGATGTAGGGGCTATTAATTCATCTCTGAACTTTAACCTTTGGTTGTATGGCTTCGGTGCGCTTTGCTTTGGGTTACTTCTAGCGGCCATGGGAGATCTTATGCTTTTCTCGCGCTGGTTAAAAATTTCTGGTTTAATTATTAGCCAAGGTTGGTTCATTTACTTTTGGGCTTTTCAAATGCAATCTTGGCTAGCGTTTGTACCATTAGTGCCAGCATTTGTTTTACTACAAATACAAATGCCCAAAATCAAAAAACAAGCTGAGCGCGAGAAAAATGGCATTTAACAAGTTAAATCATCGGAAAACCGCTCACTGGCTGCGCCAAAACGTTCGCGTTTTCCGCTGTTTAAAGCGTTATGTTTCAGGACAGTCATGAGTGAATATTTGGAATTTGAGCGATTATCCGAAATAGATGATCTGCTGAAACTAAGAGTGAAAGGCGAAAGTAGCGGATTTGCCGGTATAGCCGATTGCTACGTTAATGAAGACCAATTTCAAGAGTTTTGCATTCAACTAATTGGCTTTCCCAAGAAACGAGAGGATAGCGTTCGGTTTTTCTCTGGTGAGAGTGATCAGTTGTCTCATTTCTATATTGTGTTCTCTTGCGCCGATAATTCTGGGCGCATACTGGCGGCTATACAAATTGTATCCAGAGATACCCGTTATCCACGAGAAAAGGTATGTTTTGTAGCTTCATTCTCATTTAAGGTGGAACCAGCCGCATTTGATCGTTTTGTCGGTGGCTTATCTCGGATATCGGTAATTAATAATGTGGGTTCAAAAGCGGCCCTAGTAAATGGAACATAATAATACGCATCACTTGCGGCCTGCGGCCGCTGCGCCTCGTCGCCAGTGTGCTTTGCGTTAGGATCCTTTGCTATATGCCACTGATAAGAATAAATTTACTGTTACTGTTCAGCTTATTGGCAACAATAGTATTACTGGTTGCTGCTTTCTTTTCTTACGATTTAGCGCATGGAAATTTATGGCGTTTTTTATCATGGCCTGCTCATAAGGCTCGCCTCTGGAATGGCGGCATCGTGCTCCAATCAATAACTGACTTCATATTCACAAAGCACAGCCAAGGCAATGTACATATCGCAGAAGCCTTGATATTAATTTTTACGTGGTGGCCAGTAACATTTGCAGCCATGTACTTTACATTCCGAACCAAGCGTACAGGCCCCTAACTAGTGGTTCAAATCGCTCGCTTCGTTCACTGGGACGAGCCCCGCCCCTTAACCAAATGTTAGGTTTCGAAACATGATCGCACATCGACTGTTTTTGTTTTTATCCTGCACGGTCTATGTTGCGGGTTGTGCGGGTGTCATGGGGAGTTCGCACTAACTCATAATGGGGTAGAAGTGAACTAAAGCAGCCAGTCGAATCTGTTTGCATCGTGATTTGAATATTGGCAGGTTAAGTCACTAATCCAGTTCAATCGTGTGTTCAGTTCGACCTGTTCTTAGACTACTATTTTCACCTTCATACGTGTCACCCGATAACATTACGCTTCATGTCCTGTCGTCAGCTTTAACCAATCCCAATACACATAATGAGCCGTGGGCAGTAATGCACTAATGCCGGTGATCGATGATGGCCGGTACTGGTCCTATGATCCTGCCGTGTGTTTACCTGCAGGTGTGTCCGCTAATCTCATACTGGCTAATCGCTTGTTCAGATAATGGATGGATAGATAGGGCAGATACCTCGCATCAATGTGCATGTTTACGTTTTTGTCAGCTGCTTTACCTGCAGGTGCGTTAGTCGTTCAAGCATTTGCTGATGTTTGTGGGTGCAGCTGGCATTGAGAGGGCAGATATAGACGTGCTGTGTGACGGTGGCTAGTGAGAATACCGCACGTTTTCTTAGTTTTAGTTGTTGCTGGTATGTTATTTGATGATAGGGGTTTTACACCATTAGAGTTCAACAGTACTTCAATGCGGCCTAGATAATCCCTAGATCCCCTCAAAAAGTTGGGAGCACTCAAACCCATGCAGCAGTTGGGCTACAGGCATATCGTTGCATCAACCCTACAGGAGGATGCAATGACGTGTTTTTGTTTCTTTTGTGTTAATTATTTCCGTTCGAAAAGGTCTGGGGAATTGCGAGATTTTGAGATGTCTTGTGTGAGCAGTATGCGCTAAATTGTACAATCTCCACTCGACATCACACTTCTGGACAGAAATGAGTTGAACGAAAGAAGGAATTAAAGGGTGACTGAATTAGAAAAAGTATCTTCATTCATTCGAAAGCTCTAATTCAGTCCGCCCTCTTTATCCCAAAATGTACTAGCGGAGCACGTAAATGGGATCCTCAAAAACGAATATCTCATCAGCAACCCCTATGACCTTGAAGATGCGAAAAGAATGACTGCCGAGTCGGTAGCAACATACAATCCAAGAAGATCACATATGGCTTTAAAATACAAAACGCCCGATGAAGTTCATCGAGCGTTGTAGATTGAAAAAGTGTCAAGACTAGTCAAATGTAATGTTAACCTACGTTTTCCTCATCGTCATTAATGAGATAGCTAAATTGTGCATTATATTCACTGTCACCTTTGATCGAAGCTTGATAAGCTAATTTAACGGAGTTCCCGTCACCTAAAGCTTTTAGTAAATCAAATAAATCATCTCCGATTACATCTGCAAAAGCTTTCATGCTTACTGATTGCTCATCTTCTACTCGTGTTGTCTTAATTAAGTAATACATGTTATCGCTAGAGCGCTCAACACCATCAATATAGAACTCTGCTTCTCTAGAAACAGGTGCATTTGAAGGTGATCTCGTTCTTCTGCTGAATTCAGTTATCTCATTTCCACGAAACTCTGAGTGCCCCGCTCTAACAAAATCAGCATCGGGTACTTTTTTCAAAACATTTCTGTAAGCCTGATCTGAATACTCAGATACCTTTTCGTGCATAGCCCCCGTTTTTGGATGCGATGCATAGACGTATTTTAGTGCCGCTAAAGCTTCCTTGGTTGAATTCTCATTAGCAGAAATTGACGCTCGAATTGTGTCATGATTTTCTTTGATTTGAGCATTATCTGTACGTCCCTTAATAAATTGGGTAAAAATCCAAGTTCCAGAGATACAACCTGCTAAGCCTAAAATAAGTAGTATTTTTTCCATGCTATCCATCCCAACTAAAACGACATCTAGCTTTTCAAGAAAATGATTGAGCATACCTGCCGCATCTGCTTTAGTGTCAGATGAGCCTTTCTCAATCTTAAAGACTAATTCAAGATCTTCTTTGTCTTTATACCGTAACTTTTGAAGACTTGACGTGCTATGGATTAAATCGCCATAGAGCCTATACAACTCTTGTTGAAATCCTACATAACCTTCCATTGCTGAAATAGGTAAAGATTGATCATACCGTGGGCCTTGAATGTATAACTCAACACTAGGCCAGCCATCAAAGACGACGGATTCTATATCAGAACAACCATCTAGCAAAACGCTTTTGGCAAGCTCCAAGAAATCTTCTTCTGACTTAATTGTTACTACGGACATTAAATTATAAATCCCTTTATTTTTCTTAGAATTATGCACCTTAGTCATCAGAGTATCAATGAATATTGGTATGCATTGGTCACGAATATTTTGCTCAAATTTTACATCGAATAATTGTTCTAGTGGTTGAAATCGTACAAACATCCCCCATATCTAGTAATGACTTAATCCGACAAGAGGTAATACTGATGAACAAGAAGAAAACTTCTAAGAAACTAGCTAGTCAAGCAGGTGCAACACTTAATGATCCGAATGCATCTAAGATTAAGAAATCAATGGCAGCGGGGGCATTAGCTCAAGCAGACCCATCGAAACAGACTAGCAAAGAGATGGAGAAAAAGGCTAGTGATGTACTGAAAAGCGACAAGTTCAGCGAAGAAACAAAGAGCTTTGCGGCATCAATAGTGTCTCAATCGAATAAAGAGAGATGATTCGATGACCTGAATTATCATCCAGTAAAAGCCCCCTATTAAAGTGGTTTTACTCACTCTCTGTCTTATTTGATATGATTCATCGTTTCATTAAGGCAACGGCTGCCCAGTGTCTCATGGACAAATTTCATCTAAGATTTTTGCATAGGAGATAAGTTTATGAGTGGGCAACGATATACCCCAAATTTAAAGAAGAAGCTATTAAACAAGCGTAGTGCTATAGCGAACTTGGTCACTCTATTGAAGGTGATATTAGATTATTGAGGGTAAATACAAATGACTAAACCTCGAGAGATATCCATTTCAAACACGTTTTGGGGCAGAAGTGAGCTAAAGCTACCTGTCGGATCTAATTGCATCGTGCGTTCTGTTTGACCTGTTCTTAGACCACTTTCTTCACCTGCAGACGTATCACCCGAGCACCTTATGCGTCATGCCTAGTCGTCAGCTTTATCCAATCCCAATACAAATCATGAGCTGTGGGCAGTAATGCAGTAATGCACTAATGCGGTGGTCGAGCATGGCTGGTATCTAAGAGTGTTGTTCCACTTGGTCCTATGATCCTGCCGTGTTGATCTGCATGTGTGTCGCTAATCTCACGCTGGCTAATTGCTTGTTGAGATAAGGGAATTGATAGGGCTGATACCTCGCATCAATGTGCATATTTACGTTTTTGTCAGCAGCTTTACCTGCAGGTGCGTTAGTCGTTCAGGCATTTGCTAATGTCCGCGGATGAAGCCGGCATTGGTAGGGCTTATATAGGCGTGTTGTGCGACGATGGTGAGTGAGAATTCCGCACGTTTTCTTAGTCGTAGTTGTTGCTGATATGTTGTATGTCGATAGGGGTATTACGCCATTAGGGTTCAACAGTACTTCGTTGCGGCCTAGATAATCCCTAGATAGCCTCAAAAAGTTGGGAGCACTCAAACCCATGCAGCAGTAGGGCTACAGGCGAGTCGTTGCATCAACCCTAGAGGAGGATGCAACGACTCGATTTTGTTGCTTTTGTGTTAACGTTTGAGGGGTGTAAAGGGTAGGGCAAAAGGTGAGGTTTTTGGCTGTTTTGGGTGAATTGATGGCGCCCAAATGGAACCTCCTATTCGGCTCACGGTTTCGGTCGCGGCCTCATCCTGCGAAGGCGTTATCCGCTCGCCGTTTTTGGTTATGAAAAGTAGGCAAACTGGGATGATCGACACACTGTTTCTGGGTGATTGAACGCGTTTTTAGGCTCATGCTGCCTTAATTTGAATTGTTATTGATATGTTTCTATTCAATGGGTGTTGTTCAGTGTGTTGCACCAATATGGTTCAACCGTTTTTCGATGCGGCCTAGATAATCCCTAGATAGCCTCAAAAAGTTGGGAGCACTCTAGCCCAAGCAGCAGTAGGGCTACAGACGAGTCATTGCATCAACCCTAAGGAAGGATGCAATAGCGTGTATTTGTTGCTTTGGTGTTAAATGTTGGCAATGGGGTGAAGAGGGTAAAAGCCAAGGTTTTAAACGGTTTTAGACGGTTTTAGGTGAATTGCTTCTGTCTAGGACTAGGCTCATTTTAACCGAGTGCCAGAGTCGTTATCTTTACCTATATTAGTCATCCTGCATGGATAGGAATAGAGCGATGATCATGTGCAATTATGAGGAATTTTGATTTTCAGATGGGCGGATTTTGTGTCTCGCCGATGCTCACGGTTTGATTGAAACCGAACGCGACACTTTATGATGATGAGAATCGCTCTCAACTTGCTGCAGATGCGAACCATTATCATCGCGGGTCCTTCCGGCGCGGTTGATTGCGGGGGCGGCGACACGCAGTGCTTCACTACATATGAGGATTTTAGAGGGCTTGGTTGTTGTTTTATTAGCGGGCTTTTAGGGGGCGTTCATAATTTTGAACGCTATCTATGGTGTTGATTGTAATTGATTATTTTGCTTGCTTTCTCAGAATCTCAAAAAATTGGTGTGCTCGGATATACCAACTTCACTAGATCGATTTTGTGATCCTTTGATCTTTGCTTTATGCGCCAATGTTATATCTCCATTTTTACTTCGCAGGATGAGGTCGTGGCGATATAAGCGGAGCAAAGACGGCTAAACCACCTTCTTAGGAAGGTGGTTTATTTCAATTTGGCTTATTTTTTAAAGAATGCTTCGTTTGTACCGTATGGGCCTAGGTTAAGATCACGTTTACGAATGGCATCAACACGATCAAAGGCTTCTTCAGCCACTCTCAAGTTTTTCACATCTTTGCGCCAATAGTATTTAAAACCATCAAAATGAGCATTATTCGGATACCAGTAGAACACGCCTAAACCCTCTTTGTTTAAAATTGGCGTGTTGTGGATATGAGCCCCAGGTATGTAGAAGTATTGACCTTTAGCTAGGGTTTCGAATTTATTGTTTGCTAATGTTTTACTTGTGCCATTTACGACGTAATAACACTCAGGTTGGCCATGAAAGTGCGGCTCATGATCTGACTTGCCACCATTAGTAATACCGATAACAACTGGGCTGTCAGACAATTCTTTCCAAATATAGCCAACGGGAGAGTTTTTAGGGTCGCAGTTTTTTGCTTCTAGGACATTGCCATTATCATCCAAGGTTTTACAGAAACGTTGATCCGCGGCGATGCTGTCGTTGGGTTTAATGGTATTAAAATCGATTTTGCCTGCTTCCCAATCAGTAATATAAGCTTCAATTTCTGGGTTACGACATTGCTCAGGCATAGTATCTTGTGGGACATAAGGAGTACTGTCCGCTGGCACCGGTGTCATTTGTTGGTATGGAAGTTGTGCATGGTTACATTGTGGGCCTTGCGCCATAGCTGCTGTTGATGCCAATGCGGCGATTCCAAAAAGCATTTTTAATTTCATCATTATCTATCCTATTGTCTTAATTTTTAAAATGGCGGTATTGTGTTGGTATTATTGTTCTGTCACTAACAATAAAGAGATTGGTCTACCGCAAAGGTGAAATGGATCACGTCATGTTTTCAGTGGCAAACTTATTCGTGACTCTGCTCGCGAATAATCTTATCTGCGACCCCAGCATTAGAAATGGAATTGCAGACTGACTTGTGCATAGTTGGAGGCTCCCTGAGTTGCCCTGGGCTGGGATACTGTGGGCACAAGAGAAGTGATATTGTCTTGCATTTGATAACGACCTATTTCAGCGCCTAAAGTGAGTGATTGGGTTAAATTGGTGAATAAGTTAACTCCAAAATGACTGCGATCTGTTTGTTCTTCTTTTGTGGATGTGTGCCCATAAAAGATACTTGAACGTGTGTGTTGGGTCCAAAAGTGCCTATAGGCGAACATGACGGATAAAGAATTTTCTAATTGCCCATCTGTGATATCTCTAGCTGCATCGGTTCCTACATAGCGCCCTAAATGACCATAGTGCAATTGAATACGAAGATCATCTTTCCCTATGGAATGTATTTTTGCCGCTATTGATGTACCACCACCCCATTGGGCTGTATCGGCGGAGTCTAAATATCTTAGTAAACCTGATATCGACACATTACCCCAGTCACCCGATTGGTTGTAACGAACGATCATGTCTGGCAGATAATCATGGTTGGTATCAATCCATAGCGGTTCTGTTGACGTGAGTGCTGTGGCGAATTTAGTTTGTGCACTTGCTTGTTCTGGTGCTTGAGTTCCGTAGGTGTAGGGGTTTTCTAGGGCAAACTGCCAATGGGTTGTGTCATAACGTACCAGCGCTTGTCTTATCATGGCTTGACCAACTAATGGCCCGCCTAAATCGGCCGTTTCAGCAAAGGTGCTGGTATTGACTAAGGTGGACCAAGTTTGCCCAGCCGTTACGCCTTGGTAGGATATAAATGCGTGCCTTAGGCGGGGGCTGTAGGAATTGGAGATGATCGGATTCCCCTGCGCCGAGCCAACAAAGTCGATTTCAGCAAAGGCTTGAACTTCATTTGAGGTGATCGTCATATTTACGCGACTTTCTTGCGCACTGAATTGAGTACGTTTAGTGTTATCAGCGAAAGAACCTCCACCTGTCCAACTGTCTTGAAACTTCAGATTACCTTCAACATAACGTGCGTTTGCCTTAATAAATCCCCCCATTTGTAACTCTGTTCCATAGAGTGGTGAAAACGGAATAAAAAATAGGGATAAGGCGAGTAAAGTGTGTTGCTTCATGGTTGGCTAAATCACATTGAAAAATAAAAAATGCCCTAATAAATAGGGCATAAAAAGAACGGTCGATCAAAACGGCAGGAACGTCCTGATCGACTTGATTATTACAAACAAGAGTTAGAATGGAGAGTTAGAAATAATAGCCAAAGTTGATGTTAATGCGTTTATCCCAATCATTACCGACTTCAGGTAATCCAACATGGTCGTTATTGGCGGTAGAGAAGGTCATATTTTTACCCATAACAAAGTCGATCATTGTGTAGGTAGGGCCTGCAGAAATCGCCATACCAGTGACGTTTTGCATACTGTTATCGTAGCTATCATCATCAACATCTGGCGTCATTAAACCAAAGTCGTTGTAGAACTTAATGCTACCCCAATCTGTGTTTACGGTTTTGGCAATGTTGATGTTATAGGCTTGGCCCTTAGAGGCAATTTCATACTGCCAGCTTACTACTGACACCCCAATTTTATTGGAGTCGATAGCATCTGCAGCATCGTATTCATATTGCATGGCTTGCATTTGTAAGTTCCAGCCTTTGTAACTGCTGTCTAAATGCAATGCTACGGCATAGCGATCGCCATTGTTGCCCGTCTCGCTGTTGTAGATTTGGCCATACTGCACAGAGCCACCAAAGGTAGTCGAGCCGCCTTCGTATTCTGTTGTATAAGTTTGGCGCACGTTTAACTGGTTAGTCTCTTCATTGTGATACTCAGTGCCATTGATGGTACCGGTATACAAATCGGTCGAATAACGCTTGTTCTCGGTCGCACCATATTCAGCATTTTTGTAAAAGGCTAAATCAGTATGCCAACCATTTTTTTCGTAGGTGGCTTTAAGACCGATATCATGATCATCCTCAAAACCTAAGTAGTAAGGTAGACCAAACCACCAACTGTTAGAAATAAACTCGCGATTACCAAAGGGTACCTTGTTGATACCAAATTGCAGTTGCCAGTCTGGATCAATGTTGTAGTAACCATAACCGTACTTGATATAGTTAGTGCCTGAAGTAAAACGGTATTCTGCGGCTAAACCGAAGTCGCCTTTTTTACCATCAAATTTAATTGCGGCCATATCAAAATTAAAATCGCCGCCTTTGTCTTTTGAGGCTTTGTCATAATCTTTATAACCATAGTTAACACGCACTGCACCGCCAACGTTAATACCATCTTCTTGTTGTTCTGCAGCAAAAGCGGCTGAACTCGACATGGCCATTGCAGTTGCAACCATGGACAGCATAAACCGAGTGGATTGTTTCATCATCGTTACCTTTTATTTTAGTATTTGAATTTTAATAATTAATTTACATTTCTTTGAACCAAGTACGGTGGCATTCAGCACAAACTGGGGCCTTTTTTTCGTGTTCAGCGTGGCAGGCTAAGCAGCTTGCACCTTCGTTGTAGTGCAACGATTTGTGCGGATGAGCCTCTGGGATCGGTAGCTTTTTCTCGTCAACGGGGATACTGGTTATGTCACCGTGACATTCAACGCACGCAGCGTCGGTAGCATTTTGCTTACCTGAACCTTGGTGACAGCTTTTACAGCCTTCTTGATAGAGAGACTCATGATTTACTCGGCCTTGAGTACTGCCTTTCATTTTTACCAGCTCTCCGGCGTTTACATTGCCAGCAAATACGAATCCAATAAGGAGTGTGAGTAGTAATTTATTCATAATATTTAAGCCTGCATGTCAGATTTGATGGTTTCAGATACGATAATTCCCATCGTCAAGCACTCTAGGCATGCCGTTGAACTTAAACGTGTTCCACCATGTGTACCACCGGTCGCTTCACCAACTGCATACAGTTTCTTAATTGTCGTTAACGATTGACTGTGCATAACACGGGCACCTAAATCGGTTTTTAATCCTCCCATGCAGTAATGCACTTTTGGCCAGATCCGCGAGACAATAAAGGGAGGTTTTAGCTGTACAGCCGTATCCATCATGCGGCCAAAGAGTGGATCAACACCTTTAGGTACTTGTTGGTTGTACTCAGTAACGGTTTGTTTTAACTCATTTAGTGGGATATTAAACTGCTTAGCTAATTGCTCTAGGCTATCGACTTTCCAGGCAATTTGGTCACGCACGGCACGGGTGACGCGTTCATCGCCAACATGGTCATCATGATTAAAAAACACGACAGGATAAGCGGGGGAACCATCTGCATTACGGTTTTTCATTATGGCGTCAGAGCAAGTTTTTCTGTCGGCACGTTCATTCATAAACCGTTTACCATCAAGAACATTGACGGAAATGCCCTTATGGAAACCAATCGACAGTAACGCATTTGACCAACCGAAGCCGCCTTCATCAGGCGAACCCCAGTGGCCAGTTTGAATAAAGCTCATATGTATAGGCAGTGCACCGTGTGCCATGGCTGTAAGGGTGACTTCTCCAGTCGCTCCTAGCGCATTGGTGCAATCAAGTGTCTTATCAAGCGATGGATCAACCAGCTCACGCAGTTTTAAATTTCGAGAAAAACCACCGTGGGCAAGGATAACGGCCTTGTTAGCTTTGATATAGATTGTTTTGCCGGTTTTGAGATCGGGGAAACGATAATTTTGGCGAACTTTGAGGCCGATAATTTCCTGACCATCCATTATGAAATCTTCAACATAGTGTTGAAGACGATATTCAACTCCTTCTTTTTTACCCACTTCATAAAGTTTAGTGGTGATATCGCCGCCCACACCGTGTTGGGTACGAATCGCTCGTGCTTTATTATGTCCACCCACTTGCTGGTTAAATCCTTCGCGAAATTTTACTCCTGCATTAATACACAGGTCATAGGCATCCAGTGCGCGATTAGCCATTTGGCGCAACATGTCAGTATTTTGCATACCGCGGCCAGAAATGATCTGATCTTTAACCAGTTCCTCTGGCGAATCATCTTGAATGCCTTGGGCTAATTGGATTGGATTTTTGGGAATGGCTAGCCAACCGCCATTAATCGCAGAGTTACCGCCAATCACTTGCATTTTTTCCAGTACAAGTACGGAACCAAGACCTTGGCGTTTAGAATTGAGTGAAGCAGATAAACCCGCGAAACCTGAACCCACGACGATAACATCGCGTGTTTCATCCCATTTTATGTTTGATGTGCACTCGTTAGCTGATGCTGCACTTGGCAGTGCGGCTGCAATACCGCCAATAGCTGCACCTGCACCCAGTTTTAAAAAGTTTCTTCTATTATGCATGTTGTTCACCCTCTACTTCAGAATGCAAGCAAGATAGAGGCTATGGGGCAGGCTAAAGGTGAACTAAGTCACGGCTTTTTTGGAGTGGCAAACTTATTCGTGAGTTCTGTCTAGAATAATCTTTTTTGAAAATGAAAGTTTTTTGCAACAAAAATGTAAGTGAAGGGATTTTAATCTATGAAAAAAACTTGTTGTTGCAATGTATGCTTGAGGTAACTCACAAAGAACATAAATAAAATGCTCACTTGCGTGAGCTTTATCCCGATTAGTCATCCTTACCCTATAACAGGCATAAGTTAACAACGCATAATTCACGCTTACTTAGCGTTTTATTCGGGTTTAGTGCATGAAATGTCCTTCTGACACACTATCTATTTTAAGGTGCAATCAAATACTGGATGCAGCTGAGCTGTTGATTGAGTCGCAAGGCATCGTCTCTTTTAAGTTTTCTCAACTGGCCAAAGAAGTCGGTTGTTCTACAGGCACCTTGTACAAATTTTTTGAACGTAAAGAAGACGTTTTAGTTTGTCTGTTCCTAAGAAGTGCAACCTCTAATCACTTGCCAATCTTTATTAATAAAAATCCTGAATTAACGGCTAAAGAACGAGTGTTGTTGCCAATTCTATTTACCTTTGAAACGATAAAACGCAGCAAAAGCTTTGCAACGTTACGTTCTGTTTCTGTTAATACCATGGTATGGCAACTTGCTAGTGATGAAAAAGTCGAACGCTTTAAAAAGCGCATTAATGCGTTCTGGGGCTGGTTTACTGACTCGCTCAATCTAGCAGTAGAAAAAGGGGAATTAGAGGCGACACCATTACAGGTAAAGGAGTTAGTACAGGGTATCACCTTTTATTTAACCGGGGCGTTAACTCAATTTGAGAGTCAGCTTATCGCGCCAGAATACCTTTCTAATCGTCGAGAAACCTGTTACCGACATTTGGCTAAATTGATGGGGCAATATAAGTGGAAAATGCCCTTAACCCCAGAATTATATGATTCTTTAGAGGCCAGAACGATTAAGTTCTTCGACCAACATTATCGTGATCATATGAGTTGCGCTGCATGTAGTGCGCTGTCTTGTACAAATGGTGTTGGGGGTTAACGGTGATTGAAATTAACAAAGCTCTGTTTCAGTAGGTTTTATACTTGTGCCCAAATTCAACTCAGAAGAATGGTTTCTTTTACGGATAATTTATCAAACTAGTGTGTTGCGGCTCTTCATAGCAATCTAGTTTTTGATCAAACTTTATTATGCTTCTAGATAAAGTCGGAGCGACGTTGGCCTGAATAAAGTCATCAGGCTAGGTATGCCTGCAAATAATTCGTTCGCTGTTCATATTTTCAGCATGAAATATTCGTTTAAAAAAATAGATTAGATTTGCTTGTGCTAAAAATAGTGCAAATTGTACGGTCAAATACAGTGTAAGCTATTGAATACACAGGCTGCACATTTCGCATTTGCATGTAAATGCACATAAATTATTAGGGTAATTAAAACGTGCAAAATTATATAATTTATGTTTAAATTTAGCAGGTTATGATTAAACGGTTCACTGTCATGGGGTGTCAGGGGGCGGAGGTTCGAATCCTCTCATACCGACCAAATTAAATGCTTAATTGTTAGGCTGTTTTAATTATTAAGATAAGTGACAGTTAAGTAAAAACAAAACCCCGTGGTAGCATTGCTATACGGGGTTTTGTTTTTTTATATCTTTTTTGTAGTCATGAGGACGAACGCTAATCGTTTAAGCTCCAGTAGTCGACGTCATTGGTACCACTAAGACAAAAATCCTCAACGTGAAATGACAAGTTTCACACAGATATTTGAATTCGCCATTTAGCATTTAAGACATTATTGAGTAGGACATTTACCTATGCGCGCGTTTGTTTTACGAGCAAGATCTGCACCTACTGACAGTCAGTTGTTTTTGGCTTCTGTCGGCCAAGAGGCGCACACCGAAATTTTGGCTCATACCCTAATGAACACTATCTTTGTGGCTCAGTCCCATCGAAACGATGTTGTCGTTTATCTAGTATTAGAAAGTACCCATGATTTTTCTCGCACTATTTGCTTCGATACGCGAAATATTTGCCATATTGGCGGTTTTCACGAACAAGCTTTGCTGACGAAAATTGCTAAGGCCTTAGATATTTCTCGGGGCATGACGAAAGAGCAAACTCGCGTTGTGGATGAGGGCATTACTGTGAGCACCATCAGTTTTGAAAAGCTGGTGCAGGACCTCGCGGTCGATTATCAATTATTTATGATGGATAAGAAGGGCACTTCTATCCGTGAGCAGGAGTTTGTGGGCAATCCGTGCTTTTTGCTGACCGATCACATTCCTATGCCGAAGAAAAGTTTTAATACTTTGAAACGACTCGGCGCGCAAAAGATCAGCCTTGGGCCAAAGATGTTGTTTGCTTCCCAGTGCGTAGTACTGATCCATAATGAATTGGATATCAATCAGTAGCCAGTAGCCGCTGAGCCCTATCTATATCTTGCCCTTTAAAAACGCGATCGCTTTTTGGGCTCTGCGTGACAAGGGCCATTCCGCGCGGTGGATAAGCCAAATGGTGTCTACAACTTGGCTGCCACATTCAACAACATAGATATCTTGTTGTCGTTCAAAGGCTTTGCGGGCGTATTGCGGGATGACTGTAAATCCGAGCCCTTTTGCGACAGGTTCGAGGATCAGGCTGATTTGGTTGGTAAATCCCCTACAGGGAATGTCTTGAATACCGGGATGACTTGGATATTTACGGCTAAGCAGCCGAGTTGCCATTGCCTCGCCATCGGGATGGGAGATAAACCCTAGCCGTTGTAAATCAACCCATTCATTTTGTTTGTGGCACGCAGGTACGACGAGTTCAAGCGGCTCTTCGGTGAAATGCGTGCTGTGAATGCGAGGATCGGAAGGTTTTAAGGTCACCATGCCGATTTCATGTTCATTGGCTAATACCGAGGCGACTATTTCACTGTCAGGGGCAAAACGGTGGCGAATGTTTAACGCCGGAAACGCCTGTTGTAGTTCGATTAATAGCGGAAAGAGTGTTAAACCAATGCTCCCCGGAGTGATAAGGCTAATGTCGCCGACCTCAGCATCATCATGGATCAGTTTCTGCTGTAAGCGTTTTTGCGCGCATTCGACGTCTTTAACGTAGGTCAGCAGGTTTTCGCCAATCGGAGTGATTTCAAGTTGACGGGGGCGGCGTAAAAACAGTGTGCCGTATTCTTCTTCTAAGCGACTGATATGTTGGCTCACTGCCGCTTGGGTGATACCTATGGCTTCGGCGGTTCGGGTGAAGTTACCTTTCTCGACCAGAACCGCAAAGGTGTGTAACCACTGTGGATTTATCATAAGCAAACTTTATCAACTCTATAATCTGTGCGTGCTTTTAATTATGGCATGATAAGGCTAGTCTGTCGTCATTCAGTATTCCATTCCTTTTTGATTCTATTTGACACAGGAAACACCTATGGCCGATCTATTTTCATCCTTCAAACTTAAAGACATTACCCTCAAAAATCGTATTGCCGTTGCGCCCATGTGCCAATATCAAGCCACGGACGGACTCATCAACGACTGGCATCAGGTGCATTACACTAGCCTTGCCCGTGGCGGAGCGGGTCTTGTTGTGGTTGAAGCCACTGCGGTTTCTCCTGAAGGACGTATTACCCCAAAATGCCTCGGACTGTGGAATGACGAGCAAGCCCAAGGCCTAGCTAAGGTAGCCTGCGCGATTAAAAATGCCGGCGCAGTGGCGGGGATTCAAATTGGTCATGCGGGCCGTAAAGCGAGCGCCAATATTCCGTGGGAAGGCGATGATCATATTCCCAATGGTGAAGGACAAGGCTGGCAACCGATTGCGCCGTCTGCCGTTGCTTTCGGTGCAAACTTACCTAAAGTTCCAACGGCTATGACGATTGAAGACATTGAGCGCGTTAAAGCAGACTTTGTGGCGGCGGCAAAACGGGCTTTAGCGGCAGGATTTGAATGGTTAGAGCTGCATTTCGCCCACGGTTATTTAGCCCAGAGTTTCTTCTCAACCTATGCCAATGAACGCACCGACCAATATGGTGGCAGTGCAGAAGGGCGGGGACGCTTTTTGCTCGAAACGGTTGCAGCGGTAAGAGACGTTTGGCCACAGCATTTACCCTTAACGGCGCGATTTGGTGTGATTGAATTTGACCATAAAGATGAAGAAACGTTAACTGAATCAATCGCCTTGGTGAAGCAATTTAAACAAGCTGGGCTCGATATGTTAAACGTCAGCATTTGCTTCTCTACGCCGACGGCAAATATTCCATGGAGCCCGGCATTCTTAGCACCTGTTGCTGCGCGGGTTCGCCAAAAAGTGGGTTTCCCTGTTGCGACGTCGTGGGGCATGGATAATCCACTGCACGCCAATGCGGCTATTGAAGATGAACAAATGGATTTAGTGATGATAGGTAAAGCCTTTTTGGCGAATCCACATTGGCCATATCAAGCGGCACAAACCTTAAAGATAGCGCGCCCATCATGGGTATTACCCGCATCTTACGCCCATTGGTTAGAGCGTTATTCCACGGTTAAAGCCGATTGATTTTGAGCTGACGTGATTGCGAGCTGACATTATTCTGAACTGGCATAATTGCGAGTTAACTTGAGAGTGAGCTGACTTTTATCGTTTATGCATGATAGATAACAGGCTTGATTGTGTACAAGGTAAAGCAGGCCTCAAGATTCAGCCTAAGTCTTAAAAGCCGTTATCCATGGATAGCGGCTTTTTGCTTTGTGAATACACCATATTTAGGTTGAAGGCACCGCGCGGCTGTAGCTTATATCAGACCCAGACTCAGACTCAGACTCAGATACTGTACTCTGATATTAATCTCTTATAGTGAGCTTTGAGCTGGGATTAGTGCGGTATTGAGAAGTGGACTCTGACTTTTAGGCACTCATCCTGCCGTGTAGGGATTAAAAAAGCCCCAATCCGTAGGGAATGGGGCTTGTTAGAGAAAAGGATTCAGATTAGTGATTATAGAAACGTCGACCTTCGCGCATCACTTCAATCAACTCAGGCGCACTCATTTTCTTATTGAGCCTATGTTCATAGTTTTCATCGTAAATACGGTATTTGCCGTGGCGGTCAATCACTGTCACTTCCGCTTCTTGATAGATTGCAAAAATACGGCTATCACCTATGTAGATCCACGTTTCTTTACTCGGTTGCAATAAGCTGCGGCCAGCGCTGTAATCTGTGGTGTTATTGGTGCAGCCGAGCACGTGGGTCATCAAAGTCGGCGCTATGCCGTAATGGCTGGTGCGGTATTTGACCTTAGACGCGCCCGTATTAGGCCAGTGGATCACTAAGGGCACTTTGACACTCTGTGGTGACAGGTTGCGATTCGCTTCGTCACTGTTACTGGTGAACATCTTGCCATTCACCCCTGTGATAATCACTAAGGTATCCTTGGGCACATTGGCCAGCATTGCCTTAAGTTGTTGATCGACAAAATACAGTGATTGGCGATATTGATTAAACAGTACCTTTTGCGCTGGCATAAGGTCGGGATTGGCTTTCACGGTTTCAATGCCAAGGAAACCCACGGGAGTATCGAAATTTTCCGGCGCTTTTAAATTAACGAGCGCAAACCAAGGTTTATTTTGGATGCTGTGCCACTCGTTAAAACTGGCCACTGTGTGCAAGTCGGCATCGGCGCTGCCATTGGTTTCTTTAGCTATCACAGGATTGAAGTCATTAAACATTGCCTGTGAAGAACGCAAATTAAGATTGGTTTCTGGCAGGAACAATCCCAGTTCATAACCCGCTTGCTGGAAGCTTCGGGTCATTAGCGGACTGGTGCTATTAAAAATTCGCGCATCGCCATAACTGCCTTGCAGGCCGTAGAGTAGCGAAAACATGCCGGTTCTAAATTGGTTGCCGCCGCTGAAATGCTGGGTAAAAGACTGGTTACTTTCAGTGTATTGCTGCAAGAATGGCATGCTTTTGCCATCGACCATATCGGCACGCAAACTATCGATGGTGATCATCAACACATTGATTTTAGTGTCAGCTTGGCAGGTCAGTGGTTGCTCTGGATAATTGAGTACACTGGTATTGTGATTGACATCATCTCCTTGTGACGAGCCATCAATACCGTGACTTTCCATAAAGGAGCGCGCTGTCGCAGGGTACGATAAAGGATAAGTATCATCGAAACGGGTAATTTCAGTGATATCGGCGGCATCGGCCCAAATGTGGATTAAGTGGCTACTGACAAAACAGATACCCACTAAGGTGATGACTTTATTGCCTAAATTCAGCTTCTGGATCTTCTCTATTCGCTTCCACAAAAAGTTCGCTGCCGTAAGCTCAATAGCAATAATGGCGAGTGGCGTGACGATATAGGAAGTGCCATGGAGCAGGGCATTGAGATCCGCCCAGGCCAAATCGAAGGCGAAGGGGCTCAAGTGCATGCCGTAATCGGCGTAAACAATCGTATCGTACAATAAGATACAGAGACTTAGGGTCGCGATCACCGCCGCGACGCCTCTTAATATCTTCGAATAAGGCAATATCAAGGTCAGTGGGAACAGACAGATCAAATAGGCGATAAAGGCGAGAAAGCTAAACTGACCAATAGTGCTGACGCTTAGATAAACCCAGCCATACCAAGTTTCTGGATAACCCACGCTGCCAAGATATCGGCTGCCGACTATCATGGCTAATAGGCCATTGAAGAAGGCGAACCAATGTCCCCAGTTGATGAGCCGGGAAACCCGATCGCGGCTCATTTGCTTTTTTCGCTCGACCATAGTGATCCGCTTATTCCTAAAAGACCTTGTATCTTATATTCTTTTGACGATTATTACCCAGTTAACTTACTGGGATTTAACCGATTGTGCGAGTGCTTTTGCAAATTGTTCGGCCACGGCTTGGCGCGATTCGCTTGGCACTTTACGTTCTAGCAGGTTTGTCACGCAGTTACCCAATGCCATCAGGCTCAGGTCAGTCGGTGCTTTATGCTTTTCTAACACAGCCAATATTTCGGCGATTAATGATTCAACTTGGGTGTTTGAGTATTTCGATTGGATTGCCATAATCAAAAAATGTTTCACTTTGGAATGGATTAGCGGCATATAATAGCGGATTTATCCCAGTATCACTATCAGGGCTTATGAGTATTAACATCGAACACGCAATTATTCACGAGATTTCTCAGGACAGTCAGGGGCAATTGCGCTGCCGTTTGCGTCCTCAACCTCTGCTGAACGGTCAGGCGGTCGAGATGATGCTCGACGAGCTGCATCAGACTTATACGGGAAAGGCAGGTAAAGGTTTTGGCTATTTTGGGGTCCATGGCGACGACGGCGAGGCCAATCCTGCCTTTGCTAACGCACTAACCCAATACCGTGGCGGCGACTTAGGATTTGTGGAGTTTTCGGGCCAAGCCAGTAAATTGCTGCAAGAAGAGTTGTCGAAGTACGATTTCAGCCAAGGCGGTTTTTTGCTGATGTCTTGCTACACCAGCATCACCAGTGATTATCTGTTTGTCGCCTTATTAAGTGCTAAGTCGTCGATGACTGTGTTAGACGATATGGAACTGTCGCAAAATAATCATTTGGATTTAAACAATATCCAACTGGCGGCGCGTATCGATTTAACCGAGTGGCAAGCTGATAAAGACTCGCGTAAATACATTTCCTTTATCCGTGGCCGCGCGGGACGTAAAGTGGCCGACTTTTTCCTCGACTTTATGGGCTGCGTCGAAGGTGTCAACACTAAGGCGCAAAACAAAACCTTAATGAATGCGGTTGAAGATTTTGTTGCCAGCAGTGAGTTGACGAAAGACGAGCGTCAGCAGTGCCGTAATAAAGTGTTTGAATATTGCAGTGAGCGCTTCGATGAAGGCGCTGACATTGAGATCAAAGACTTGGCCTATGAGTTAGCCGATCAAGGTATGGATTCTTTCTACGATTTTGCCCGTGGCGGCAGCTATGATCTCGATGAAGAGTTTCCGGCCGACAAATCGACTCTGCGCCAATTGAAGAAGTTTTCTGGTACGGGCGGCGGCGTAACCTTAAGTTTTGATGGCGGCCACTTAGGCCAACGGGTGATTTACGATCCCATTTCGGACACGATTTTAATCAAAGGCGTGCCAGCTAACTTAAAAGATCAGCTCGACCGTCGTCTTAAAGGCGAATAGCACTTAATTAATCCACCGTTTTTTAAGCGAACGAATAACCCAAGGCCGAGCGTGTTGACTCTCGGCCTTTTTGCTAACCTAATCACCAAATCACTAAGTGTCGCGCTGACTCAGTTTCTAAGTGAGAACTTCTTAGTCAGTGACTCGTTGCCTATGTTAATTATTGGAGCTAAATGGCACAGGACGTGGCGTATCTTTATTCGATGGTGGCAAAATCGGCAGCGTGATTTGTGGCTGTTCGCCTGTTAAGGCTTCAAGGAAGGCGACCATTTCTTTCACTTCTTGGTTAGAGAGTTTTTGCCCTAATTGAATGTCTGCCATGGTATTCACCGCTTCTTCTAAGGTCCATACGCTGCCATCATGGAAGTAGGGATAGGTGAGCTCAATATTGCGTAGTGTCGGCACTTTAAACACAAATTTATCAGCTTCTTTACCTGTGACGCCCTTACGACCTTCTGCAGGATTATTGGTGTGGAACGGTTTGATGAGGCCCATTTTCATATACATAGTGCCACCGACGGCGGGGCCATTATGGCAACTTACGCAACCTTTATCCTTGAAGAGTTGGTAACCTGCTTTAGCATTCGCGCAGATGGCATCTTGTTTGCCCAGAAGAAATTGATCGAAGGGGCTATTAGGGGTGACTAAGGTTTTTTCAAAGGTGGCAATTGCATCGGTTAAACGGTCAATTGTGACTTTGTCATCGCCATAGACCTTGGCGAAGTGCGCTCTGTAGGCTGGCATAGAGGCGATAGTTTCAGTTGCGAGTTCATGGGTAAAGCCCATCTCTTTCGGGTTGGCGATAGGGCCCGCGGCTTGTTCTTTCAAATCACTGGCACGACCATCCCAAAATTGAGCCAGCATAAAGTCGGCATTTAGCACTGTGGGGGAGTTAATTGGACCTTCCTGCCAATGGTGACCAATGGATGTGGGTAGAGCATCGACACCACCAGTGGATAAATTATGGCAAGAGTTACAAGAGATAAAGCCAGATTTAGACAGTCTGGGTTCGAAGAACAGCATTTTACCTAATTCAACTTTTTCAGGTTCAGTGATTTTGGCTGCTGTGATCACTTCGATGGGTTCTGCACTGATAGCATGGGCACTGGCTAACATACCTGCGATGAAAATGGCGATAGATGTAAGTTTGGTCATCTTATTTCTCCCTATATAACCTTGGTATTTGTATGGTTTAATTGGGATGCTAGCGGTTAATAAGGCTGAGTGATAATGCTTTGTTTCGATTGGGTCTATCGCTGTTGCGGATTAAGCTTTTGCGATCTAATTCTCTGTTTTTATTCTATTATTCTGCTAGGTTGAACTGTGTTCCTGTTAAGGCTTTATCTGTTAATCGACAAGGTCGATGCATTGTTGCTTTCTGTCTAACGACATTTGATGGTTGCAATGAGTTACATTACTGGATTTTCGACTACCTGATATACACATCTGATACAAACATCTGAGACAAAATATTGAACCGAGTGGATTCATTTGTCGCGACAACAGACGGAATTGATTAGAATCTCTTTTCATGTTGAGTTGACTCGTGTTGAGTGCCTCAAGTTAGCACGCTCGGCCATCGCCAAGCGGTGCTATAAAATTACATAGGTGGACTGTTTTTCTGCCGAGGAGCGTTAATGCAATTGTTTGTCAAAGATTTAACTGTGATCGATTTTTCCTATTTGTGCCCAAAGCGCGGCATGGTGGGGGAGAGTTGGATTGTCGATGTTCTGCTTGAGGGCGGATTAGACGAGCAAAACATGGTGCTCGATTTTGCTAAAGTCAAACGTACGATCAAGCAGACCATAGATGCGGTGGCCGATCATCGTTTATTAGTGCCTACGGCCTGCAGCAGTGTGCGATGGCAACAGCAGGGCGATAGAGTGTGGATGGATTTTGATAGTCAGTTAGGTGAAATTCATTTGGCCTGTCCTTCCCAAGCCTTTGCCTTAGTGCCGACCGAAGAGATTGATATTCCCAGCGTGAATGCCTTTTTACAGAAAGCGTTACGTGAAGCTTTACCTAAGAATGTCGAAGGGATCACGCTCACTTTGAGACATGAAATCCTCGATACGCCTTACTACCATTACAGCCATGGTTTACGTAAACACGATGGTAATTGTCAGCGTATCGCCCATGGACATCGTAGCCCTATTCACGTTTATGAAAATGGCAGCCCAGCACCAAAGTGGGATGAGTATTGGGCCAAGCGATGGCACGATATTTATTTGGGCAGTGAAGAGGATTTAGTTTCAGTTGACACTCTCAATCTTTCGTCGCAAACACGGATCACCGATAGCAGCCATTATGGTTTTCACTATCAAGCGCCCCAAGGGGATTTCCAATTGGCAATGCCAAAGGAATGCTGTGATTTAATTCCCCACGACACCACGGTTGAGTTGTTAGCCGATTATATTGCCACGACATTAGTCGCTAAAGTGCCTGGAAGTCAGTTTAAAGTGGTGGCGTTTGAAGGTGTAGGTAAAGGCGCGATTGTGTCTAAGGGATAAGCGCTAAGTTTGGGTAGCTAAGTTTAGGTAAATAGAGCCGAGTAAATATAAATTACTTGCTGAATGAGCCTCGGCTGATTGTCGGGGCTTTTTTGTGTCTTCATAACCTTAGATAAAGCGCGATTATTATTGTATGCAATACATCATTAGGTATTTGCGCCGCTGTGGATCGATTTTTAGGGCGGGTTAGGTTAACGTGACGCATGGATTTAATCGGTCAGAGTTTAGTGATTCAGTGTTAGCGATAAGTTAGTGGTGTGCTGGTGATGCGTTAGTGTCGTGCAGAACGCATTCAATGGGCATTGCCCTGAGTTGACCATCGAGAAGATTTTTTGTGAAGATGTTTAGGGCTATGATGTTCGAGGCTAAGATGCCCGATAATAGAATATTAGGAACTCAGATTTTGGAAACTATTGGTTTGGGAAACGTTTCGGGAAGAAATAAGATGTTGGGAAATCGTTTAACGGCATGGTTAACCTTGGGCCTAGTGCTCATTGCGCCTCAGGTGCAAGCAGCGGTGACTTTGCAAGGCAAGTTAGAGCAAGGCGCATTAATGCGGGGTCAAGCGCCAGCGGGCACTCAGATTAGCTTAAATGGTGAAGCCATTAAGGTCACGCCTGACGGTCATTTTGCCTTTGGTTTTGATCGTGACGGTGAACTGAGTCAGCAGTTAACCTTGGTTTATCCCGATGGTTTGACTGAGGTTAAGCCTTTAACTTTGGCCAAGCGTGAGTACGATATTCAAAGTGTCAAGGGCATTAGTTCTAAGATCATGAAGCCCGATCCCGTCGCGCAGGAAAGAGCGGCGAAAGACACGGCGCAGGTAAAAGCAGCGCGGGCAACATTTAGCGAACAAACGGCCTTTTTACAGGCGTTTATTTGGCCGCTGACGGGGCGTATTTCCGGGGTTTATGGTAGCCAACGTATTTATAACGACGTACCCGGTAATCCACACTTTGGGGTGGATGTGGCGGCGAAAACCGGCACTGTCGTGGTAGCGCCCGCCGATGGTGTGATAAGCCTGTCTGTTCCCGACATGTTTTATTCGGGTGGGACTATGGTGATCGACCATGGCTATGGCGTAAGTTCGAGCTTTTTGCACTTGAGTAAGCTGTACGTCAACGCGGGTGAAGCGGTTAAGCAAGGTCAAGCCGTGGCAGAGGTGGGCGCAACAGGTCGTGCTAATGGCCCGCATTTAGATTGGCGAGTGAACTGGTATCAAATGCGCCTCGATCCCACAACCATAGTGCCACCCATGGCAACAGTGCTAGCGAATGAGAAAGCCAGTAAAGCGGCTAAAAAGGGCTAGGTTCGATATCCTATTCTGGCTCAATTAAATGGCGCTATGATGCGCCATTTTTTAGATTTTTATCTTTAGCACTCAGTGAGTTGGATTGTTCTAGACTCGTTTCAACTGTCCGCTTGCAGATTATCGGTTTTAACCGCTTAGCTCAAAAAGATTACTTCAACAATGGATGATCGGCAGGTAGCTGGCGGGTGATCCATAAAATCAGTTTGTGTTTCATGTTTGGCCCATCTTCTTTATCTTTGGCCAGTGGCTGGATTAAGTTGTCTGTGACCAATAAACGGTAAATACATTCCACTTTATCTTTGGGCGAGATGCCCTTGTCGAAGTCCGCATATCCGCGTTTTTTGGCATAGCCAATCCCGATTTCCATGGCGAACTTCAATATTTGCGCTTCGTTCTTGTGTGGTTTCATTGGCGAACCTCTGTTTGCACATCGAATCCATCAAGTGGACCCGATAATGTATGCCTGATGGCATCTGCGAGTTATACGTCCTAAGTTACGCTAAATATGCTGTTTTCGAGATTTAATTTTGGCAATTTTTGACAAAACTACCAAAAAAAGGGCCTAAAGATGATCTGGATACTGAGTCTGAACACTGAACCTGATTGATATAGTCATCAACAGATTTGTTCGTTAAGACAAGTGCGGTAAGTGCCAATGGAAATCTAAGCTCAATGCTATCTTCTTGCAGATATTAAGCCCGCCTAAAATAGGCTATTTACGTTTGCTCGCTGGCGATCACTGCTTTTATGCCATGGGGATGCACTTTAATGCACACATCATCGCGCTTAAAGGCAATCGTCGGATTGGCTAAACGCTCTTTATCCCCTTTGGGCGAGCTCATCTTAATTTTTATCCCAGCAAGGGATGCTAAGCTTTGTGAGTTCAAGCCTTGTGAGCTTGACTGAACGGGCTCTGCAGTGTGCTCCGATGGCAGTAAGGCGCTGAGTTTGGGACATAGTGCGAGCAAATCTTGGCTCAGGGTATCGCAATCTTTGGCTTTAGAATCAATGACTAGCTCTATGTGTTCCCAGCCTTCCTGCGGATAGACTTTGTCGCTGGGGTAGGGAAGTTCGACACAGGCAATGCTAAATTGACCCAGCGTAAGTGGGGTATCCAGTTCGATAATCAGAATCGTACGACCATTGATGATATTGTCTGAAATGATCTTACCGACGCGGCTAAAGGCATAGCGCAGCGCATCGGCACTGTCGATGGAATTGACGCGCAGCGCGACATGATCGCAAACCAGTGCTTTATCCGCTAAGTCTAAGGTTTCAAGCAAGGCTAAAATTTGTGCTTCGAAGGCGGGCCAGCTTTGGGTTAATTGCTCATAGCTGATGCTTGTGCTCTGCGGCGTGGCAGCTTCATTGGACGATGACATATAGGCTCCAAGGCATGTGTATTAGCGTTAGTTTTTATCCTTTACACAAAATCACGGGGATAATACGGCTAACGATATGATGTAAATGGCTAAATAAAAACGCCCATTAAGCTGGGCGTGTTTGATGTTGTGACATTATCTATTCGGCGTGTTGCCATGGCTAAGTAGGCTTAGGTTACGGCCAAATTTCAATTGGCGTTCCTTCATCGACCACTTTCCACACTTCATCCATTTCGGCGTTGGTTATCGCAATACAACCGTCGGTCCAGTTGTATTGCTGGGCTTGTTCTGGCGGCAACGGCGACTTAGGGTTCTGACCGTGGATCATGATCATGCCTCCGGGTCTAATGCCTAAGGCTTTGGCTCTGAGTTTATCTTCTTCATTGGGATAGGAAATATGGATCGATTTATAATAGGCACTGTCGGGCTTTTTATAATCTAGGGTATAACGTCCCTGTGGTGTGCGTTGATCGCCTTCCTTTAATTTGTGTCCTGCGGGTAAGTCACCCATGGCAATGCGATATTGTTTGAGTATTTTGCCATCGCGCAATAAAGCCATACTGGATTCGGATTTTGTGATCACCACAAGATCCACTTTACCCATGCCTGAGGCATGTAATCCGGGTGAAACGAGTGCCGCGATAGTCACAGTGAGGGTGGTCAATGTGGAAAGTAGGGTGGCGCGCATGAATTCCTCGAAAATTAACACTAGTTGTTGGCTTTTTTCGGCATCATACCGCAATTTTATCTTGCTGTGAGTAGATAATTTTGAGCTGAATGCAATTGCATGGCAGACTCGTGGGATATTTATGATGTAATCCCAGAGTTACTCAGTTTGTTGCAAGGAAGTAAAAGCTTTTATGTCTGAAAACATCGAATCCGAAAGCCCACTAAAACGTCAATTACGCACCATTATTTTTGGCACTGATACTCCCGCTGGCCGCTATTTTGATATCGCCTTAATGGTGTGCATTGTGCTGAGTGTCGCTCTAGTGTTTCTCGATACGGTAGAAGTGTTTCATCGTGAATACGGGCAGATTATTCGCGTCTTGGAGTGGGTCTTTACGATTATATTCACCCTTGAATATGGCCTACGTTTGTATTGTGCGACTCATCCCGTGTTATATGCCCGCAGCTTTTATGGCATAGTCGATTTGTTATCTGTATTGCCAAGTTATCTGGCGTTACTGATCCCTGGCGCCAACTTTACCTTAGTCATCCGAATTCTCAGGTTATTCAGGATTTTCCGCGTACTCAAATTACTGCGTTATTTGAGTGAAGGGAATGTGTTGCTTAGAGCCATGATGCAGTCGAGTCGTAAGGTCTTTATATTTTTCTTCTCGGTCAGTTTGATCGTTATGGTGCTCAGTGCGGTAATGTATGTTGTTGAAGGGCCTGATAATGGTTTTAGTTCAATACCTAAAGCTGTCTACTGGACAATTGTGACTATTACTACTGTCGGTTACGGTGATATCACCCCAAAAACGGGATTAGGTCAGGCGATTGCCGCTTTTACTATGTTGATTGGTTACTCAATTATCGCGATCCCAACTGGGATTTTAACCGCGGAAATCTCCCAAGAAGTGGGGCGCCATCGAGATTTACGCTCGTGCAATCAATGTCATAAAACCGGCCACGATCTTGATGCCATGTACTGTAGCCGCTGCGGATGCGAGTTAGATAGCTTAGATGCCCCCGTCGAAAATGACGCTTAGTCATTGTTTTAGCAAACACTTATTATTTTTGCAGGTAACACACACGTATGACGCAAGCCAAGTTTGTTGAAGGCCCCATATTACGTCACATCTTAGTGATGAGTTCGACTGCTGCTGTGGGGATTTCTGCCTTATTTGTGGTGGATTTACTGGATATCTTTTTCCTGAGTTTATTGGGGGAGCATGAGCTTGCGGCGGCTGTGGGTTATGCTGGCAGCATCTCCTTTTTCACGACATCCATTGGGATAGGCTTATCAATTGCTTTAGGCGCCTTAGTGTCTCGCTCGATTGGCGCAAAAGATGTGGTGTTAGCAAAGCGGCTATTGCTCAATAGCGCTGTTGTGACAACGCTGATTAGCGTGCTGGTGGCCGGCGTGGTCACTACTTTCATCCCTGAGTTGGTTGCCTTAGTGGGCGCAAGTGGCCATACGGCGGAGCTCGCTGCCAGCTACTTGTATATCTTAGTGCCTTCCTTGCCCTTTATTTGTCTTGCGATGGCGCTCGGCGGGGCTTTGCGCGCCGTGGGTGATGCTAAGTTATCCATGATGTCGACCTTAGCGGGCGGCGGCGTTAATGCTGTACTCGACCCGATTTTTATCTTCTTGTTCGCCATGGGGATAGAAGGTGCGGCATTGGCATCCGTTTTAGCGCGGGTGGCGGTATTTTTAATTGCTGGCCGCGGCGTTGTGGTTAAGCATAAGTTGTTAGGTCATTTCGATAAGGCGCATTTTATCGCCGATCTAAAACCCATCTTTGCTATAGCGGGACCCGCTATGTTAACCAATGTGGCGACGCCTATCGGTAATGCCTTTGTGACCCGAGCCATTGCCGATTTCGGTGACGCTTACGTGGCGGGCTGGGCGGTATTAGGGCGTTTAATCCCTGTGACCTTTGGGATGATCTTTGCGCTTTCGGGTGCGATTGGCCCTATTGTTGGGCAAAATTTTGGTGCGGGACAGTTTGACCGAGTGCGCGAGAGTTTAACGCGGGCGATTCAGTTTTGTGCTGTGTATGTGCTGGTAATGTCTCTGTTGCTGTTTGCGCTTAAGTCACATTTGGTCAATGTGTTTGATATGAAGGGCGATAGCGCCGACCTTATCCACTTTTTCTGTAGTTATATTGCGGTTTTCTTTATCTTTTCGGGGATTTTATTCGTGGCGAATGCGTCCTTTAATAACCTCGGTAAGGCTAAATACTCCACCCTGTTCAATGTCGGTAAAGCCACCTTAGGCACAGTGCCTTTTGTGTATTTTGGTGCACTCTGGGGCGGAGTTTACGGCGTATTGATTGGGCAAATATTAGGGTCTATTTTGTTTGGCACCTTAGGTGTGTGGGTTGCTTATCGTTTAGTGGATAAAGTGGCGGCGCAGGCACAGTTCTCCGCGATGGTGAATGTCGGTGGCGTCAATGCTGTTCCCCGCAATGTTGCGCTGACTGAGGAAGAAGAAATCGCTAACTGTGTGGCGGAGAACTTGCCGAGTGCGACCAATCCACTTTCATCTTCTTGCGTGCAGATGGCGCAATTAACCGAGGAGCAAGAGAGTGAGTCGGTATTACCAATAACGTATTTAGAAGAAGGCAAAAAGCCGAACTGACTTTAGCGGTTAATGGTTCACCTGTTTTAGTGCTGATACAAACTGTCAAATAACGATATTGAATCAAACATAAACACTCAAGCTGGTTCACCGCGCGCCGTTAGGAATACAGAAAAACAAAAATGCCACAAGATTGCTTGTGGCATTTTTGTTTTAAGCGGCGTTTGCAGTTAATCGAGTCGGGTTAACAATGCAAAAATAGGCCGCTAGAAAGCGTTATTCTGCGGTACTGCTTATTCTTCAGTACTACTTATTCTTCAATAATTGGCGCGTCTTGTTGGCCTTCGACTTGTTCAGTCGTGGCTTCTAATGCCGCCATTTTTGCGCGTTCGGCCTTAGAGATGTAACCTGATTTTGCTGGCGAGCCGATAGTCACTGGGTCGACTTTATTCAGTCTGGCCTTAGCGCGTTTAGCAATTTTCTTGATGATCTTTTGTTTCTTGTTCATGACGTCTCTAATTTCGTTTCGCACCCGCTATGCGCAGGAATATGAGGCCAAGGGCTCAATTGAGGGCGGATTCTAACTCAATCTGAGCGAACTGACCATGTTTTGCTGAATTGTTTTACTGAAAGCTGTCGAAAAGAACTGCAACTTTTGGGCGTCTAATAATTGGTAGTCAATTCGGCAATAGCGCGTTTGTACGGGAGTTTGACTCAATGGGCAGTACAGGGATGAGTGCAATCGATGCCGAGTATTTACCGCTATATGCTGTCAGTAGGCGTTAAAAGCCATTATATTGCCCCGCATGATTCGTTCGATAAACTGACGCCAATGTCATTTTTTATTGCTTATGTACAATCTGAGGAAAAGCTGTGTTACTCACTAAAATCACTTTTTTCGAGCGTTTTGAACACGATATCCTAAGTGGTTCGAAAACCATTACCTTGCGCGATGCAGCCGAGTCCCATGTGATAGCGGGGCAAATTCTACCTGTGTCCACCTTCGAAACGGACCGCTGGTTTTGTGATATCCAGATTATCGATGTCACGCCAGTAAAGTTAACTGAGCTCACCGAAGTGCATGCCAAACAAGAGAATATGACTCTGCCACAGTTACGCGATGTGATTGCCGAGATTTACCCCGGTCTTGAGCAATTGTTTATGATCCGCTTCAGGATTTTGTCGCAGTAATCTGTCACAGTAAAATGTGCAGTGAGACATTCTCGCTAAATGCGTAAATAAAAAAGGCTGCGCTGCAGCCTTTTTGTTCATTTTTTCAATGTCATGTGCTTCAAAAGCATATTCAGTTGTGCTTGCTGGCTACACTGTCCAAGGTAGTAGCTTTTGAGCTACGCGGTCGGCTTGCCCTAAACGAATGGCGGCACGATGGCGCATTCGATACAAGGCTTGGTAGCACAAGGGCACTAAGTACAAGCTAGTTAAGGTCGAGAACGACAAGCCACCAATAATGGCGATTGCCATGGGCGAATACGGCGGGCCGCCGCCACCGATTTGGGTTTCACCCATCGCCAGTGGAACTAAGCCCAACACTGTGGTGCCCACTGTCATCAATACTGGGCGCAAACGCGTGATACACACATCTCGAATGGTGGCGGACAATTTGTCGAGATCCGGCGTCATCTGGTTAATTTGATCCACCAGAACGATGCCGTTATTCACCACAATTCCCATTAAAATCAAAATGCCTATCATGGCCATCACAGAAATAGGCGTGCCCGTGATAAACAGCGCCCAGAATACCCCTGTGATCGAAAATAGGATTGAAGTGATAATCGCCGTCGGCAATAACAGAGACTCAAATAGTGCCGCCATAACGATGTAAATCATCGCAACAGCCAATAGCATATTGGTTGCCATCACATTCTGATCTTCATCTTGACGCTCGAATCCACCGCGCAGTGAATAGTCGTAGCCATTAGGGAAATGGATATTTTCCATCACTTGCTTGATCTTAGTTTGCGCTTCTTCCGTGGTGAGGTTTTCTAAGTTTGCGCCAATCGACAAAGAGGTTTGGCGATTAAAGTGCTTAATGGTATCGAAGCGAGGTTGGATCTCAATCTTCGCTAAGTTATCTAAGGTGTACACCCTTTGGTCGATGCGCACTATTGGTAACTGCTTGAGTTTTTCGAGCGACTTTTGCCACTCTTTCTCATAGGCCATTTCGATGCGCAGTTCGCCATTAGGATCGTGACGGAACGAGCGCAGCGGTGAACCACGCAGTGCCATAGAGATACTCGAAGCGATTTCATTGAGTTTTAAATCTAACCGCGCCGCCATTTGCCTGTCGATACGGATAACCACTTCCTGTTGCGCACCGTTAAGCTCAGAGCGAACATCTTGCATTCCTTTGATATTTTGCAGTAAAGGGATTACTTGTTCGCTTAAGTTAATCAGCTCAGAGGTTGAGCGACCTGTGAGCGTGACGCGCACACCAGAGTTGTCATTGCCCCAACCAAATTGTGGTTTGGCGATTGAATACTTAGGAAAGCCGCTACGGATTTTCTTTTTCAACTCATCCAATGGTATAGGTAAGTCTTTCTTCAGCAATATCACCGATGAACCGTCGTCGGATGAATAGTAGCTGTAGACAGAATCAATATGAAATTCCTCTTTATTTTTATAAAGATACTCTTCCATTTGATTGACCATAGCTTCAGTCACATTGAGATTATGCCGACCTTCCACTTGGTAGTTGATGTAAATCCGCTCCTTGCTCTGGCTGTCTTCTTGATCCTGTTTGACCATCGACAGCGGCAGGGCGGTAGAGGCGAGAATGGCCACCGCAATCAAGCCTGAACGCCAAGGCCTCAGCAATACCCAGTTAAGCGTATTGTTGTAGAAGCGCTGTAACTTACCGGCATCCTTTTCGGGCGCGATATCGAAGTGGAACTTAGTCAACATCAAAGGGATCAAGGTTTTAGCAACCAGTAGTGATGCCGCAAGCGAGATACAAATCGCGATGGCAACATGCTCGAGGAAAATCGTCAGTTCCACTTTCACGCCAAAAATATTGGGTAAAAATACGATGGCAGTGGTCATAGTGCCCGCCAATACGGCGAGGGACACTTTATCGACCCCAGTCATCACTGACTCTTCATTATCCTTGGGTGATTTGCCCTGTTTCTCCTGCAACACGCTCTCGGTCACTACTACAGCGTTATCAATTAACATACCAATGGCGAGTAAGAGTCCCATCATAGACAGGATATTCAAGCTATAACCGAGTAAATACATGGCGGCGAGCGTCATACCGATGGAAATCGGCACAGACGACACGACCACTAAGGTCATTTTCAAATTACGTAGGAACAAGTACAGCACCACAAAGGACAGCAGGGCACCGATTAAGCCCGAAAGTAAAAGGTCCATCAGTGACGATTTAACCCCAGAGGCTTGATCTTCCATGATAAACAGACGAATACCTTGGAATTGCTGATCTTGTTTCGCTAGTTCAATGACTTTTAGTACGCGTTCAGACACTTCGACTAAGTTAGCGCCTGATTCCTTAAACACATCTAAACCGACAGCATAGTGCTGATCTAAGTGCCGGCCTTCGATACGCTCGGGCAAAGCAAACTGCACATCTGCAACATCGCCTAAGGTCAATCCTGGGATTAGCACCAGTGCTTTGATATCTTCAAGGTTTCTAAACTCGCCCTTCGGCGACACTTGGTAAACGATGTTACTGGCCCTGAGTGTGCCTGCGCTAATCACAAAGTTTTCTCTGCCGAGGCGGGCTTGCAAGTCGGTGGCTGAAAATCCACTGGCGGCAAGACGGTCGGCATTGATGCGCACTTCAATCTGCTTTTGTTCAACGCCGTACAGGCTGACCTTAGAGACACCTTCAACACGTTCAAGCGGACGTTTAAGCTGTTTATCGAGTAAATCGAATGCGCCTGACAGCTCGCGGTCGCTCGATATACGTATCGTGAGCACTGGCATGTCGGCGGTGGAGAATTGGCGGATAAAGACCCGCTCAACATCCTTTGGCAGTAAATGCCGCACCGCATCGATTTTTTCCCGCGCTTCTAAGCTTTTAGTGGCAACGTTTTCACCCCACTTCATGTTGATTTCGATTTCAGAGCCTTCTTGGGAAGATTCTGATTCGAGCTCATCAATCCCACCCATAGTGGCGAGGGATTCCTCCAGCACTTTGGTGATATCGCGCTCGACTTCAGCGGGGGTCGAGCCCTTGTAGGGCACTTGCACCACAATCTGCGGAATATCGATACCAGGGAACATTTCCAGCGGTAACAAACGACTCGAGGCGAGACCAAATAGCAAGATAGCAAAGAAGAACATGCTGGTGGTCACGGGACGCTTAATGGCTAAACGGGTGAGGTTCATGGGCGAGCCTCCTCAACCTTATGGGCCATATCCACAACTTCATACACTTTACGGTCGAACAGGGCATAGAGCACTGGGAGCACAATTAGAGTCAATAAAGTCGATAAACTCAGACCAAAAATCACCGTAATCGCCATAGGTGCACGCACCTCAGAACCATCGCCCAACCCTAGTGCCATCGGCAATAAACCTAAGGTGGTGGTGAGCGTAGTCATCATAATGGGACGTAGGCGCGATTTAGCCGCGGCGCGAATGGCATCGAGTTTTTCAACACCTTCACTGCGCAGTTGGTTGATGCGATCCACAAGCACAATCGCGTTGTTCACTACGATACCCGCCAACATGATAAGACCGATAAACACCACCACACTCAAATGGGTTTGGGTGATATACAGGCCCAGCACGCTACCCGCCAATGCCATAGGCACGGCAAAGAGGATAAGCAAGGGATGCAACAGTGACTCAAACTGACTCGCCATCACTAAATACACTAAGAAAATCGCTAAGATAAGGGCAATTTTGAGTGACTGGAATGAGTGCTCCATTTCCTCATTTTGACCACCAAAGCGGGCTTGCACCGATGCGGGCAGCACTTGTTGCGACAGTATTTGCTGCGCCTGTGCCACTGCATCGCTTAAGTCACCGTAGGCGAGGTTCGCCGACACCAATGCCACACGTTGCTGGCTGATACGGTTAATCGCCGAGGGGCCTAATTGTAATGACACTTCGGCAACCGCGCTTAAGGCAATGGGTTGGCTGCTGTTCGGGTTGATGATTAAGGCATCGATATCGCTGATATGATCGCGCTCGGAGAGTTCACTGCGCACCAGAATATCAATCTTACGATCACGTACTGTGTATTGGCTGGCAATAGTGCCGCCAACCCGCTGGGCAATGCGATTCGCCACCGTTGGCGCGTCCATTCCGAGCGCTGCTAACCTTGCATGATCGAAACGGATACTCAGCTCAGGTTGACCATCACGCAGACTGGTATTCACATCAGCAAAACGATCTGATGCCGATAACGCTTTGACTAGACTATCGGCACTGCGCTTGAGCAAGTTCAAATCGTAGCCTGTGAGCTCAATCTCCAGTGGCGTTTTAAAGCTGAACAACTCAGGTTGCTCGATTTTCGCTTCAAGTTCAGGAATGCGGCGTGCGGTATCACGCAGCACTTGAGTGATTGCGTTATAGGCACTGTGATCTGTCAGCACCACTTGTAAGCGGCCCCAATTTTCACCCCCGCGAGCAGTATCCGAGGTCATCAAACCACCGCTACCAGCTTGGCTATAGGCATGTTTGACTTCGGGTCTGTCTTTGATAGACAACGCGAGTTGTTGCAATACCTTATCGGTTTCGCTCACTGCAGTACCCGGTGGCAGTAGGATTTCTACATAGAATTCGCCCTGATTCATCGGTGGAATAAGCTCCATACCTAGGCGAGGTAATAGGCTAATACACGCACCTGTTATCGCAATGGTGAGCAGCAGCGTGGTCATTTGTTGACGCAGCGCCGAGGCCAGCAGCTTGTGATAAACCTTCTCGATACTGTGGTAGATAAAGTTAAATCCTGAACTCAAAGGACGCATGATAAGACCGATTAGCCAGGAGAAGAAGCGGCCTAAAATCAGCACTAAGGTCAACAATGCACTTGGTAAATAACTAAATATCAACAGAATAGGGAATGAGAATACCGTCGCGCTATAGTGTTTAAACTTACCCATTTTAGTGGTGGGTTTATCCTTAGGTGTTGTTTTTATCAGTGCGGGTAAGGTTTTAAAGCCTTCGCGTGATGCCAGCATAGGGATAGAGGTTAAGGCGACTAATAGCGAGGCCAACAGGGCAAACGTGACCGTCAGCGCTTGGTCGGAGAACAGGGCACCGGCAATCCCATCTACAAACACTAAGGGTACAAATACCGCAAGGGTCGTCAGCGTGGAGGCGAAAATAGCGCCCGCTACTTCTTTAGTTCCTGTGACTGCAGCGTCTAACTTACTCATGCCTTCGCTGCGACAGCGGTCAATGTTCTCTAATACCACAATGGCGTTATCGACTAACAGACCAATGGCCAGCGCGATACCGCCTAATGACATGATGTTTAAGCTGATATCGGCAAAATACATCATGTTAAAGGTGGCGATAACCGAGAAGGGAATCGAGATGGAAATAATCAGCGTTGGGATGATGTTACGCAGGAACAGGTAAATCACTAGCATAGACAATAAACTGCCCATCAGCGCCGAAGAGGTGACTTCACTGACCGCACTTTCGATAAACTCGGATTGATCGTAAATCACTTCGAGTTTGTTTTGCTTAGGATCTTGATTGATTTTGACAAGTTCATCGCGCAGTTTTTTGGCGACGGCGACAGTGTTAGCATCACCTTCTTTATAAATCGCCAGTTCAATCGATTCTTGGCTACCGATGCGGGTGATATCACTGCGCTCTTTATAGGCATCCGTAATCGTAGCGACTTCGAATAAACGTACTAAAGTTTGCTCGTCGCGATAGACGATCACTTGGCCAAGTTCATCTAGTGAATTGAATTGGTTAAGTGTGCGCACTAAGTATTCGCGATCACCTTGGATCACTTTACCGGCAGAGAGGTTAATATTCTCTTCATTAATGCGACGTTTAATGTCGTCGGCATTGAGGTTAAGTTGCGATAGTTTTTCTTGATTGAGCTGAATGTGTACTTCTTGCTCTAGGCCGCCAGATAAACGCACGGCGGCGACCCCAGAAAGCGCTTCTAAGCGACGCTTAAGCTCTTCTTCTGCGTAGGTGCGCATTTGCTTAAGATCGGCTTCTGAGGCATTGGGTACTGACAACGCGAGACGCATGATCGGGTCAAGGTTGGGGTTAAAACGCAGTAATAATGGCTTTTTAACGTCCAAAGGCAGGGCGATAGTGTCGAGTTTTTCGCGCACATCTAAACTCGCCATGTCCATTGTGGTGCCCCATTCAAACTCGAGCACTACATCTGACATGCCTGAGCGCGAAATAGAACTGATTTTACGTAAGCCTTTGACCACGCCAACGGCTTCTTCAATCGGTTTAGAGACGAGCTGTTCAACTTCTACTGGCGCCGCACCGTCATACATAGTGCGGATGGTTAATGTGGGATAGCTTAAGTCTGGCAGTAACTTCACCGCTAAGCGGGAAAATCCCACCATACCGAATAAAATCACCGCCAGCATGAACATCCATACCGTGACTGGCCGTTTAACGGAAGTGCTGATAATTGACATGAAAGGCTCCTATCAGTTCTTAGCGGAAGCAAGATCGAGTGGGGTGATCACTTCGACTAAGGATTGGTCTTTCAAGTTTTGCTGGCCACGGGTCACGACTTGTTCACCTGGGTTAATGCCTGCAATCACTTCTACAGAGTCACCTTCACGGTAGCCAATTTCGACTTCACGGCGGTTAGCATTAGTGCCATCGATAACATACAAAGCTTGCCTGTTATCTTGGTTGATCAGTGCGCTATAGGGAACGGTAATCACGTTTTCATGGGTGTCGTACTTAAGCTCAACACGGGTAAACATCCCTGCTTTTAGGCGCGCTTCTTGATTCGGTACGGCTAATGTCACTTTAAACGTGCCGCTTTGTGGGTCCACAATCGGGCTTATCCGTAGCACTTTGGCATGGATAGCATTTTTACTTTGTTGATTGCTGAACACTTGTGCCTCTTGGCCGAGTCTTAAGCTGGCAAGTTGTTGCTCTGGCAGATGGACTATACCGTGAAGTTCATCTTGATTGACTATGTAGAACAAGTCGCCAAATTCCTTCGCCATGTTGCCTGCTTTCACATAACGTTTAGCGACGACGCCGCTAATAGGGGACAGTACGCGGCTTTCTATGACTTGTAGCTCGGCAAGATCTTTCTTGGCGATGGCGGCTTGCAAGTTATATTCAAGTTTGGCCATCGAATCTGCGCTGATAAATTCTTTGTTGCCCATTTTCTTCAGACGATTCAATTCCTGCTCAATGATTTTAACTTCGGCTTCTGAGCGGTCTAAATCGTATTGCTGTCTTTTGGCATCGATAACGGCGAGCACTTGGCCCTTTTGTACGCGGTCACCTTCTTCAACGGCCAATGATTCAATGAGTCCAGAAATGCGGCTGACGACATTGGCTTCTTGAGGTGCTTCTAAGGTGGCCGTTGTGCTGTAGAAAGATGAAACGTTTCCTTGCATCACTGTGGTGGTTTCGACGGGAATGGCATATTTTTCTTCTTTTTTAGCCACTTCTTCCTTACCACAGGCTGCTAGCATTGAAATCATTAGCAGGGGGAGGGCGAATTTAGCAATGTTTGACTTTTCCATAAGTGTGTTACCTGTTGTCTATATTGTGATGCCATTTAATAGCAGAAACCGTGCCAATGTTAAATGTAGCTTAATTTCATATAGTTAAGCTATATTTAAGTTAGGGCTAATGTGTGGATTTCACTAAATGTAGCTAAAAAGTTTAAAAAGTGATGAGAATAACTAAAGGCGGTTAACAGCGGTTATGCAAGTAGGCAATTGCAACAATGTATTTTGTGTAACAAGGGGAGTGTAAAAGGTGATTGTTCGATATGAAAAAAGCGCCCTCAGGCGCTTTTTAATGCGTAAGCCGTGGGACTTAGCGTTTGTCTTGTGCGACGAAATCACGTGCAGTTTCGCCAGTGTATAACTGACGTGGACGGCTGATTTTGTGGCCTGGTTGATCTAACATTTCTTTCCAGTGAGCAATCCAGCCTACAGTGCGAGCCAGTGCAAACAGCACAGTGAACATACTGGTTGGAATACCAATGGCTTTCATGATGATGCCAGAGTAGAAGTCGACGTTTGGATAGAGCTTCTTAGAAATGAAGTATTCGTCTTCAAGCGCAATGCGCTCAAGCTCCATTGCCACATCCAATAGTGGATCCTTAACTTTCAGTTCTTTCAGTACTTCGTGACAGGTTTCACGCATAACTTTGGCACGTGGGTCAAAGTTTTTGTAAACACGGTGTCCAAAGCCCATCAGACGGAATGGATCGTTCTTGTCTTTAGCACGTTCAATGAATTCAGGAATGCGGTCAACTGAACCGATTTCTTCTAACATTTGCAAACAGGCTTCGTTAGCGCCGCCGTGTGCTGGGCCCCAAAGAGACGCGATACCCGCTGCGATACACGCAAATGGGTTAGCACCTGAAGAACCCGCTAAACGTACGGTTGAAGTCGATGCGTTTTGTTCATGATCAGCATGTAAAATGAAGATCCTGTCCATTGCACGTTCAACAATAGGGTTAACTATGTATTCTTCACATGGTACAGCAAACATCATGCTTAAGAAGTTGCCCGCATAGCTTAAGTCATTACGTGGATACACGAATGGCTGGCCTGAAGAATACTTGTAGCACATGGCTGCTATCGTAGGCATTTTTGAGACTAAGCGATAAGCGGCGATTTCGCGGTGACGTGGATCGTTAACATCCAGAGAGTCTTGGTAAAATGCAGATAATGCACCCGTCACACCACATAACATGGCCATAGGATGAGCATCACGACGGAAACCTCTAAAGAAGAAGGCTAGCTGCTCGTGAACCATAGTGTGGGTTTTAACTGTATGTACAAACTCAGTATATTGCGCTTTCGTCGGCAGTTCACCGTAAAGCAGCAGATAACACAGGTCTAGGTAATCGGAGTCAACGGCTAGTTGATCGATTGGATAGCCACGGTGTAACAATATACCCAGATCACCATCAATATAGGTAATTGCAGATTCACAGGAGGCAGTCGCAAGAAAACCTGGATCAAAAGTAAAGTAACCTTTGCTGCCAAGTTTACTGATGTCGATTACGTCAAAACCAGCGGTTCCCTGCTTTACTGGCAATTCTATCGAGTCGTTCCCTGGTAATTCTAATTTGGCTTTTAAATCAGCCATACCCCGTTCTCCTTACTTAGTTCTTATCTGTGAGTGCGGCATGTCAAACCGCCATTACTTTACAGCCATTCTAGATCACATTTCAATTTAAATAAGCGTTTAAATTTGTTAGACCATGGTATAAATGCCTTTACTTTCCCATGCGGAACTGGCACTTACAGTAAAAATTCGTCAAAAAAACATAATTTGCATTCTGTGATGTTTGTATTTGACATTTGCCGCGAGTATACTTGCCTCGCCCAATAAGGGCCGCAAACAACGATTATAAAGCACCCTCTGTTTACATGTTAAATGAGTGCGTGCTCAGATAGTTAACTGTTTGTTTAAACTTTGCTTTTGTGTTTACTTTTGCCGTGATTCACATCCCAGTTTAAAGTTTGTACAAAAGCGGTTCACATAACAAAAAAAATGCTCAATGGAGCTGAGTGAGCAGAACGTGAAAAAGCAAAGACCTGTCCATTTAGATCTGCAGACCATTCGCTTTCCTGCAACAGCGATTGTGTCAATTCTTCACCGTGTTTCCGGTGTCATCATGCTGTTCGCAGTTGGCATTCTCATTTGGTTGCTAAATTCATCTTTAGCATCAGCTGAAAGTTTCGCTGGCGTACAATCTCTATTCGATAACTTCGTTATGAAGTTCATCATGTGGGGCATTATGACTGCACTGGCGTATCACTTGTTTGGTGGCCTGCGCCACTTAGTAATGGATACCGGTCGTTGGGAAGAATTGTCATCGGGTGCCGCATCAGCGAAAGCTGTATTTGCCTTAACGGTAGCCTTTTCAATCATAGCGGGGATTTGGGTATGGTAACCAATGCAGCAAGTTTTGGACGCAGTGGTGTTCATGACTATATTCTACTACGCGCTAGTGCAGTGATCCTCGCCTGTTACACCATTTTCTTGGTTGGCTTTATTGCATGTAGTTCCCCTCTCACCTACGACGTCTGGCATAGCCTTTTTAGCGCTCTGCCGATGAAAGTGTTTACACTTTTGGCGCTGGTAGCATTATTAGTACACGCTTGGATTGGTGTATGGCAAGTGCTGACAGATTACGTCAAGTGCACGTCGTTACGTGGTGTTTTACAGTTCACCTTTGTCGTTACCGTTTTTTGTTATTTAGCGGCCGGCATTGTTATTGTGTGGGGTGTCTAAGTGAGTATTCCAGTACGCGAATTTGATGCTGTAGTGATCGGTGCCGGTGGCGCTGGTATGCGTGCAGCGCTGCAGATTTCCAAAGAAGGTAAAAGCTGTGCGCTTTTATCAAAAGTATTCCCAACTCGTTCTCATACCGTATCTGCGCAGGGTGGTATCACTGTTGCGTTAGGTAACGCCCATGAAGATCATTGGGAACAGCACATGTACGATACCGTGAAAGGTTCCGATTTTATCGGTGACCAAGAAGCGATTGAATTCATGTGTAAAACCGGTCCTGAAGCCGTGATTGAACTTGAGCAAATGGGTTTGCCTTTCTCTCGTTTCGAAAATGGCACGATTTACCAACGTCCGTTTGGTGGTCAATCTAAGAACTTTGGTGGCGAGCAGGCTGCACGTACTGCGGCAGCTGCCGACCGTACTGGTCATGCTTTGCTGCACTGTTTATACCAACAAAACGTTAAGCATAAGACGCAAGTCTTCTCAGAATGGTATGCATTAGATCTCGTTAAAAACGATGATGGCGCCGTTGTGGGTTGTACTGCGATTGAAATTGAAACAGGCGATATCGTTTATTTCAAAGCCAAAGCAACGATTTTAGCGACAGGTGGAGCAGGGCGTATTTACGCTTCGACCACTAACGCACATATCAACACCGGTGACGGCGTCGGTATGGCAATGCGTGCTGGCGTGCAAATGCAAGACATGGAAATGTGGCAATTCCACCCAACTGGCATCGCCGGCGCGGGTGTACTTGTGACTGAAGGTTGTCGTGGTGAAGGCGGTTATCTGCTGAACAAAGACGGCGAGCGCTTCATGGAGCGTTATGCCCCTAACGCGAAAGATTTGGCATCACGCGACGTGGTAGCACGTTCAATGATGACTGAAATCCGCGAAGGTCGTGGTTTAGACGGTCCACTAGGTCCACACTGTTTACTCAAGCTTGATCACTTAGGTAAAGAAACATTAGAAGCACGTTTACCAGGCGTGTGTGAATTGTCTCGTACCTTTGCCCATATCGATCCGGCCGATGGTCCAATCCCAGTATTACCAACCTGTCACTACATGATGGGCGGTCTGCCAACTAAGGTCAGTGGTCAAGTTATTCGTAAGAATGAAGACGGCACTGAACAAGATGTGATCGGTCTGTTCGCTGTGGGTGAGATTGCCTGTGTATCTGTTCACGGTGCAAACCGCTTAGGTGGTAACTCATTGCTCGACTTAGTGGTCTTTGGCCGCGCAGCGGGTCAGCATTTAGGTAAAGCTTTGGATGAGACTGACGATCCAAAAGACGCAAGCGATGCGGATATTCAAGCATCTCTGGCGCGTCTGAATCGTTGGGAAAGCAACAAAGATGGCGAAGATCCAGCGCAAATCCGTAAGGATCTGCAACTGTGTATGCAATTAAACTTCTCTGTATTCCGTCGTGGCGATGCTATGGCTGAAGGTTTAGAGCAGTTGAAAGTCATCCGCGAACGTCTTGCAAAGGCGAAGTTGTCTGATAACTCTCGTGAATTCAACACTCAACGTATTGAATGTTTAGAGTTAGATAACCTAATGGCAACAGCAATCGCTACGGCCTATGCTGCTAACTTCCGTACTGAAAGTCGCGGTGCTCACTCACGTGAAGATTATTTAGAGCGTGATGATGAGAACTGGTTATGCCACAGCTTATTTGACCCTGTGACTGAAACGATGGATCGTCGTGCAGTGAACATGGCACCTAAGTTACGTGAAGCATTCCCACCGAAGAAACGTACCTACTAGGAGTTGCAAAGATGAAATTGACATTTGCAGTTTATCGCTACAATCCTGACGTAGATACTAAACCGTATATGCAGGATTACAGCTTAGAAGTAGCTGACGGCTCTGACATGATGGTGCTCGATGCACTGATTAAGTTGAAAGAGCAAGATCCGACTCTGTCATTCCGTCGCTCATGCCGTGAAGGTGTGTGTGGTTCTGACGGTGTGAACATGAATGGTAAAAATGGTCTGGCGTGTATTACCCCAATTTCAACCTTCAAAGGCAAGAAATTAGAAATACGCCCATTACCAGGTATGCCAGTTGTTCGTGACTTAGTTGTTGATTTAACTCAGTTCTATAAGCAGTATGAGAAGATCAAGCCTTACCTCATCAATGATGAGAAAGCACCAGCCCGTGAACACTTACAATCACCTGAAGAGCGTGCTCATTTAGATGGTCTGTACGAATGTATCATGTGTGCCTGTTGTTCTACGGCTTGCCCATCATTCTGGTGGAATCCTGATAAGTTTATCGGTCCAAGCGGTCTGCTTCACGCATATCGTTTCTTGATCGACAGTCGCGATACAGCAACAGAAGAACGTCTTTCTGAGCTGGACGACGCCTATAGCGTGTTCCGTTGCCACGGCATCATGAACTGCGTTGACGTGTGTCCAAAAGGTCTTAATCCGACTAAAGCAATTGGTCATATTAAGTCCATGCTGTTGAAGCGAGCAGTGTAATGCGAGAACCCGAGCTGAAACCAATAATAATATAGCTCTTGAAGAGTCACTTTCTGGTAGCAGAAGGTGACTCTTTTGCGTATGTAATGGAAGACAACGCGCCGTATATCTGGACATCTAGGGGCGGCAGAAATTATGCGTCGAAGGTAATCTCTACAGACTGCATATTTAATACTATGGCTAAGCACGTGTATAAAGTTTGAAAGGAATAGAAATGCACCAAGGCATCATGAAAGCCTGGCTCGAATCATCTCACTTAAGTGGTGCAAATTCGACCTACGTAGAAGAGATGTATGAAGCCTATCAAGAAAACCCACAGTCAGTCGCTGATGATTGGCGTGCGGTATTTGATAATCTCCCTCCTGTGAACGGTGCCTCTGTTGATGCGCCTGAAGCTGCTCACTCAAAAGTACGTGATTATTTTCGCAGTTTAGCGTTAGAAGGACGCCATAAGAGCTCTGCTCGTGTGACGGATCCTGAACTGGATGCTAAGCAAGTTAAAGTCCTGCAGTTAATTAACGCCCATCGTTTCCGTGGTCATCAAGGTGCTAACCTTGACCCCCTAGAACTGTGGAAACGCGAACCTGTGGCCGATTTAGATCCTGCCTTCCACGGCCTGACTAAAGAAGACATGGATCGTGAGTTTAATACTGGTTCTTTTGCTCATGGTGGCGAAACCATGAAGCTTGCGGATTTGGTAAAAGCACTGAAAGCCACTTATTGTGGTTCTATCGGTGCTGAATATATGCACATTACCGATACCGATGAGAAACGCTGGATCCAACAACGTCTCGAACCTTCCTTAGGTAAAGCTAACTACGATAAAAGTGTTAAGACACGCATTCTTGAAGGCTTAAACGCCGCAGAAGGCATTGAAAAATACTTAGGTGCTAAATTCCCTGGTGCGAAACGTTTCTCGTTAGAAGGCGGCGATGCGTTAGTGCCTATGATGCGCGAAATTATTTATCGTGCAGGTGAAGCGGGTACTAAAGAAATCGTCGTTGGTATGGCTCACCGTGGTCGTCTAAACGTACTGGTTAACGTATTAGGTAAGCGTCCTGCTGAACTGTTTGATGAGTTCGCGGGTAAGCATGCTGATACCCACGGTTCGGGTGACGTTAAGTACCACCAAGGTTTCTCCTCTGATTTCGAAACGCCGGGCGGCAATGTGCATTTAGCACTAGCCTTTAACCCATCGCACCTTGAAATCGTTAACCCTGTGGTCATTGGTTCGGTACGTGCCCGCCAAGACCGTCGCGGTTGTAAGGATGGCTTACAAGTCATGCCTATTACTATTCACGGTGACTCAGCCATTGCGGGTCAAGGGATAGTACAAGAGACATTCAACATGTCTCAAACCCGCGGTTTTAAAGTGGGCGGCAGTATTCGCATCGTAGTGAACAACCAAGTGGGTTTCACTACGTCTAACCATGCGGACGTGCGTTCAACTGAATATTGTACTGACATCGCTAAGATGGTTCAGGCGCCGATTTTCCACGTTAACTCTGACGATCCAGAAGCGGTTGCATTTGTATCGCAGTTAGCCGTTGACTATCGTAACGAGTTCAAACGTGATGTAGTGGTTGAATTAGTCTGTTATCGCCGTCATGGCCATAACGAAGCCGATGAGCCAAGTGCAACTCAACCGCTGATGTATGCCAAGATCAAGAAACACCCAACGCCACGTAAGATTTATGCAGACAAGTTAATTGCTGAAAACGTGATTGCTGCCGATGAGGTGACTGGACTTATCAATAATTACCGTGACGCATTAGATCAGGGTGATTGTGTGGTGAAAGAATGGCGTCCAATGACGCTGCATTCTGTTGACTGGACACCTTATATTGGTCGTGAGTGGGACGAAGCGTTCGAATCTGCGATGTCGGCAGAACGTTTACAAAACCTTGCGGACAAATTGAGCTACGTTCCTGAAAGCCATCCATTACAATCCCGTGTTGCTAAGATTTATGGCGACCGTGTTGCTATGGCAAAAGGTGAGAAACCACTCGATTGGGGCTTTGCAGAAACCTTGGCATATGCCTCGATTCTGGAAGACAACAAGCGCGTTCGTATCACAGGTCAAGATTCTGGCCGTGGCACTTTCTTCCATCGTCATGCTGTGCTGCACAATCAAAACGATGGCACGACTTACATGCCACTACGCAACATTGCCGATGAGCAAGGTCCGATTGATATTACTGACTCAGTGTTATCTGAAGCCTCAGTATTGGCATTTGAATACGGCTATGCGACGGCAGAACCTGGCGGCCTGACCATTTGGGAAGCCCAGTTTGGTGACTTTGCCAACTGTGCGCAAGTGGTTATTGATCAGTTCTTGTCATCGGGTGAACAAAAGTGGGGCCGTTTATGTGGTCTGACTATGTTGTTGCCCCATGGTTATGAAGGTCAAGGCCCAGAGCACTCAAGCGCCCGTTTAGAGCGTTTCTTGCAAATGTGTGCTAACCACAACATGCAAGTGTGTGTGCCTTCAACACCTGCACAGGTTTACCATATGTTGCGCCGTCAAGTGGTGCGCCCAATGCGTCGACCACTTATCGTGATGTCGCCTAAATCATTGCTGCGTCATCCATTAGCCGTGTCGAGTTTGGAAGAATTGGCCAGTGGTAGTTTCCAAAATGTGATCGGTGAAATCGATACCTTGGAAGCAAGCAAAGTGGATCGCGTTGTTTTCTGTAGTGGTAAAGTTTACTTCGAACTACTGGAAAAACGTCGTAAAGAAAACATCACTAACGTAGCGTTAATTCGTGTTGAACAGTTATATCCGTTCCCACATGATGAAATGATCGTTGCTTTGGTTGATTACCAACATGTGAAAGATTTTGTTTGGTGTCAGGAAGAGCCACAGAACCAAGGTGCTTGGTACTCGAGTCAACACCATTTCTGGGCCGCGGTTCCTGCAGGTGCACAGTTAACTTATGCTGGTCGTGAAGCGTCAGCTGCACCAGCGTGTGGTTACCCTGAGTTGCACACACATCAGCAAGAATCTTTAGTGAACAGTGCCCTGAAACTTACAATCACACTGTAGTAATAGACATTTTATAAAAGGATAGTTTTTCATGAGTATCGAAATCAAGGTACCCGTACTACCAGAATCTGTTGCCGATGCCACGATTGCCACTTGGCATGTGAAAGTGGGCGAGCAAGTTTCTCGTGATCAAAACCTGGTTGATATTGAAACCGATAAAGTGGTTCTTGAAGTGGTTGCGCCAGAAGATGGCCACATTGGCGAGTTTTTATTTGAAGAAGGCGCCACTGTTCTGGGTGAACAAGTGATCGCTAAATTTATCGCCGGTGCTGTATCGGGCAAAGAAGTCACTAAAGCACAAGCTGAAGCGGCAACGCCTGCAGCTGAAACCAGCGATGAAAGCAGTGATGCGTTAAGCCCATCTGTTCGCCGTTTACTGGCAGAGCACAATGTTGATGCCAGCAAAGTAAAAGGCACTGGTGTGGGTGGTCGTATTACGAAAGAAGACGTAGAAGCCTTCGTTAAGTCTGCCCCTAAAGCTGCGGCGCCAGCAGCACCTGCTGTAGCTCCGTTAGCGGCTGGCCGTAGCGAGAAGCGCGTGCCAATGACACGTCTGCGTAAGACAATCGCTAACCGCTTGTTAGAAGCGAAAAACTCTACCGCTATGCTCACGACATTTAACGAAGTGAACATGAAGCCCATCATGGATATCCGTAAGCAATACCAAGATATCTTTGAAAAGCGCCACGGTATCCGTTTAGGCTTTATGTCTTTCTACATCAAAGCTGTGACAGAAGCACTGAAACGTTTCCCAGAAGTCAACGCGTCTATTGATGGCGATGATATCGTTTATCACAACTACTTCGACATTAGCATCGCAGTATCAACACCACGTGGTCTGGTAACACCAGTGTTACGTGACACAGATACCATGAACTTAGCTGAAATCGAAAAAGCGGTTCGTGATTTAGCCATCAAAGGCCGCGACGGTAAGCTGACTGTGGCAGATATGACTGGCGGTAACTTCACTGTGACTAACGGTGGTGTTTTCGGTTCATTGATGTCTACCCCAATCCTTAACCTGCCGCAAAGCGCGATTTTAGGCATGCATGCCATTAAAGACCGCCCAATGGCAGTTAATGGTCAGGTTGAAATCCTGCCCATGATGTACCTAGCACTCTCATATGACCATCGTATTGTTGATGGCCGTGAGTCTGTTGGTTTCTTGGTTGCGATTAAAGACTTCCTAGAAGACCCAACTCGTCTGCTGCTTGATCTGTAAGACAACTCGCTAAGAGTTCGCGCTTAAAGAAATAGCCAGACATACCCTCGTGACTGGCCCAAACGGGCCAGTTGGATTTGATTAGAAGTATACGGATAGATCATCATGAATTTGCATGAGTATCAGGCAAAATCCTTATTTGCCGAATATGGTTTACCAGTGTCAGAAGGTTTTGCATGTGATACAGCCCAAGAAGCTGTAGAAGCGGCAGGCCATATTGGCGGAAATTTATGGGTTGTTAAGTGTCAAGTACACGCTGGCGGCCGCGGTAAAGCGGGTGGCGTTAAAGTCACTGGCGATAAAGAAGAAATCAGAGCCTTTGCCGAACACTGGTTAGGCAAAAATCTGGTGACTTATCAAACTGATGAGAAAGGTCAGCCAGTTGCTAAAATTTTAGTAGAAAGCTGTACCGACATCGCTAACGAACTATACCTTGGTGCCGTTGTTGACCGCGCGACTCGTCGCGTTGTGTTCATGGCGTCGACTGAAGGTGGTGTTGAAATTGAGAAAGTGGCAGAAGAAACGCCAGAACTCATCCACACTGCAATCATCGATCCTTTGACTGGCCCACAAGGTTATCAAGCTCGCGATCTTGGCTTCAAGTTAGGTTTAAACCCAACGCAAATGAAGCAGTTCACTAAGATCTTTATGGGTCTGGCGACTATGTTCGTTGATCATGATTTCGCACTATTAGAAATCAACCCACTGGTTATTACCACTGAAGGCAACCTACACTGCCTAGATGGTAAAATCGGTATCGACGGTAACGCACTGTTCCGTCAACCAAAAATCAAAGGCATGCACGATCCATCACAGGATGACGCGCGTGAAGCTCACGCGGCTAAGTTCGAACTGAACTACGTAGCATTAGACGGTAACGTTGGCTGTATGGTGAACGGTGCTGGTCTGGCTATGGGTACTATGGATATCGTTAACTTGCACGGTGGCAAGCCAGCGAACTTCCTAGACGTAGGCGGCGGCGCGACTAAAGAACGTGTAGCAGAAGCTTTCAAAATCATTCTGTCTGACAGCAATGTGAAAGCGGTTCTGGTTAACATTTTCGGCGGTATCGTACGTTGTGACATGATCGCAGAAGGTATTATCGGCGCCGTTAAAGAAGTGGGCGTTAAAGTACCTGTTGTGGTTCGTTTAGAAGGTACTAACGCTGAACTTGGCCGTGAAGTATTAGCTAAATCAGGTCTTGATATCATTGCAGCTACCAGTCTGACTGACGCGGCTGAGCAAGTAGTTAAAGCTGCGGAGGGCAAATAATGTCTGTCTTAATCAATAAAGATACCAAGGTAATTTGCCAAGGTTTCACTGGCGGTCAAGGTACATTCCACTCACAACAAGCTATCGATTACGGTACGCAAATGGTGGGTGGTGTGTCTCCTGGTAAAGGCGGTCAAACTCACTTAGGTCTACCAGTGTTTAACACGGTAAAAGATGCTGTTGCTGCAACTGGCGCAACGGCAACTGTGATCTATGTACCGGCACCATTTTGTAAAGACGCCATCCTTGAAGCTATCGACGGTGGCATCGAGCTAATCGTTTGTATCACTGAAGGCATTCCTACACTGGACATGCTGCAAGTTAAAGTGAAGCTTGAAGAAACTGGCGTTCGCATGATTGGCCCTAACTGCCCAGGTGTTATCACCCCAGGTGAATGTAAGATCGGCATCATGCCAGGTCACATCCACTTAAAAGGCAAAGTGGGTATCGTTTCACGTTCAGGTACTCTGACCTATGAAGCGGTTAAGCAAACGACTGATGAAGGTTTCGGCCAATCTACTTGCGTAGGTATCGGTGGTGACCCAATCCCAGGTACTAACTTCATCGACGTATTGGAAATGTTCCAAAACGATCCACAGACTGAAGCGATTGTAATGATCGGTGAAATCGGTGGTAACGCTGAAGAAGATGCGGCTGCTTACATCAAAGCACACGTAACTAAGCCTGTTGTGTCTTACATTGCTGGTGTAACTGCACCTGCTGGTAAGCGTATGGGCCACGCTGGCGCGATCATCGCTGGCGGTAAAGGTACTGCAGAAGACAAATTTGCTGCATTAGAAGCAGCTGGAGTGACAACTGTCCGCTCGCTAGCTGATATCGGCAAAGCGCTGCGTACTCGTACTGGTTGGTAAGCTAAACCGTTCGATACTAAAAGGCGCCTAAGGCGCCTTTTTTATTGGCTGTATAAGACAGGAATGGGATTGAGCTAACACCATGAAGACTAGATATTTTTTCTTCTACGGGTTAGATTGATGCTTCTCTACTCAGCAGTCGCCTGCGCCATGGGCGAGCATAGCGTGAGTAGAGCCATTAACCATGAGCCAAGTGCTTATGGCTTCAGTGCTGTTTCTGCAAAATATCTTGAATTCAAATTTATATCACACGGTTGCAGCTTTTTGCTGCGAGCGTATTTGTATTATGGGGCTTACCGCATTGGGGGAGGGTAAGCCACTGAGTCGATGTTAGCCACAGTAACGGCTTGAACATCACGTTTCTTTAAGAGGGAAAGACTGTGAAAACACCTAAAATCATTATTTCGGAAATCGACTTAGAAAGACTAGAGCGATTATTAGAGTCACTGCCGGCAAATGCGTTTCCGGGCAAAGCGGCATTGGAGGCTGAATTAGACAGAGCCGATATCGTGCCTGCGTCGCAGATGCCAGCGAATGTGGTGACCATGAATTCGGAAGTGAAATTTAGCGTTTCATCCAGTAATGAGACCTTCTGTTTACGGTTAGTGTATCCAAAAGACATCAATGGCGCGGGCACGATTTCTATTTTGGCGCCGGTGGGGAGTGCATTATTAGGGTTGTCTCAAGGCGATGAGATTGAATGGCCAGGCCCTGGTGGTTCTATGGTAAAAGTGCGTATTGAAGAAATCCTGTATCAGCCTGAGCGCAGTGGTGATTACCACCGTTAAGCTTAAGCTTAAGGTTCTGGCGTAGTGTCGTTGACGTTACGCCAATAGTAACCATTTATCGATAGGCTGATGTATTAAGCGATCCATTTTTGAAGGAGTAAAGATGATAACCCAAACTGAACGATTAATTATTCGGCCATTTACTGAGCAAGATTGTGAAGCCCTGTATTTGATGAACAGTAATCCGGCGATGCTGAAATACATTCCCACTGCTGCTTTTACGTCTCGTGAGCAGGCGGTTGAGTTATTTCACCAGGTGATCCAAGCCGATTATCAGCAACATGGTTTTGGTCGCTGGGCGGTAGAGCATAAAGCCGATAAACGTGTGATCGGTTTTTGTGGCCCGAAATTCATTGCAGAATTTAATGAAGTCGAACTGGGTTATCGTTATTTCCCTGAGTATTGGGGCACAGGGATTGGCACTGAGGCCGCATCTGCTGCATTAGCCGAATTTAAGCGTTTTGGCATAGAGCAGACAATTGCACTTATCTTAGAAGGGAATCTCGGTTCAGAAGGCGTGGCTAAGCGAGTGGGGATGCACTGGCGCGAGCAAAATGAGTTTATGGGCCATAAAGTGAATATCTACGCCAAGCTATTATAACGATTTGCCGATTAACATCATCCAATAAAAAAACCAGCCTAAAGCTGGTTTTTTGTGTCTCGGCGATGAAAGCTGAAGTCGACTAAGCGTCGTTATGCTCACAGGTATCATTGGTGCAAGTGCCGTACAAATATAAGCTGTGATTCGTCAGCTTAATGTTGTGTTTCATGGCAATTTCATCTTGACGACGTTCGATAACTTCATCTGAAAACTCAATCACTTTACCACACGACAGGCAAACTAAGTGATCATGGTGATGCTGAGTTGAGAGTTCGAAAACAGCTTTACCGCTTTCAAAATGGTGACGACTGACAATGCCAGCATCATCAAATTGGTTTAACACACGGTAGACGGTGGCTAGACCAATTTCTTCACCCAAATCCAGCAGCTTCTTGTACAAATCTTCTGCACTGATATGTTGGTTTTCAGGTCCTTGCATCAGTTCTAGGATCTTGACTCGTGGCAGGGTAATTTTCAAACCCGCTTTTTTTAGCGCTTGATTTCCATCTGTCATTGCTAATCTCTTGATTGCAGAACCAATAGGTTCATCCGTGGATAGTGTTTGCCATTATAGGGGCTCAGGTTGAAAACTTAAACCTTTGTTCTGGCTTTATAGCGCGATATGCAGATAAATTGTGTCAATAGGCGTTAAATCACAATATTTTGCGGCAATTCAAGCATAGTTTTTGTATGGTTATACCAAGGAATAATATTCACGGCTGCCAAAGTCAGTAAGAATAATTCAAATAAATAAAATAATAAGGAATCGGCATGTACCAGCAAATTGTGGTGTTAACCGGCGCGGGGATCTCTGCGGAATCGGGACTACGCACCTTTCGCGATCAAGATGGTTTGTGGGAAGAACATCATATTGAAGACGTTGCCACACCTGAAGGGTATGAACGTGATGCTGAACTTGTGGAACGCTTTTACAATAGTCGTTGGCAGCAATTGCACAGTGGTACGGTTGAGCCCAATGCCGCGCACCTTGCCTTGGCAAAGTTAGAGGCAGAATTTCAAGGTCAGTTATTGGTCGTGACCCAGAATATTGATGATCTGCATGAGCGTGCGGGTTCACGTCGATTGCTGCACATGCATGGCGAACTATCCAAAGGCCGTTGTCCGCGTTCGCGTCAGACTTTTATTTTACGTGAGCCTTTTGGTGCCGATAACTGTTGTACCTGCTGTATTCCTGCCCAGCGTTTGCGCCCCCATGTGGTGTGGTTCGGTGAAATGCCCTTAGGGATGGATCGAATTCACGATGCGCTCGATAACTGCGACTTGTTTATTGCCATTGGCACCTCTGGTACTGTTTATCCTGCCGCAGGCTTTGTCGATACCGCTAATCATCACGGAGCGCAAACGGTTGAAGTGAATATGATGGCACCCGATAGACACAGTCAGTTTCAATACCATCTCACGGGCAAAGCGGGGGAGTTAGTGCCTCAGTTGGTCGAGACTATTTTAGCGGGTAGAGTGATTGGCAGTGAGTCGAACGCATGAGTGATAAAATCGCGATTATTATGCGTGGCTTACCGGGCAGTGGTAAGTCACATTGGGTTGAAACTTATATTCTTTCCCTTGCTTTAGAAAAAGCCATTGGCGTGCGCCAACGCGGTGTCTTTTCGACCGATAGCTTTTTCTACCATCAAGATGAATACCGTTTTGATGCTAAGAGGTTGCCTGAGTATCATCAATGTAATCTGACGGGGTTTATTCAGGCACTGTCTTCAGGCGAGCCCGTGGTGATTTGCGACAACACTAATCTGTGCCGCTGGGAATACATGGCCTATGAAGCGGCGGCAAAAGCCTTAGGTTATCAAGTTAGAATTGTGCTTGTGGGCGAACCGAGTAATCCTACCCATCAGTTGGAATGCGCAAAACGGAATCGCCATGGCGTACCTTTGGCGCAAATTCAACGAATGGCAAAGGTATTTGAAGATTTTTAATCTAAATGGCTTATCATCATGAGTGTTGTGACGCTTTTGTCACAGTAATCGGATTAGGCCTTTATCTGTATCTCGCGGTGTTTTTTATCCTGTCATTTTTCGTCCTGCCACATTGTAGTAGTACTCTGTTTCAAATCATTGCTTTTGTGTAATGTCATTTGTCATTTGTCATTTGCCATTTGTCTTATCTCTTCGACCGTGAGCGTTAAGCTTGATCCCAAAGACAGTTTATCCACTTGAGTCAGCGTATAATGGCCTTTATATAATGTGTGGCACTGACGGGTTAATGCTCGATTGCAGCATGTGTTATATCGTTGACTGCGCGTAGGCGAAGTACATCAAAGGAAGGGTCATGCTCACTAAAGTTTTACTGACATTCTTAATCATGGCTGGTGCTTGGTTTTTACTGATGAAACGTCAGTGTCATATTGTGCCTCAGGCCGCGAATATCAGCACTAAACGTTTAAATGAACCCATGTGGCGTCGTTATTTACTCACAGGCGTGTTTGTGGTGCTCGGACTGAGTGTACTCAGTTATAGCGTTTGGTATTGGCGAGACCAGCACACAATAGTCACGGTAAGAATCGTGTCACCCAATGCTGACAACAATGGTGAGTATCGCGTGCGTAAGGGTGATATTTCAGATTCCAAAATGGTGACGCTCGATGGCATCCATATTCGCTTTTCGACCCAAGAACGGCTGACGATCATCGAGACCGATTAAGGCATATTTATTTTACTAAATTATCCTTCGCGCCTTTTCATTGCCAACTTATGCGGTAAACTAGCGACAATTTTTTAGCCTGCACTTAAGTGGGATCGTTAACTTAAGTTTTTTTCAGGAGGACAAATGATTACTGCTTATGTGTATGAAAATCGTCACCTTACTGTGACAGAGCTCGGCATACTGGACAGTATTCCCGCGTCGACCATTTGGTTAGATCTGTATAAACCCGATGATGCGGAGCGAGAATGGTTAAGTCATTTTTCTGTTGAAGAAGTGCCTGACGAAGAAGATATCAATGAAATTGAGGCCTCTGCACGTTTTTATCAAAACAGCGACGGCTTGCATATCAATTCGTTATTTCCCCAGCGTGTCGGCCAAGATGTGCGTGGTGTTAACGTGTCCTTCAACCTTCGGGCCAATTTTTTACTGACAATCCGTGAAGAAGACGTCGGTCTTATCCGCTTGCTACGTAACTATTTACGTTTGGGCCGGTTAGACGTGTCGACGCCGCAGGAATTATTTCTCGAATTATTTAATCTGAAAGTGGATTATCTGTCTGACTTAATCGAAGACGTTTACACTGTTCTCGAAAATGTCGGTGAGCAAGTGTTTGATAACGATGAGCTTGACGATGTATTTAAGCTCATCACTCTGCAAGAAGACTCCAATGGTAAAATCCGTTTGAGTTTGCTCGATACCCAGCGTTCACTGCGTTATATGCAGCGTTACTATCGTGGTCAGCTATCCGATGAGCACTTGAAGGATTTGCGGGAAATGTTATCGGATATCGAGTCGCTGATGCCCCACAGTCAATTTATTTTCGATAAATTAAACTTCTTGCTTGATGCGGCCATGGGTTTCAGTGGCCTGCAACAGAACAAAATCATTAAAATCTTCTCGGTTGCCGCTGTGGTGTTTCTGCCACCAACCTTGATTGCCAGTAGTTATGGGATGAACTTTACCAGTATGCCTGAGCTTGAGTGGCAATACGGTTACCCTATGGCGATTGTGATGATGTTAGCCAGTGCCGCTGGTACTTACTTCTTCTTTAAACGTAAACATTGGTTATAAGTCAGCCGCTAGACGTGTTGGTTTTGTCGAATAAAAAAATAAGGGTCGAATATTATATTCGACCCTTATTTTTATCACTGCGATTGTATCACTGTGATTTAATCACTTCACTTGATTTAATGAGCTTTATGTCACGAGTCTAACTCTATGACTTTGATTAAATCAGTGCCGCCAGTTATGCACCAATTGTACGGCTACTTAACTCAGTCATCATTTACGACTGTCACCACCAAAGTAGTAACTCACTCGTTCGCGGGGATTCAAGTACTCGTGAACTTTTTCAGGAAGCGCCGCAGGGGGTAAGCAGCGCACTATGCTGATCCCTTCAATCTCTAAATCAACGATAGGCGCTTGATCTTTAGGGACTAATGTATCGTAAACCAATATCTTAGGGCATAGCAGTTTAGTTAAGTTAACCGACATCACCATGGCATATTGACCGCTGGATAATTCCACCACACTGCCGGGAGGATAAATGCCGAGCATCTTGATCATCTTGCCAATGTATTCTTGATTAAGCTTAGTTTTGTATTGCTTGTATAAATGTCCCAGAGCGGCATAGGGCATTCTGGCTTTGCCCTGTTGGCTTGGATAACACAGGGAGTCATATTCGTTCACTACCGCAATCAATTGCGAAACTTTATCGAGAGCCTCTTCCTTTAGGCCTTTGGGATAACCACTGCCATCGAGAAACTCATGGTGATTGATGATTGCAGGTAAGGCTGCTTGGGGAAAATTATCGGCTAATTTGAGCAGTTCAATCCCAAGTAATGGATGCTGCTTGATGAAATTAAGCTCTGGCGCCGACCAAGGAGTCGATTTTTTAAGAATTTGGGGTGGAATTTTTAATTTACCCACGTCGTGGAATAGGGCACTGAGACCCACTGTTTCAATCTCACTTCTATCCCATTCGAGTTCTTTGGCGATCAGCATAGAAAGAATCGCGACGTTTAAAGAATGGTAGTAAATGCTTTCATCTTGCTTAGCATCGCTCATTAAGTGCAGCACTAAGTTATCTGAGTTGAGCAGCTGCTCGACTATGGTATGGACCAAATCTTTGGCGTCATCGACCGCATTTAAGGGGCGATTACGCAGCTTAGAGATGAGGCTGCGCATCATGGCTACCGAACGGGTAAAGTTTTGCTCGGTTTTATGAATATCGCGGCGTAATTTTTTTTGCACTTCGATTTGTTCGGCCTTGTACTGATCCATGTCGTTCTTAAGCACATTGATCTCAGCACTTGGCGGTAATTTGATTGGGTTGACTGCGTCAGCATCTATGGGAGCGACATCACTGCGTTCTAAATCGACAATGACATGCTCGATGCCTAGATTTTTAATCAACTCGATTTGTGCAGCTTGTTTAATATGAAAGCTACTGAATAAAAAGGGATGATCTTTCCAAGCCACAGGCAAACGCACAAAGTTGCCGACTTGAAGTTGATGGACTGAGACTTTACAGCTTTTTTTCATATTCTTGTTATCGTGAAGCCTAATGTGAGTTATTTTATCTCAATGATGCTGCTTTACAATTACTTAACTAACATGTCAGCATAGTAAGCCTAGAAAGTAGTCAATCCATTGAGGAAGTATGGACTTTATTGAAGTATACCCTAATGCGTTGCCGAATGACTTGTGTGACCGTCTCATTCTGGCATTTGAGCAACACGCTGGCGTTGTTGATGGACAAACGGGCAATGGCGTTGATTTGGAGAAGAAGATCAGCCGCGATTTGGCTTTAGATAGTTTCGTCGACCTGCAGCCCCTCAGAAACGAACTCTTAGGTTATACCTTAAAGGGCGCAGTAGATTATTTCACAAAGTACTCAATGGCGCTAATGGGCGCGGTCGCAGTGTCTGTGAGTGATGAAGAAGGCCAACCTGTGACGCTAACTCCGACTAATTTTTCGACGCTGGGTGCGCCTAGGGCCGATGGTTTAGTGAAGTATTTGTATCGCAGTGGCAGTATTAATGTTCAAAAGTATCAGCAGAATAAAGGCGGTTATCCCCACTGGCATTCGGAGCAATTCCCGCAGAATGGTCACAATGAAGCCTTGCATCGCGTCGTGCTTTACATGTTTTATTTAAATGATGTGGAAGAGGGCGGTGAAACCGAATTTTATTATCAGCAGCGTAAAATTTCCCCGAAAAAAGGCACTATGGTGATAGCACCTGCGGGATTTACTCATACGCATAGGGGTAATAAACCTGTGAGTGGTGACAAATATATTGCTACCTCTTGGATCATGTTCAATCGAGCTGAGCAGTTATACGCTGTGATTGCCTGATAAAGTTCACTATTCACACATAGTTACACATCCTTGTTTTAACTATTTGTATTTAGCCTTTGTTGTGAGCTATCCCTGTCCTTAAACAGGGATACTGATCCTAAAGAGTGCACCTTCTAAGCGGCTTTCCTCAATTTTTAAACTACCACCGTAGCTGTGAACGATTTCATCACATACGGCTAATCCGATACCTTGTCCTGGTGACTGGGTATCGGCTCGCACGCCGCGTTGGATAATCTTCTGTCTAAGGCTTTCTTCGACACCTGGGCCATCATCTTCGACGATAAGTTCAAACTCACCTTGTGAATTAATCTTAGCCAATACATGTACTTGGCTGATACATAAGCGGAAAGCGTTTTCCATCAGGTTACCACACAGCTCCATCAAGTCGCCCTTGTTGCCGGGGAACATTAAGGAAGGGGGAATGCTCGCTGAGAACTGCACTTGCTTATCGCGGTAAATTTTAAATAACATTTGCGCTAATTGATCGACTAAGGGCGCAATCACAGTCTGTTCTTGCTTCAGGCCTTGGCGGCCTAACATGGCGCGTTTTAATTGATATTTGACCAGCTGATCCATCTGGCTGACCTGTTCCATGATTTTTTCGCTCGCCGATTGTTTACTCAAACTGGCGTCATCTGTGATGGCATGCACAGCGGCTAAGCGGGTCTTAAGGCTGTGTGCTAAGTCATTCATGGCATTTTGATAGCGCTGTTGTTGGGCGCTCGATTGTTGCAGCATTTGGTTGAGTGCTTGGGTTACCCCTTCGAGTTCAACAGGATAACCCTCAGAAAGTGATTTACTCTTACCTTGGTTAATCGATTGCAGTTCATTCTGCATCCGTACTAAGGGGCGCATTCCCCAATAGGCGGCGCTGACCAATAGAATTAACGCTAAGGCTAATACCATGGCGAGTCGAATATAAGTGCGTTTACTGAACTTACTGTATTCCTGCTCGAGTTTAGCGGCATCTTTGAGGACGAGCAGGTTGTAATGTACGCTAGCAATTTCCACCGCGAGCAAATAGACGAAGTAACCTCTGTCATCGGCCATAGTAAGATAATAGGGCGGAGAATCGTTGCGAATTTCGTTAAAACGCTCGCAAGTATCAAATAAGCCACGGTCTACTGCGAGGGATGAAGTCCAAACTTGTTTGAATTTTTCATCACAACTCGCAATCACATAGCGTTCTTGCTTATTATTTTCCTCCAGCCACGCACTGGTATCGGGGATGAGATCGTGCTCCCGTAATTCGGCGGCGACTTGGGGAATTTCTGCAATGAGTTGTGCGGTTTCTTCGTTATAACTATTCTGCGCATGCAGGATATTGACCATCCATGCGAGCCCAAAACCCACTAAGGCAATAATCGATAGTGAGGTGAGAAACATCCGCGTCAGCAGACGTTTCTTAAATTTTAATCTTAATTGCATGGCAGGTTAAATTTATATCCTTGGCCGCGAATGGTGACGATAGGATTGTCAATGCCATCGCGGGTCAGTTTTTTACGTAGGCGGCTGACCATGACTTCAATTGTATTCGGATCGCCTTCTTTATCGCCATAAATCACATCGAGCAAACGTTGTTTGGCAACCACCTCATGGCAATGACGCATTAAATATTCGAGGATCAAATATTCAAAGGCAGTGACTTCCATGATTTCATCGCTCAGAGTGACTTGTTTAGCGGCGAGATCAAGTTTTAATTCTCCACTGCAAATCACAGGTTTAACAAAACCTGCGCTGCGGCGTACTAAGGCATCGAGTCTCGCGACGAGTTCTTCTTTTTGAAAGGGCTTGACTAAATAGTCATCGGCACCAGCATTAAGGCCTTCGACTTTATCCTGCCAATTAACTCGGGCGGTGAGGATTAATATCGGCGCTTTAAGACCCGCTTCTCTGAGTTGTTCAATTAAGCTAATGCCATCTTGATCGGGTAAACCTAAATCGACAATAGCCACATCGATGGGATAATTCGTGGCTTGATAGAAACCTTCTTTGGCAGTGAGCGCCACTTGAACTTGATTGCCGAGATCGCTTAATTGCACTTTTAAGTGGTGGGATAAAATAGGATCGTCTTCAACAACCAAAATTCTCATAATATACATGCCTTAAAGTGGATGAGCTAAGCCTTAGTTAGCAAAGCAGTCTACGCAAAATCACACTGATAACTAAATAGAGTATCAGCATATCTTAGTTGAACTTAACCTTTGCTGACCGAGCAGAACGTGTGGTCAAAATAAGTACTCATTTATTGTTGAATATGAAAGTTTTACTGATGAATTGCTAGCGTATCGGTGAATTTCCCCAAGGAGACTTTTGTTTTCTGATCCGCAAAATACCGTTACCACAGATAATTGCACCTAAGGTAAATAACATCACCGCCATCATAATAAAAGATAATCTCAACCAAGGCGCTTCTTGCGCTAAACGCATTTGTATCGCTTCAATCGTCGTGACGCCCCAGACGGTAAAGACACTCATAAATAATAAAGTTTGTAATAAACGCAGTAAGTAAACCGAGTTAAAGAATAAAACTAAGGGGGCAATTGCAAAGGGGATGGCAAAGCTAATTTGTTCATAACGTACAAAGTGGGCACACAATAGCCAGCAAGCTATCAGGATCCAAAGACTTCTCCACCACATTTGTTCAACTCCAATTAACGTATCAAAATAGTAAACATAATGTATCTAAAAACAAACTTCCGTACTATTGGCATGTTCACATTTTACTAATTTTAGAAAAATGAATTGGCATCATTAATGTAAACAAACAGCGCAGGTTTAAGTGTGAACAAAAAATATAAATAAAAACGCCCAACACAGAGGCTGGGCGTGATGGGTATTTAACTAAGGCTAGTTAGATTTATCTGAATGATGAACTTGCTCATCAAAACTTCTAGCAGCCTTACCCGCTTGTGTGTTGTTAAACACTTGCTCGTTAAATTCACCTTCAGATTTCGCAATAATCACTGTTGCGACACAGTCGCCCGTCACGTTAACTGCGGTACGTACCATGTCGAGTAGGCGATCAACACCGATAATCAATGCAATACCTTCAACCGGTAATCCAACTTGATTCAATACCATGGCCAGCATGATAAGTCCAACACCCGGAACGCCAGCTGTACCAATGGATGCCAATGTTGCTGTCACCACAACGGCGGCATAATCGGTGAGCGAGAGTTCAATGCCAAAAACCTGGGCGATAAATACAGTGGCCACACCTTGCATAATTGCAGTGCCATCCATATTAATGGTCGCACCTAAGGGGAGCGTGAAGGCAGCAATCTTATTATCGACACCTAATCTATGCTCAGAGGCTTCTATGGTAATAGGTAAAGTGGCATTTGAACTTGCTGTTGAGAAGGCAAACAATTGCACATCGCGCATTTTACGAATAAATATGAATGGATTGAGGCCTGAGAAGAGTTTTAGAAGTGTCGGGTAAACAATAAATGCATGGACCAGTAATACACCGAGAACCACGAAGAAATATTTAACTACGCTACCAAAGGTTTCTAAACCGAGCGTTAATGCTAATTTTGCCATCAGCGCAAACACACCATAAGGTGCCAATTGCATAATCAGTGTCACGACGCGCATGATGACTTCATTTAAATCTTCAAACAAAGCCGCAACTCGTTTACCTCGCTCACCAATATGGGCAATAGCAAAGCCAAAAATAACCGCAAAAATAATGATTTGCAGCATATTTCCTTCACTCAATGCCTGCATCGGATTGGTGGGGACTATATTGATAATCACGCTTGAAAGACTGGGCGCTTCTTTGGCAATGTATTCCATTTTTTCTGAAGCGAGTGAAGCGTTCCCAGGATGTATAAGTACGGCACTGACAATCGCAACTACGAGAGCAATTGCGGTGGTGAATAAATAGAAGGCGAGGGTTTTGCCACCTAAACGGCCTAATTTTGAAGGCTCACTCAGTGAGCAAGTGCCACAAACTAATGAAATAAAGACTAAAGGAACAACTAACATTTTTAAGCTGGAGATGAAAATGGTACCGATAACATGTAAAAAACCTTCGGTAATATAGTCTTTTACGATATCGCTTTCTGGAAAGGCATTGCGGAGTATGAGACCTAAGACAATACCTGTTCCCATACCGATCAGAATTTTACTTGTAAGGCCGAGTTTATTTTTTATCGAAATTGCCATGGGGAGTCCTGTGTGTTTTTTATACATTCTATTTTTTGGCGCTCACAAGACTAGCAAGAAAACGGCGAAGATGAAATGACAAATAGCGTTAAAGTATTTGTGTTATTTGTGAAATAAAATAAGGTTGTAGCGAGTAAAATTGGTGAAAATTGTGTAATGTTAGCCTATAAGTAATAAGCGTCTAGCTTAAGTATCATCATCAGAGTAACAGGGAGCCTGACAATGAAGTCAGCGTATAAGGTTTTTCTCGCAGGATTGTGTTCACTTTTCTTGGTCGCATGTGGCGGCGGAGGCAATATCTCCGACGATGGCACTGGCACTACACCATCAGATAAATATGTCATTAAACTGGGGCTGACAAATTCAAGTGGGCAACCAATTGATGAAGTTTCGAATGCTGCACCAGGAAAGTTAACAGCAACCTTGACGAAAAATTCTTCAGCTTTTAGTGGTGCAAGAATTGTTTTTAGTCTAGAAGGGCAAGGAGTGTTAACTCCTGATAGTGGGGTGACTAATGCTGAGGGTAAGGTTTCTATTGATGTCTTGACTGGTAATATACTTGGTTCTGGTGAAATTACAGCAACTTATACTCCAACAGGAGGTAGTGCTGTTACATCTGATATTTCCTTTAATACTAAAGGTGATGGTGGAGCATCAACAGGCGGTGCGCAGGTATCCTTGATTATGGTGAGTGACCCTGAGTCAAAAACTCCCATATCAACAATAACATCACTTTCACCAGGTTATCTTATTGCTAATGTTACAGGTATTTCCAAGCAAACAATTGTTCAATTTTCCAGTACGCGCGGTGAATTACCCATTGATACTGCTATTACTGAGCAAGGTGTTGCTTATGTTCAAATTTTAGCAGGTACTCAGCCAGGTGCTGGTAGTGCGACAGCGACGTTGCTAACGGGAGAAAAATCTGAACAACTAGTGTTTAGTATCGGTGCGACTAATGTGTTTATGGGAAGTGGTTCTCCATTTCAAAATGGTGTTGCATCTGTTGAGCCTTCAGTTGTTTCAGCGGGTGGGACTTCAAGTGTCTCAGTATCTATTCAGGATGACGCAGGAAATCTATTTGCCGATCCAGTTGAAGTTCAATTTACCTCTGTTTGTGCCTTGAAGGCGAATGCTGAAGCAGAATTAAGCACTCCTGTAGTCGCAGTTAACGGTATTGCAACCAGTACTTACTTAGCAAAAGGCTGTGTGGGGGACGACACTATTAATATAAGCGCTAATGTTGGTGGAAAATCTCTTACTGCCAAGGCGACGGTAAATGTCTTACCTGCAAGTGTTGGTAGTATCTTTTTCCTAGAGGCATTACCCGAAGTCATTAGGCTTAAAGGAACCGGTGGGGCAGAAGCCTCAACCGTGAAATTTAAAGTAATGGATAAAAATGGCATTCCGGTTAGTAATCAACGTGTGAATTTCTCGCTTAATACTGAAGTTGGCAATATCACTCTTGATCCTGAGTTTGCTACTACAAATGGTCAGGGAGTTGTTCAAACGGTAGTTAATTCGGGCTCAATATCAACAAGTGTCAGGGTTACTGCAGTGGTTGCTGGCAGTACGCCAGCAATATCAAGTCAATCGAATCAATTAGTTATTTCGACAGGTTTACCTGACCAAGATAGCTTTTCTTTATCGGCATCAAACCTAAGCCCTGAAGGTTGGGAATACGATGGCATTGAGGTTGATGTGACGGCACGATTGGCTGATGCATTCAACAACCCTGTACCCGATGGCACAGCTGTTTCCTTTACCACAGAGGGCGGTGTGATAGCGTCTTCGTGTTTGACAGTTAATGGTGCTTGTTCAGTTAAATGGACAAGCCAAAATCCTCGCCCTACTGGTGATACGTTAGCAATGCAAGGTAAAGAACCTTCGTTAGATGCGGAATTGGGTCAACCTTATGGCGGACGCGTGACGATATTAGCTACGGCTATCGGTGAAGAGTCTTTCCCAGATACTAATAGCAATGGACGTTTTGACGCATCTGAAGTGGCGAATTTTTTAAGCAAAAAGGATGTATCGGGTAATCCATATGACTTAAGTGAAGCGTTTGTCGACCATAATGAAGACCGTACTTTTAACCCAAGTGTAGCTGGTGGTGAAGAGGGAGGGGATGCTGAAGTGTTTACTGATTTTAATAGTAATGGCGTTTATGACCAAGCAGATGGTTTATACAATGGTAGTTTGTGCCAATTGGATGCTAATGGCAGTAAACATGCCGGATGTGCAGCGGGTAATACTTCGCTGAATGTGCGTGCTTCGTTAGTCTTGGTAATGTCGGGTAGTGATGCTATGGCTTCTGTTCCAGTAATTACTGATAGTTGTATTGATGATAAAGCTATAGTTGATGTGTGTGATGGTCTAAACGATAACAATACGATTGACATTATTGGTAAGTCGACTGGTGGCGTAACTATTATTATTGGGGATTTACATAATCAGCCTTTGCCTTCAGGAACAGTCATTACGTTTACCCCCTCAGCTGGTAGCTTAGCAAGTAAAGGCTCTTTCACTATCGCATCTTCAAATGATAACGGGGCAGGAAAGTATAGCGTTCTTATAAAAGGTGCTGACCAACCTGATGCAGGGTCATTAGTGATTGAAGCACTGACTAAAAAAGGTGTTTTAACGCAGATTGCAACGATCCCTGTCGTTATCCACTAGTCTATTGTCTATGAAATAAAATTATCGACAAGTGTTAACGCTATTTAGGACGGGTCAATAATATAAGTTAAAAGCGCACTTAATTGTGCGCTTTTATTGTCTAGTTTTTGGAATTATATTTATTCATTATCGCTGGAACTGATAAACGCTACCTAGTTTCATGATTTGCGTGAGCTCATCTAATGCAGTGCGTGATTCGATGATTAGCTGAGGGTCAGCAAGATCTTGGGTGGTTAATCTGTCACGGTAATGTTTGTCTACCCAAAGGTTTAAACGCGAAAATAAGGCATCATTCATTAGAGTGTGTTGATTCACTGCCGCGACTTCCATCTCATTCATGGCGACACGCAAACGCAGGCAGGCGGGGCCGCCGCCGTTTTGCATGCTTTGTTTTACGTCGAAGTAAAGCACTTGCTTAATGGGAGTATTCAGCGTCAGTAGTTCATTCAAATAGGCAAATACTGCCGGATTTTCTTGGCAATCGGTTGGGGCAATAATGGCCATTTCACCAGAAGGAAGCGTAATAATCTGGGTATTGAATAAATAGCTTTTGACGGCGTCGTTAATCGCCACTTTAGCGGTGGGCACTTCAATGAAATACAGTTCGGTATCGAGCTTACGTTTAATTTCATCAATTTTATGTTGGGTATTTAAGAAGGCTTGTTCATGGTAGAACAGCACATTTTGATTACCTACTGCGATAACATCATTATGGAATACACCTTGATCAATCACATCAGGATTCTGCTGGATGAAGACGCAATTATCTTCTTCAAGCTGATGTAAGCGTGCTACCGCCATCGATGCTTCTAAGGTTTGTCTAGCTGGATACTTTTGCGGTTTAGGGGCATTGGGATTGGTGGCTTCTTGCCCATAAACGAACAGCTCTACACCGGCATGGCCGTACTCGTTGCATAGCCTAGTGTGGTTCGCCGCACCTTCATCACCGAAGCTATTATGCTCAGGTAAGTGACTATGGTGATGAAAATAGTGGGGATCACTGAAAGTTGCTGTTAATATGCGCCCCGTTGTGAGGGGCTCGATGCTGCGATGCAGTTTATCGACTAAATTTGCTGGAGTGAAATGCAGTTTGCCGTCACGTGTATCTGCACTGGGTGAGACAGTTGCGGCATTGGCAGTCCACATACTGGATGCGCTGCAGCAGGCATTAAGTAGCATAGGCGCTTCTTTAGCAGCCTGTTTTAATACATTGGCGTCAGAGCCGGAAAATCCAATTCGGCGCAATGTGTAGAGGTCTGGACGCTCCTGAGGGGCTAACATGCCTTGAACCATGCCCATATCCGCGAGTGCTTTGGCTTTTTGGAGTCCTTGTTTCGCAGCAGCTTTGGGGTTGGAAACTAAGGCGGCATTGCTGAGCGAGGCGACATTGCCAAAAGACAACCCTGCGTAATTGTGTGTTGGTCCAACGAGTCCATCAAAATTCGCTTCAAAGTGCTTCATTGCTTATCCTTGTGATAGGGAAAGTTATTATTTGTTCATATGGTCCCTGAGGGAACCCAGTATACTGAAGCTTTTCGAGTGCACAAGCGGACGGTTTTGTGCTCAAAGCGACTTTTTCACGATAAATGCATAACTATTTCTTGCTTGCTGGCAAATAATGAAATATTAGTTTTTAATTACGCATATTATATTTTTACATTTTTTCAACTTTGATTAAAAAGTGACTCGCTGGTACATATAAAAGAGGGATTAACTTGAAACTATCAGTACAACCCTCTATATATGGTGCCAATTTCCACCTTCTTGAGATTTTTTGGCGCAAATTAAACTATGGGTAAATCGCTAGTTATTGTCGAATCACCGGCCAAAGCTAAGACTATTAATAAATATCTTGGCAAAGAATTCATCGTTAAATCGAGCGTAGGTCACATCCGTGATCTGCCGACATCATCGACTTCAGAAGGCAATGAAAAGGTTAAATCCGCTGCCGAAGTTAAGAAAATGTCGCCAGAAGAAAAAGCTCAATATAAAAAGGTGAAAGATCAGCAAGCGCTGGTGTCTCGCATGGGCGTAAACCCTGAAAAGGGCTGGGCAGCTAAGTATCAAATTTTGCCGGGTAAAGAAAAGGTCGTTAAAGAGTTACAGGCACTTGCCGATTCTGCCGACCAAATCTATCTCGCAACCGACTTAGACCGTGAGGGAGAAGCTATCGCCTGGCATTTGCAAGAGGTGATTGGTGGTGATCCTTCACGGTATCAACGTGTGGTTTTCAACGAAATTACTAAGTCTGCGATTCAAGACGCTTTTAGCAAGCCGTCGACACTCGACACTAACATGGTTAATGCCCAGCAAGCTCGTCGCTTCTTAGACAGAGTTGTCGGTTTTATGGTGTCGCCACTGCTGTGGAAAAAAGTCGCTCGCGGTTTGTCCGCAGGTAGAGTGCAGTCGGTTGCTGTTCGCTTAGTGGTTGAACGTGAAAGTGAAATTAAAGCTTTTGTGCCTGAAGAGTTTTGGGATGTACATGCAGAGCTCAATACGCCAGCTCAAGAAGCTTTGCGGATGGAAGTGGTTAAGCATCTAGATGCTGCCTTTAATCCCATCAACGAACAGCAAGCGATGGCCGCGGTTCAAGCGTTATCGGCGGTGAGTTTTACCGTGCTGGCCCGCGAAGACAAAGCGACCCAAAGCAAACCTTCTGCGCCCTTTATTACGTCGACATTGCAACAGGCAGCGAGTACGCGCTTAGGTTTCGGTGTCAAGAAGACCATGATGATGGCCCAGCGACTTTATGAAGCCGGTCATATCACTTATATGCGTACCGACTCGACCAATTTGAGTCAAGAAGCCGTTGAAAGCTTGCGCGATATGATTGCCAAAGAATTTGGTGATAAATATCTACCCGCTGAACCGATTCGCTACGGTTCTAAGGAAGGCGCACAAGAGGCTCACGAAGCGATTCGTCCATCAAACGTTCAGGTACAAGCGGCAAGCTTATCAGACATGGAGCGTGATGCTCAGCGCCTATATGAGCTGATTTGGCGCCAGTTTGTCTCGTGTCAGATGACGCCAGCACAATATGATGCCACTAAGTTGACCGTCAAAGCGGGTGACTATGAGCTCAAGGCAACAGGACGTACTTTACGTTTTGATGGTTGGACTCGGGTGCAAACAGCACTCAAGAAGAAAAACGAAGAAGACAATACGTTGCCATTTGTGGCGCAAGGCGATGTATTAGCATTGAAAGAGTTGCAGCCTAAGCAACACTTTACTAAGCCGCCAGCGCGATACAGCGAAGCCTCTTTAGTTAAAGAATTAGAGAAACGTGGTATTGGCCGTCCATCGACCTACGCAACCATCATTTCAACGATTCAAGATCGAGGTTATGTAAAAGTTGAGAATCGTCGTTTCTATGCCGAAAAAATGGGTGAAATTGTCAGCGAGCGATTAGTCAGCAGTTTTGCTGATTTGATGAGCTATGATTTTACCGCCAGCATGGAGCAAACATTGGATGATGTGGCTCGCGGCGAGTTAGACTGGAAAAAAGTGCTCGATGGTTTCTATGCTGACTTTACTAAGCAATTAGAAAAAGCGGAGCTCGATCCCGAAGAAGGTGGTATGCGTCTTAACCAAATGGTGATGACGGATATCAAGTGCCCAACCTGCGGCCGTTCTATGGGGATACGCACGGGAACAACTGGGGTTTTCTTGGGTTGTTCTGGTTATGAATTACCGCCTAAAGAGCGTTGTAAGACAACGATGAACCTAACACCTGGCGTTGAGGCAATTAGTGAAAACAGTGAAGATGCCGAGACTGATGCGCTGCGTGCTAAGCATCGATGTGGTATTTGCGGTACCGCAATGGACAGTTACCTTATCGATGAGAAGCGTAAGCTACATGTCTGTGGTAATAACCCGATTTGTGAAGGTTATGAGGTCGAAGAAGGCCAGTTCAAGATCAAAGGCTATGAAGGTCCGCTAATAGAGTGTGATCGTTGTGGCAACGACATGGAACTGAAAAACGGCCGTTTTGGTAAGTATTTTGGTTGTACCAATAGCGAATGTAAAAATACCCGTAAATTACTCAAAAACGGCGAGGCTGCGCCACCAAAAGAAGATCCTATCTATTTGCCTGATCTGAAATGCAGCAAATCGGATGCCCATTTCGTATTACGTGATGGTGCAGCAGGGATCTTCTTAGCGGCCAGTACTTTCCCTAAATCACGGGAAACCCGTGCACCTCTGGTTGAAGAGCTGGTTCAATACCGCGAGCTGCTGTGGCCTAAGTATCAATATTTAGCCGATGCGCCCGTCACTGATGACGAAGGCAATAAAGCTGCGGTGAAGTTTAGCCGTAAGACGAAAGAGCAATACGTTGCGACTGAAGTCGACGGTAAAGCTACTGGTTGGTCAGCCCATTACGTTAATGGCAAGTGGGTGAGTGAGACTACCAAGAAAGCCAAGAAAAGCGCATAGCGGCGGATTGAGTTAGCATAACGCCAAGATAATAACAAAAAAGCCAAGTCAATTATGACTTGGCTTTTTTGTTTCGATTTTCTTTAGAGACTGATTTGTTGCTGTAGATAATGAGCCAAAAATGTTACTCGCTTTACTCGCACTAACTCACCACGCCAATAACGCTGAAGAACGAGTGTAAGACGTGCCGCTAATTCAACTTAAAGGTAAGCAAACAGTAACTGATCACCATTTCTTTTTCGGTTGAAACAGCATGTCGATATCATCTTCTTCATTTTTAGGTCTAGGTGCACTGGGTTCAGATTGTTTTTGTGCGCCCATAATCTCATCAAGTAATTGTTTAGCCTCATCCACTTTACGACCAATGAAAGGGTCATTAGGCGTTTGTGCCTTAATCGCGTGCAATGTCGATAGTGCTTTAGTCACCATTTGTTTTGATGAACCATATTGCTTCATAAAACTGGCCGCTCTTGCACGGGAAAGCATGGAATCAACATTAATCCTGAGCTGTAAACTGTCGATACGACTTTCTTCCTGAGCAAAAATGCTCGGGTCGACTTTCCCTTTGTTATGTTCTGCTCTAAGTATCGCCTTGAGCTTTTTCAAGGTTTGCACTAGCGCTAAAATTTGTTTGTCGTTATCGGGTAGTCTGAAATTCTCAATCGGTGGTGATTGAGGTTGACCAGACTGTAAGGTTGTTATTTGATTGTTGATATCGGCTAGTCGGCGCTGGTAATCAGACTGTTGTTGGCTATTACTAATAGCTGTCGCAGCCTGCAAGGCATCTTGCACGCGACGGTACAAAACCAACACAATATTCGTGCTACAAGGCATCATCCCTGTGTTTGATAACACAGCTTCTGTTTCATCGATAATTGCTCTTTGACGGGCAAATTCAATGCGCCGCTCAGCCTCTACGCGTTCTTTTTGTTGTTGTAATACGTTAATTCCGATAACAAGCAGTAAAAGCGCACCGATGAGGATCAGAACCAAGGTGAATGACATAGATGTTCCATTATTTATCCAATTGAGCTAATGCTACAATAAATCAATAAACTAGCATAGTTATCTTAGCCTAGGTTATCATTTCTGTCGTATGAATCTGCAGACTTGTGCTCTATATTCCTATTTGCTTTAAGTTTTACTATATACTATAACGATTGATTATAGCTGAGAGTGCTTTGAGGGCTCAGTTGTTAATGGCATTTTGCGTGTTTGAAACAAGGAAATAAGATGAAACTGCAACAACTCAGGTATATTGCTGAGGTCGTAAAACATAACCTCAATGTATCGGCGACAGCTGAAAACTTGTATACCTCTCAACCTGGGATCAGTAAACAAGTTCGCATGCTTGAAGATGAGTTGGGGATCCAAATATTTGGTCGTAGCGGTAAGCACTTAACCCATGTCACACCTGCGGGTTTGCAAGTGATCAGCATTGCCAATGATATCTTGGGTAAAGTCGAGAGCATTAAAAAAGTTTCTGAGGAATATACTAAGCCCGATCAAGGCGAGTTAAATATTTCCACGACAGACACTCAGGCGCGCTATGCATTGCCGACGATCATTCGGCAGTTTATTGATCGCTACCCTAAAGTGAACTTGCATATGCATCAGGGGACGCCATCGCAGATCAGCGAACAGGCGGCTCGCGGTGATGCGGATTTCGCCATTGCGACTGAAGCAATGCATTTATATTCCGACTTAATTATGTTGCCTTGTTATCATTGGAATCGCTCCATCGTCGTTCCTAAAGATCATCCCCTTGCGACCCGTAGCCCAAATAATTTGATTAGTATCGAAGATTTAGCGCGCTTCCCCTTAGTGACTTATGTCTTTGGTTTTGACCGTGCTTCTGAAATTGAGAAAGCGTTCAATCGCGCCAATTTAGAGCCGCGTGTTGTTTTTAGTGCGACCAGTGCCGATGTGTTGAAAACCTATGTCCGTTTAGGATTAGGTGTGGGCGTTATTGCCTCTATGGCGATTGACCCTAATGTCGATAAAGACTTAGTTGCTATTGATGCTGGCCATTTGTTTGCCCACAGTACGACTAAAATTGGCTTCAGGAAGGGCAGCTTCTTGCGCAGTTATATGTATGATTTTATTCAGCACTTTGCGCCGCATTTAACCCGTGACGTGGTGGAGAAAGCTGTCGCCTTACGGGACCAGCAGCTTATCGATGAAATGTTTGCTGATAAAAATTTGCCAATGCGTTAATTGGCGACGAGTTGCCGACATAAAAATGCCGCTAATATAAGCGGCATTTTTGTGGGATGAGCGATTAAGATAAATCGACTTTATCCATTTCAAGTTGAGCAAGTGCTATAACAGCTTGGGTTCGGTTGCGAACGCCCAGTTTTCTAAAAATGGCAGTCGCGTGCGCCTTGATGGTCGCTTCTGAAACGCCAAGATCGTAGGCAATTTGCTTGTTTAACAAACCCTCGGCAAACATCTGCAGCACTTTATATTGCTGCGGCGTGAGATCGGATAATTTACTGGCCATTTTATCAACGGCATCGTCATCGATATCAATAATCTCAGTGTCTTTAGGTAACCAAATATCCCCGAATAACACTGCACTTAGCGCCTCTTTGAGGGTTTCCATCGAGGCCGATTTAGGGATAAAACCACTGCTGCCATAATGAATTGCACGGCTAATGGTATTGATATCCTCGTGGGCTGATATCACTACAACGGGTAGTTCGGGATAATGTGAGCGAAGATGGATAAGGGTGGAGTATCCGTGTGAACCTGGCATCTGCAGATCTAACAGTACAAGATCGTAGTCGACACTACGGACATCCAATACAGATTGCAGTGCATCAGCACTGTCGGCTTCAAACCATTGTGCATGCTCAAACGCTGTGGTCAGCGCTTGACGTAGTGCATTTCTGAACAATGGGTGATCGTCTGCGATAATAATATTTAAGTTTTCTAGCTTCATGGCTTTTATGATTATGTTCGGTGCGCGTGAAGATTGAACTCAATGTAACAGAAAAGTAATCAAGGATCCTATTGCTTTATTCATGAATCAGGACAAAATTTTGATATGTTTCTGGTTGTTAGACTTTGGTCGGTGTTATAAAAAACATATTCAAATTGTAAAGTCGCGATCAAAAGCCCGAGATGACGGGCGGTTCAGTGTCTTTCAATCGTCTACAAACTACTCGTATGTCCACACTTGGGTGGGATTTCGTTGTTCGTCAACTGCAACAAAGGTAAACACACCACGTATGGCATGCTCTCGATGGTCTTGATACATGTCTTCGACATAGATATTCACTTCAACTTTCAATGAGGTGTTACCTACATGGATCACCCGCGCGATCAGTTCGGCTAATGTGCCTGCGGGGATCGGTTTTTTAAAATCGATTCTATCGGAACTCACAGTTACTAAGGTTTTACGGCAAAAACGAGTCGCAGCGATAAAGGCTGTTTCATCCATCCACGCTAAAGCTTCACCACCAAATAAGGTATTGTGATGATTGGTGATGGATGGAAATACCGCCTTGATAACCCGCGCTTCTGAGGAATCGATTCGCGTTTGAATCGCTTCTGGGAATTGTGCTTCAGGAGGTTCGGTTCGGGAGGTATTTTCGGTGTTTGGAGAAATGGGCGTAAGCGACATACAGCAACCTAAGGTAATGCAGCAAATAAGGCAGAATTATAGAGATTTTTAATTCTTAAAGATAGAAATGCACTGGCTTTAACGCTCATTAAGAATGTGGCTGAAGATTATTAAACCGCTCTTAATTAAAAAACCGATCTAAGATCGGTTTTTTATTGGAAAACGTATATCGCTTCGGACATTTTTTCGAGCGTCAGGCTTATTTCGCTAACAGTGCTTTTCGCTCGCGGGAAGCGGCTGCCAGTTTACGCAGCAGGACTTCTGAGTCATCCCAATGTAAGCAGGCATCTGTGATGCTTTGGCCATAACAGAGTGGTTGGTCTGCAACGACTTTCTGGTTGCCTTCCTGTAAGAAGCTTTCAGCCATAATACCGGCGATGGCAGTGCTGCCTGCCCGCATTTGCGCCATGATTGCATCGGCAACGTTAAGCTGCTTAAGGTGGTTCTTTTCACTATTACCGTGGCTGAAATCAACCACCATACGTTGAGTTACCCCAACAGAGGCAAGTTGTTGCCGTGCCTTTTCGATATCTTCGGCGTGGTAATTAGGCGTTTTGCCGCCGCGCAGAATGATATGACCAAACGGATTACCGTGGGTGCGATAGACCGCCATCGCGCCATCTTTATCCGGTGAATAGAAAATATGTGGAACTTGCGCGGCGCGCACTGCATCGACGGCAATATTGATATTGCCATCGGTACCGTTTTTAAAACCAACAGGACAAGACAGTGCCGAGGCCATCTCACGGTGAACTTGGCTTTCAGTGGTGCGTGCGCCAATTGCGCCCCAAGTGATGAGATCGGCGATGTACTGACCGTTCACCATATCTAAAAATTCGGTGGCAATAGGTAATTTTAATTCAGTGATTTGTTGCAGTAGCTCGCGAGCAATACGTAGGCCTTTGTTTGGCTCGAAACTGCCATCAAGATCGGGATCTGAAATTAATCCTTTCCAGCCGACAACAGTGCGAGGTTTCTCAAAATAGACCCGCATTAAGATACACAAATCATCTTTCAATTCTTGATGTAATATAGCTAAACGCTGAGCATAATCTAATGCTGCTTTAGTATCGTGTATTGAGCATGGGCCTACGATCACCAATAGACGTTGGTCTTCACCCATAATAATGGCTTCGACTTCACGACGTTGCTGAACCAGATAATCGGCCGCATCTTGAGTTAATGGGAACTCAGATGCCAGTTGCGCAGGTGAGATGACTTTTGCTAATAAGGAAGTGCGTAGTTCGTCTGTTTTTATGGTCATTCAAAATACCGAGCTTGCGTGCGGCGCTTTTCGCCAGATTGCCTCGGATTATAACGAATCGAACCGAGTTGCACAGCGCCAATTGTGTTAATTGTCGGCAACTGTGCAATGAATTTGATTTAAGTTAGATTCAATTAAGCTAAATTCACTCGGTTTATCTTGCTGCTTTTTGCTCTACAAGCTTAGAACATGTGCCGTTCTAGGCCCGTGACATCCAATATCTTGGTGGCAATTTCTTCCACGGAATGATTCGTTGTATCTATATAAGGAATGCGTTCACGTTTAAATAGCATTTCGACTTCTTTGACTTCTAAGCGGCACTGCTTGAGTGACGAGTAGCGGCTATTCTCCATTCGACTCTGACGGATTTCATGTAAACGCACGGGGTCAATCGTTAAACCAAACAGCTTTTTCTTATTGCGTTTCAACGCTTCAGGTAACTTGAGGTTATCCATATCATCTTCGGTGAAAGGGTAGTTTGCTGCTTTGATTCCAAACTGCATCGATAAATACAGGCTAGAGGGCGTTTTGCCACAGCGTGAGACCCCAAGTAGAACTAGATCGGCTTGATCCATGTGTTTCATGGTCTGGCCGTCATCATTATCCATGGCGAAATTAATCGCATCAATTCGCGCTTCATAGCCGTGATTGGCTTTTCCATGGGTGCGATGTAGCACCGGAGAAGCTGAAACCCCTAAATGTTGTTCGAGTGGTGCCACGAAAGTATTCAAAAAATCATAATCTAAGCCTTCACTCGAATAAATAATGTCGCGAATTTCTGGTTTGACGATGGAATGGAACACTAACGGCCGCTCACCTGTTGTAATAAAACAATCATTAATTTGTCGCTTAACTTGCTCCGCTTTCGTCAGAGTTTCAACGAATGGAATTGTAAGTGACTCAAATTCTAATGGAAATTGCGAGAGAACCGCATGACCAAAAACTTCAGCTGTGATCGCTGTCCCGTCGGAGATATAGAATACTTTTGGTGCCATACTGACCTCTTGTAGTAATAAAATTACAAATAAAATTATAGATTTACGCGTGTTCGGCAGGAGTGTAAAATGCCGCTGCCCTCGTGTGAAGGGGCCACTGAAATAAACTTGCGGAGATAGAACTGTGCAGCAATACGTACTCTGGTATCAAGAATTAGGCATGGGTGACGTCAACTTGGTTGGCGGTAAAAATGCTTCTCTAGGCGAGATGATCAGCAATCTGGCCAATGCCGGTGTTCAAGTACCTGGCGGATTTGCGACAACTTCCCATGCGTTCAACGAGTTCCTTGAACAAAGCGGAGTTAACCAGAAGATTTATGACATTCTAGCCACACTGGATGTAGATGATGTCAATGCGCTGGCTAAAGTAGGTGCACAGATCAGGCAGTGGGTTATCGACACCCCATTTCAACCAGCATTAGAGCAAGCCATTCGTGAAGCTTACGATAAACTTGCCGCTGAAACTAGCGAAGCGTCATTCGCGGTACGTTCTTCTGCAACAGCTGAAGATATGCCAGATGCGTCTTTTGCGGGTCAGCAAGAAACTTTCTTAAACGTTAAAGGATTTGAATCTGTACTCGTGGCGATCAAGCACGTATACGCTTCACTCTTTAACGATCGCGCTATTTCCTACCGTGTCCACCAAGGTTATGAGCACCACGGTGTAGCCTTGTCTGCTGGCGTGCAACGCATGGTTCGTTCAGATAAAGCGGCTTCAGGTGTGATGTTCACTATGGACACTGAATCTGGCAATAACGATGTGGTGTTTATTACTTCATCTTTTGGTCTGGGTGAAATGGTTGTTCAAGGCGCGGTAAACCCTGATGAATTTTATGTTCACAAACCGATTTTAGCCTTAGGTCATAAAGCTGTTGTGCGCCGTAATATCGGTAGCAAGCTCATCCAAATGGTGTATTCAGATGATGCTGCTCACGGCAAACAAGTGAAAATTGAAGACGTGAGTGCTGACAAGCGTCGCCAATTCTCAATCAATGACGCTGAAGTCGAAGAATTAGCTAAGCAAGCTATGGTTATCGAAAAACATTACGGTCGTCCAATGGACATCGAATGGGCGAAAGACGGTAACGACGGCAAGCTGTATATCGTTCAAGCACGTCCAGAAACGGTTCGTAGCCGTGAAGATGTGCAATTAATTGAGCGTTATCACTTAAAGAGCCGTGGCGCTGTGATCTGTGAAGGTCGCGCTATCGGTCATAAAGTGGGTACTGGTGTAGCCAAAGTATTAACCTCAATCGCCGATATGGATCAAATCCAACCTGGCGACGTGTTAGTGACTGACATGACAGATCCTGATTGGGAACCTATCATGAAGCGCGCAAGTGCTATCGTCACAAACCGTGGCGGCCGTACCTGTCACGCGGCGATTATCGCCCGCGAATTGGGTGTGCCAGCAGTCGTAGGTTGTGGTGACGTAACTGACCGTATCAAGAATGGTCAAATCGTGACTGTGTCTTGCGCCGAAGGTGACACTGGCTTTATCTACGAAGGTAAACAAGAGTTTGAAGTGATTTCAAACCGTGTTGATTCTCTGCCTACATTGCCAATGAAAATCATGATGAACGTGGGTAACCCTGATCGTGCATTTGATTTTGCCCGTTTGCCAAACGAAGGCGTGGGTCTAGCGCGTTTAGAATTCATCATCAACCGTATGATCGGTATTCATCCAAAGGCACTGCTTGAGTTCAATCAACAAGACGCTGCGCTGCAAACTGAAATCAACGAGATGATCGCAGGTTATGAATCTCCAGTTGAGTTCTATATTGCCCGTCTGGTTGAAGGTATTGCGACTATTGGTTCAGCTTTCTATCCGAAGAAAGTGATCGTACGTATGTCAGACTTTAAGTCTAACGAATACGCAAACTTGGTTGGTGGTGACAGATACGAGCCAGAAGAAGAGAACCCAATGCTGGGCTTCCGCGGTGCGAGCCGTTATATCTCTGAATCCTTCCGTGACTGTTTTGCGCTTGAGTGTGAAGCGATCAAACGCGTTCGTAATGACATGGGGCTGAAAAACGTTGAAGTTATGATCCCATTCGTTCGCACAGTGAAAGAAGCTGAGCAAGTGGTCGGCCTGCTCAAAGAGCAAGGTTTAGAGCGCGGCAAAGACGGTTTACGCGTCATCATGATGTGTGAAGTGCCTTCAAACGCCTTGTTAGCTGACCAATTCCTTGAGCATTTCGATGGTTTCTCTATCGGCTCAAACGATTTAACTCAGCTGACACTCGGCCTTGACCGTGATTCAGGTATCATCAGCCACTTATTTGATGAGCGTGATGAAGCCGTTAAAATGCTACTTTCATTAGCCATTAAAGCGGCTAAAGCGAAGGGCGCTTACATAGGTATTTGTGGTCAAGGACCTTCAGATCACGCTGATTTTGCCGCTTGGTTGGTAGAACAAGGCATAGATACAGTGTCATTAAACCCTGATACTGTGATTGATACTTGGTTGTATTTAGCCGAAGCGCACGCTTGATCTAGATAGTCATTTTATAAACTTGTTAAAAAAGCCGCTTTTTAGCGGCTTTTTTTTGTTTATAATGGCGCCATAACGATAATTGACAGAAGCCATCTATGTTACCCCTGCTATCACATCAACAAACATTAGAGCCAGTGTATTTGGCATACCTTGATGCACTGGAGCAAAGTGAGTATTCCGGTGATATAGACAAACGTTACAGCGCACGTTTAGTGCAAGCCACCGACAACTCGGTATACCAATTTTTACCTCAAGCCGTGTTATATCCTAAAAATCAGCAGGATATCCAAATTGCATTGACGCTGGCCGCCAGCGACACATTTCGCAGCGTGACCTTTAGTGCGCGGGGCGGTGGTACGGGCACCAACGGACAATCCCTCACCCATGGTTTGATTTTAGATGTGTCGCGTTACATGAACCGCGTGCTCGAAGTGAATGCTGAGCAAGGTTGGGTGCGAGTTGAAGCTGGTGTCGTTAAAGATGCGCTCAACGATGTATTGCGTCCCCATGGATTCTTTTTTAGTCCCGATTTATCCACCTCAAACCGCGCCACAATTGGCGGCATGATTAATACCGATGCCTCGGGTGCGGGCTCACTGGTTTATGGTAAGACCTCAGATCACGTGCTGGCGCTACGCAGTGTGTTGATTGATGGCAGTGTGCTGGATACGCATCCCCTAGATGCGGGACTACTGTGTAACCCAGATAACGTCAGTGATAATCCGCTGGGGCAGAAACTGATTTCTGCTGTGGCGGCGGTATGCCGCGAAAAGCGTACTCAGATTGAAAACCAATTTCCTAAACTTAACCGTTTCCTCACTGGCTATGACTTAAAACACGTGTGGAACGACAGCCTGACACAATTCGATTTATCTCGGATTTTAACGGGCTCAGAGGGCACGCTTGCGGTAATAACCGAAGCTAAACTCAATCTCACCCCGCTGCCGACTGAGCGCGCTATGGTGAACATTAAGTACGATTCGTTCCAATCGGCATTGCGTCATGCGCCATCCTTAGTCGCCGCGCGGGCGACTGTGGTCGAAACCGTCGATTCAAAAGTGCTGAATTTAGCCCGTGAAGATATTGTCTGGCACTCGGTATCTGATCTGATCCAAGAAGTGCCGGGTAAAGTCATCGACGGCCTCAATATGGTCGAATTTGCTGGTGACACAGTAGAGGTTGAGCAAAAGCTTGCGAGTCTTGAAGCTGTCTTGACTGAGCAGATCAGCAAAGGCGAGTGCGGCGTATTGGGTTACCAAGTGACGCAAGACAAGCCAAGCATCGAAAAAATATACGGCATGCGCAAAAAAGCCGTTGGCTTACTCGGCGCCACTAAAGGACGTCGTAAACCTATCGCTTTTGCGGAAGATACTGCGGTGCCGCCCGAAAAACTCGCCGATTATATTATGGAGTTTCGCGCAGTACTCGATGGCCATAATCTGCAATACGGTATGTTCGGTCATGTGGATGCGGGCGTGTTGCATGTACGGCCCGCACTCGATATGTGCGATGTTGAAGATGAAAAACTACTGCGGGTCATTTCCGATCAAGTGGCTGCACTGACGCTTAAATATGGCGGCCTGATGTGGGGCGAGCACGGTAAAGGCGTGCGTGGTGAATACGGTCCTGCTGTCTTTGGTGATGAATTATACGGCGTTCTACAAGATATCAAAGGCTTGTTCGACCCCGACAACCGATTAAACCCCGGCAAGCTGGTGGCGCCTAAACAGACTGGCTCCCTCTATTACGATGTTGACAGTGTTAAGCGCGGTAAATTTGACCGACAAATTCCCATCGAAGTACGTGATGCGTTCCCCGATGTGATGAATTGTAACGGCAACGGCCTGTGTTTTAATTACAGTAGCTATTCGCCCATGTGCCCATCGTTTAAGGTGACAGGCGATAGAGTACAGTCGCCTAAGGGACGTGCAGGACTCATGAGAGAGTGGCTAAGGCTACTTGAGGCTGAAGGAGTTGATGTCAACGCACTGGCAAAAGCAAAGCCCTTAGGTTTGCTGCAGCGCGTTCAAAATACCCTGAACGCCCAGCGCGATTATGATTATTCCCACGAAGTGATGGAATCGCTCAAGGGCTGTTTGGCCTGTAAAGCCTGCTCTGGGCAATGTCCGGTCAAAGTGGATGTGCCTAAGTTTAGGGCGCAGTTCTTTAATATTTACTATCAACGCTATTTAAGACCGGCGAAGGACTATCTTGTTGCAGGTATCGAAGATAGCTTGCCATTAATGGCCGCTGCACCGCGTCTTACTAACTTTGCCGCGCAAAATCCATTGAGCCAATGGGTGATTAAAAAGGCGATTGGTTACGTGGACGCGCCTGCGTTATCTGTGCCGACCTTGAAGCAAAGACTCGATGGTCATGCAAGCCGTGGTTACGACTTAGCTGCACTGCAGGCTATCCCAGAAGAGGCGCGCTCACAGTTTGTGCTGGTGGTGCAAGATCCCTTTAACAGTTTCTATGACTCAGGTCTTGTGCTGCGCTTTATCCAGTTGATTGAAAAGCTTGGTTTAAAACCTGTGTTGTTGCCCTATAAACCCAATGGAAAGCCAACGCATATCAAGGGATTTTTAGATAAGTTCGCGAAAACTGCGCAGTCGAGTGCGGACTTTTTGAACCAAGTCCATAAACTGGGCATGCCTATGGTCGGTATCGATCCTGCCTTAGTCTTGTGTTATCGCGACGAATACCGTGAAGTCTTAGGCGCTAATCGCGGTCATTTTGAGGTTAAGTTAGCCAACGAATGGCTACTTAATGTCATCAAGGATCTACCCGCGAAAGCGCCACAAGATAAGCAATATACCTGGTTTAGTCATTGCACTGAATCGACGGCCAAGCCAAATACTGCCAACGAGTGGACTAAAATCTTCGCCCATTTTGGTGCTAAGTTAACCGCAGTCAATTTAGGTTGTTGTGGTATGGCCGGAACCTACGGTCATGAGGCGGAAAACTTAGAGCGCTCTAAGGCCTTGTTTGAGATGTCTTGGCTGCAAACGCTAGCAAAAATTGAACAGCCGCAAGTGCTAGTGTCTGGCTATTCTTGCCGTAGCCAGGTAAAACGTTTTGCCGGTTACAAGCCAAAACATCCACTGGAAGCCTTGCTTGAGTTAGCAAATATCTAGTGGTGTTTATCGCTTAGCTAGTGAGCTTGTTATTATCCTCACTAGCATATCCCAGTGTTGAATGTCACACTAAAGCCAGCCGCAAGGCTGGTTTTTTTATGGATGATGGAGGCCGGAGATGGAAAAGATGACAGACAGTATTGAGCACACACTCAAGCAATTCGCCGCCGATAGCAGGCTAACCTCGGTTGCGACATTGTGCAGTGAAGTCCCATTGTTTGACATTAACGCCTTGGGTGATTGGACGTATTTGGGTACATCGCTGCCAGCAAAGTTTGCTAAGTTGTTCGCCAGTATTTTGCATTGCATCGATGATGAGTATTTTTTAATTACCCCAGTGGAGAAGGTGCGAGTACGGGTTGAAGATGCGCCGCTGCTAATTGTCGATTTCGAGCGAGCGCAACCCCATTCTCTGCTCAATGTGAGCACCAGTATTGACACTCTGCACCACCATGTGGATATAAAGCAGATGAAGCTTACCGATGACAGTGTTTATTTGCCGCTTGAGCGTGGGTTATGGGGAAAATTAGGTCGTGCCTGTTACTATAATTTTGTGAATGAATTCAATTTATCTGATCTAAATGAGCAGTGAGTTCGTAGGTTAATAGCATAATTAGCTGTGGTGTTAGCTAGTTTATTGCGGGTTAAGTGGTAGTATTAAAACTGACTCTGTCTTCTTATAATGGCGCACAGGGTAAGTGAAAACGCGTTAAAACCTTTGTTGTAGGAGGTGCTGTTTGAATCGTCATGAAAGCTTAGGCTATCTTGTTTCCCACTTAAATATCGAGCTGCAAAATGAGCTTGATCTGCATCTTAAGCGATATCAACTCGATATAAAACTGTGGCCTGTGCTGTTTGCTTTGTGGCAAGAGGAGGGCATCAGCCAAACTGAATTGTCTAAGCGTTGCGATGTGGCAAATTACACTATGACGCGTTTACTCGATCAGTTACAGGTACAAGGTCTTATTACCCGCCATCAAGAAGCCGATAATCGGCGCGCCTTTCAAATCTTTTTGACCGATGAAGCCAAAGCGTTAGAGCAAGATCTGATTTGCGAAGCTGAGCGGGTCAACGAAAAATTCCTGTCTAACCTCAGTGATGAGGAGCAGCAGCAGTTCGTCTTACTGTTAAATAAGATCAATCGCTTGGCTTAATGATACGGATTCATTCGGTTTGGAGGGAGACTGCGGTTTAGCCGTTTTCGCTGCTATCTGTATGCGGTTGTCTAAATTCATTTTCTCCAGTTTAATTCCGTCATTCATCCGTTACTTCGCGGGATTAAACTGGTGCAATCAATTCAAGTAAAGTGCAAAGACGCACAGTAAGCTGACGGCTATTACTGAGTGTTGCAAATAACGGCGGCTGGCTAACAAATTTTCTTTGCCTTGTTTTAGGCTGGCGACGAGGGTGTGCTGCTTATAAATCCGGCACATCAACTCATCGGTTTGGGGATCGATAAGCAGTTCAAACTTGCAAGGTGCGCCGTCTTTAAGTTGAATAGTGTGTTCGCTCTGAGGCTTAAAATTCAGTTTGTGCGACACCATCTGACCGTTGACAAAGACCCGCTCTAAACCGCTCCAATTGCTGGCTTGCAGTTCTACCACATCTTGGTTGAGATCGTACTTGAAACGGATCATAGCGCTATCCTGTGCTGGGACCTGATAGGCTAATTCAAGCAGACAAATATGACGTTTTCCAGCGTGATTAAATGAATATTCTGTGTCGAAATTAAAAGCGCGGCTAAACCATGGGCTTAGCGTTAGATTAAATTTTAGATAACAAAAAGCGACCTCAGGTCGCTTTTGCGTATGTTACACAGGTAGAGATATTACTTTTTAGCGGCTTCGATAATGGCTTTGGCCATTTCATCTGCTACAGCGCCAGTTGTCCGGTTCTGTTCGTCAGCTTGGCTGAAGATTTTCAGCAGGGTGTTGTAAATTTCTTCTACTTTAGCGGTCGATTTCGCCGTATCGTAATCTTTTTCGAACGACACGTTGATAATGCCGCCTGCGTTGATCACATAGTCTGGCGCGTACAGTATGCCCATTTCTTTCAGCTGTTCACCGTGGCGTACTTCAGCTAATTGGTTGTTGGCACAGCCAGCAACAATTTTGGCTTTCAGCTGCGGTAAGGTCGCATCGTTTAAGGTTGCGCCAAGGGCACAAGGAGCATATACATCCACATCTTGCGCGTAGATTTCTTGTGGCGCGACCACAATAGCGCCAAAGTCGGTAGCGACTTTGTCTAACGAGGCTTGATGAATGTCGGTAACAATCAGTTCAGCGCCTTCGTTATGCAAGTGTTTGCACAGGTAATAGCCAACGTGACCTACGCCTTGAACGGCGATTTTAAGGCCTTTTAGGCTGTCTAAACCGAGTCTATGTTTAACCGCAGCTTTGATGCCTAAATAAGTGCCAAGGGCGGTGAACGGTGATGGGTCGCCACTCTTGCCTTCAAGACCTGCCATATAAGGGGTTTCTTCATGGGCAATCATGATATCTGCCGTGGTAGTACCCACGTCTTCAGCTGAATAATAGCGGCCGCCAAGGCTATTGATGAAACGGCCAAAAGCGCGAAATAGGGCTTCGCGGTCTTGTCTTTTTGGATCGGCGATGATCACTGATTTGCCGCCGCCCATGGTTAAACCGGCAAGGGCGTTTTTGTAAGTCATGCCACGAGAGAGGCGTAATACGTCAGTCAGGGCTTCATCATCCGATTGGTAATTCCACATCCGGCAACCACCCACGGCAGGGCCAAGGTTGGTGTTATGGATGGCGACAATGGCCTTTAAGCCACTTTCTTTATCATGACAGAATACGACCTGTTCATGTTCGTCAAAGGATACATGATTAAATACAGCCACGTGAATTTCTCCGCTATACACAATGAAAAAGCCGACGAGATGAGCCTCTATCGACTGCTTGTTATATTTATTGCAGAACCATAGCATTTAGCGATACTCTCAACCATGCATAATGACCGAATAAATACATTATTTGTGGCAATTTAGCTTTCCACTTTACGTAAACGTAAGCTTTGCGGTTGAAAATGGATTGTACTGAATTTAATGTAACGAATAGAATGAATCGCGTACTGATCCCAAGAATTAGGTTCGCGTTATAACAATAAGATAGGACGGAAGTATGACTGAACAAGCTGTCGACCAAACTCAACAGAATTTATCAGCGGAAGAAATAGAAAAGCTGCGTCAAGAGTGGGTCAGAACTCAATTTCAAAAAGCGAATCGTTTCCTCGCTGAAAAAGGCGTGATCCCAACTAAAGTCTTGGCCGATGAAAGTCGTTATCTTGCGCCTTACATGGCAATTTGGAAAATGGAATCCAAGCGTCCCAGCAACAAAACCTATTGGGTTATGTCGGGCGATTTACCCTCGGATTTCGTCGATGTGAAAGTGGCAGCAACGGCCCGTGATGCGGTACGTCATTTCTCTATGATGTGGCAAATGCAGGCGGAAAACTTAGTGCGTTCGGGTGCAACCCGTGATGCCACTCAGGCTAAATTTGCTCAATTATTAGTATCGCGTGCCGAGAGTTTATATCGTATGCACAATGACGATAAACTGTGGAATGCTTAAACTCAAATGAGTTGAGGATTGTATTTAGATAGTATTGAGTTAATACAGTCACTTGTGTTGGTTGCTCAAAATAACGGCATAAATAATAAAAAGGCACTCAATTGAGTGCCTTTTTTATACTGACTTTTATGTTGATTTCCTATGTTAAGAACAAGGTCATCGAACAAAGTCGATAGGGCTTATTCTTCGCTGTCGCTTAAGTAGAAGAAACCTTGATTGATGAGTTTCAATAGTAAGGCTTGAACTTCTTCATGCTGACATATTTCAGTTGCTTCATCGGCGTTTAAGCTGACGTTATCGCTCAACTGTGCGATAACGTCCACAGGTGTTTGGGGCAATTCGTGCACATCACCATTGATGAATAATCGCGGCGTGGCATCATTTTCAAGGCGCAATACTTTCAAACCACCGATACGGCTGACGCCAGCGCCTTGGGCGAAGGCATCTTGCAAATCTTCAATGCTGTAAGCTTCTTCGCCTTCACACAAATCAAGCTCGAAACGGTTTTGACTAAGCAACTTGCCCAGCACGATTTGATAACTATTAGGATCTTGGCTCAGCTGACTCAAGAGTGACATTATGCCCACTTGATGGTCTTGGCTGACGATACCCGCTGAACTCGGTTCAGTTTGCGACGTGAAACGCTGCTGACCTAAGTTATTGTCGAGCAGATAATCGGCGACTTCACTGATCAGTTCTTGCTGGCTTGGTGCACGAAAACCAATTGAGTAACTCATTGCCACTGTTAGGGTTTCGCCGCAATGTGGGAAACCTGGTGGAATATAAAGCATGTCACCTTTTTCTAACACCACATCGATAATTGGGGTGAAGTCTTCTACCAGCGGCGAGTTGGGATTGCCACCACGGCGTTGTTGCGGGGTATTGTCACCCACAGTCCAGCGACGTTCACCTTCACCTTGAATGATAAACACATCGTAGTTATCAACGTGCGGGCCCACACCACCACTTGGCGTTGCAAATGAGGCCATCAAGTCATCGAAACGCCAGTCAGGTAAAAAACGCAGCGCTTCAACTAATGGTTGCGAATCGGGGTACCAATGGTTGACCGCTTGCACTAGCAATTGCCAATGGGTTTCACCATAGCTGTCGTAATCTTCAAACGGGCCTTGAACCACTTCCCAGTTATCATCTTTAGTGACGACGATACGCGAAGAGATTTCTTCTTCACAGGCAAGGCCTGCTAGTTCATCGGCGCTGATCGGATCTTCAAACTGTGGAAACGCTTTTTTGATCAGTAGGGGTTTCTTTTGCCAGTATTCACTAAGAAACTGGGCAATATCGAGATTGAGTGTATACATAGTGTTAAAAAAGGCGACCACATCGCGGAGATGTGAGTCGCCTTAATCCTTATTTCTGTTTATGAAAGAGTATTGTCCATCGCCAATTTCAGCTAATAACTAAGTTTATTTAAAAACTAAGTTCAGTTAAAAACTTACTTCAGTTCGTCGACAAACGCTTCGGCGCGACCAATGTAATTGGCTGGCGTCATTTTCTTCAGTTCAGCTTTCACTGAGTCTGGTAATTCAAGTCCGTCAATAAACACTGACAGTTGCTGGGCGTCGATACGTTTACCGCGCGTCAGTTCTTTTAATTTTTCGTATGGCTTTTCAATACCATAACGACGCATCACAGTTTGTACGGGTTCTGCTAACACTTCCCAGTTGTGATCGAGTTCATCACGCAGATGCGCTTCGTTAACTTCTAACTTGCTGATGCCTTTTAAGGTCGCTTGATACGCGATCAACGCATGGGCAATACCTACGCCTAAGTTACGCAGCACAGTTGAGTCAGTTAAGTCACGTTGCCATCTTGATAACGGCAGCTTAGACGCTAAATGTTGCATCAGCGCGTTAGCGATACCTAAGTTACCCTCAGAGTTTTCAAAATCGATTGGGTTAACTTTGTGCGGCATAGTCGATGAACCGATTTCACCGGCGATAGTGCGTTGTTTGAAGTGACCTAGGGCAATGTAACCCCAAATGTCACGATCAAAGTCAATCAGCACTGTGTTGAAACGGGCAACCGCATCAAACAGTTCGGCAATATAATCGTGTGGCTCGATTTGCGTCGTGTAAGCGTTCCAGTGCAGGCCAAGGCTAGTCACAAAACGCTCAGATAGTTCATGCCAGTTAACTTCAGGATAGGCTGACAGGTGAGCATTGTAGTTACCTACGGCACCGTTCAGTTTGCCCATGATTTCAACATTGGCGATTTGTTTGATTTGACGCTCAAGACGCATTGCCACGTTCGCCATCTCTTTACCGAGTGTCGAAGGTGAAGCAGGTTGGCCATGGGTGCGTGACATTAATGGCACAGAGCGATATTCAATCGCCAGCTTTTTAATCGCAGTCAGCAACTCGTTGCAATATGGCAGTAATACTTGCTCACGGGCTTCAGTCAACATTAAACCGTGGCTTAAGTTGTTGATATCTTCGGAAGTACAGGCAAAGTGAACAAACTCACCCACAGCGGCTAATTCGCTATTGCCCGCGATTTTTTCTTTGATGAAGTATTCAACCGCTTTCACATCGTGGTTAGTGGTGCTTTCAATAGCCTTAACACGCAGCGCATCTTGTTCGTTGAAATTGTCTTTAATGCCATCGAGCACAGCGATAGCAGACTCGCTTAGCGGCGGCACTTCGCTAATGTCTGGGCAGTTTGCTAACAGTTTTAACCAATTGATTTCAACCTGAACACGGTACTTGGTAAGACCGAACTCGCTGAAAATCCCTCTCAATGACGCGGTTTTACTACCATAACGACCGTCTACCGGAGAGATAGCAGTTAGTGCGGAAAGATCCATGTGAAGCTCCTTGATGAACGCTAATTTTATTATAGGGTAAGACTTTTCTTGGCTGTATCGACTATGGCTTTGCGGGCGAAGACTAAGTGTCGACGCTTACCGCCAAGTTGGCGCCACAGTACAGCACTGCGCATGGCTGCAAGCAGCAGAGCACGAATTTTTTGTTGTACGATAGGGCGTTGCAAACATACTGGATTACCAGAGATTTGGATTTTCGGCCCTAAATTACTGATGATGTCACTGTAAATGCTGGCAAGATTGGCAATGACTTGTTCATCGGTGATCGCAAAATGATGTAGCTGGCGATTCACTTGATTAATGCGCTCGGCCAACATGCCTAAACCGCTGTTTGAGCGAACTAATTTTCGCTCTAGCGCCAACACGCCAACTAAATAGCGGGTGATTTCAACATCTTTTTGACTGCTGTCACCGAGCTGATTCAGGATCAGCTTATAGCCTTTTTGCAATACGATTTTGTCTTGGTAGACATCGGCCGTATTGTCAGGATTGGTGACAAGAATGGTGTTTAAGCTCGCCGCGAGCTCGGCATTATCTAATTCGCCATGGCGGGCTAAATGTTGAACTTGGGCAATGGCTTGCAGTATGCCCGCAAACGCCATGGTCCGATTAACTAATTGCTCGTTCACGCTTTACCCTCGGATCAATTGATCTATGATGCCGCCACCTAGGCAGACTTCACCATCATAAAATACCGCAGACTGTCCTGGCGTCACCGCCGCAACAGGTTCATCGAAGACCACGCGTAAGGTGTGTTCATCTGTGTAGGTCAAAGTACAAGGCACATCTTGTTGGCGATAACGGGTTTTCACTGCAATATGACAGCCATCGATAGGTCCGATTCTATCCACCCAATGCAGTTGGTTAACTGTCATGCCGGTCGACATCAAACGAGGATGGTGTCCGCCTTGCCCTACGATCAATACGTTACGCTCAAGATCTTTATCGACGACATACCAAGGATCGTCATTGCTGTTTTTCATACCGCCAATGCCTAGGCCTTTACGCTGGCCTAAAGTGTGGTACATCAGCCCTTGGTGTGTGCCTATGATTTCACCTTCTGGGGTTTCGATATTGCCAGGCTGCGCAGGTAAATAAGTGCCCAGGAATTCAGTGAACTTGCGCTCACCGATAAAGCAGATGCCGGTGCTGTCTTTTTTATCATGGGTGATTAGGCCCATTTCTTTTGCGATTTCACGTACTTGATGTTTTTCCAATTCACCGACAGGGAACAGACTTCGGGCCACTTGCTCGTGGCTAAGGGTGTAGAGGAAATAACTTTGATCTTTATTGCCATCGACGCCACGGAGCATTTGTGTGCTGCCATCGCTATTGTCGCGGCGGCGCACATAGTGGCCCATGGCGATGTAATCGGCGTCGAGGATTTCGTCGGCAAATTCTAAAAATGCCTTAAATTTGATTTCTTTGTTGCACATGATATCGGGATTTGGCGTGCGGCCGGCTTTGTATTCGGCGAGGAAATACTCAAATACATTGTCCCAATATTCGGCAGCAAAGTTAACTGTGTGTAGCTTGATCCCGAGCTTGTCGCATACGGCTTGGGCATCTTTTAAATCTTCTGCGGCAGCGCAGTACTCGTTGTTATCATCTTCTTCCCAGTTCTTCATGAAAAGGCCTTCAACCTGATAGCCTTGCTGCATAAGCAAATAGGCTGAAACAGATGAATCTACACCGCCGGACATGCCGACAATGACTTTTTTTCCTGTATGAGTGGGTTCGATTGATGTCATAGATCCTAAAAACCATTGAGTATGTGTGTTGGCTAGGTTGTTGAAGTTAAGCCGCGACATTGAGCGCGTAACAAAAGTGCCTAACAAAAGTGCCTAACCTAGCTTAAAATATGGGCTAGCATTAAATCCAAGCTAACTTAAAAGCTAACTTAAAAATCTGGGTGTAGTGCGAGCGGCCAGTAAACTCGTATTTACGGCCTACTGTACAGTCTACTTTTAGCCACGTAGAGGCCGATAGGCACTAGCACATGCATAAGTTTAACAAGCAGTTTATGCGGGGCGGTATTCTATCACGCCTTACTCGCTTGGGCTATCGCGAGGCGGTCACTATTGAGTAAGGAGAGGGGATAAGTTTGGCCCTGTTGTGCGTTATTAAGATAGTCTTTTAGGCAATCGAGCACTAAGGGGCTGCGCAGTAAAGATGACTTGGCTTCTATCTGTGCAAAACTCAGCCAGTGCGCACTGTGGATAGCCTTGTCCTGCGGCGCAGGTGAGGGCATATCATTTAACTGCACGAAGAAGGTAAAGCGCACAAAGGCTAAGTCTTCACTGGCGCTAAATTGATAGATGCCGACGAGTCCTTGGGGGTTAAGTGATAACCCCGTTTCCTCAAATACTTCGCGCTCACAGGCTTGGATTAAGCTTTCATTTGCTTCTAAGTGACCCGCTGGCTGATTAAAGCGCTGCTCGCCATCAATCCACTCTTCTACCATCAGATATTTGTCCTGTGAAGTCGCATGAATAATACAAGCGACGGTCACATTGGGTTTATATCGTTGACTCATGGTGTCTCCTTTGAGTGGACATGGTGCCACTTTTTAGTGGCGTTGGGCGTAGAAACTTGGCTGAAAGTTAGACTTCATCACCGAGACGGATACATTTATGCTCGCCCGATGGTAAATTATCTAGACTCCATTGGCCTATTTTATAACGGATTAATCTTAAGGTCGGAAAACCGATATGCGCTGTCATGCGTCTGACTTGGCGGTTACGGCCTTCATGAATTTGGATTTCTAACCAAGTTGTTGGGATATTTTTGCGTTCTCTCACCGGCGGATTACGTGGCCAAATATCGGGTGAATCCATGATTTTGACTTTAGCTGGTAGCGTCATACCATCATTTAATTCAACACCTTGGCGCAGTTTCGTCAGTGCATCTTCCGTCGGCACGCCTTCTACTTGCACCCAATAGGTTTTAAAGGTTTTCTTTTTCGGCTCGGTCAGTCTTGCCTGTAATTGACCGTCATTGGTCAGCAACAACAAGCCCTCACTGTCTCTATCTAAGCGGCCCGCGGCATACACGTCAGCAATGGGGATATAGTCTTTTAGGGTTTTACGACCTTGTTCATCGGTAAACTGGCAAAGTACATCAAAAGGCTTATTAAACAGCACGATAATCGGTGCGATCGTTTGGCTCTGCACCGGTTTTGCCGCAGCAATTGCGCGTCGATTGGGATTTTTAAAGGGTTCTTTCTTTAAACTGCCATTGGCATTACGTGCCGGCGCCACTTTGCTATCTACGGCGGCAGCGCGGTTGGCTGGGCCTCTGCTTGCGGGCTTAGCGGGTTTAATCGTGCTCTTTGCTGGGGAATTGGCGCTGGAATTGGCACCTTTAGGTGGAAACTTGTTTTTGTTCATACTTTTGCTAACAGGAGGTTGAGACACGCTTACCTGACTTGATTGAGTCGTTAATGTGGTCATAGTGTACTTGGCATTCGCCGTTAGTGGAATTTGAATATTATTGCGAATGCTCTATGATGTCGGCCAGAAAATGTGATCTGTGCCTAAATGTTTATTAGGTTTTAATGAGTCGTTGTAACAAATTTTAGCTTGCGCGCAAAGGCAGAAGGGCATTGATAATTTGAAAGGTTAAGGCGGATTCGATTGCCTTGATTGATATTTTCACTGTGCTCAGATTTGTTCGCCATGCTATAAAATTATTATAAAAAATATTAAATTTTACAATAATGTAGGATGTAACATGAAAGATAACTCATCAACAATTATTTACACTGAAACAGACGAAGCGCCAGCACTGGCCACCCTCTCACTCTTACCTATTATCAGAACGTTTACCGACGCCGCGGGCGTTGCGGTTGAAACCCGTGATATCTCGTTATCGGGCCGTATTATTGCCAGTTTCCCTGAGCAACTGACCGAAGCACAAAAGATTGGCGATCATCTGACTGAGCTTGGCGAGTTAGCGAATCAGCCAGAAGCGAACATCATCAAGTTACCGAATATCAGTGCTTCGATTCCACAATTAAAAGCCTGTATCCTTGAACTGCAGCAAAAAGGTTACGACATCCCTCACTATCCGGATGAGCCAAAAACCGACGCTGAAAAGTCAATTAAAACACGTTACGACAAGATTAAAGGCAGTGCGGTAAACCCAGTACTACGTGAAGGTAACTCAGATCGCCGTGCCCCATTATCGGTGAAAAACTTCGCCAAGAAAAATCCGCATTCAATGGGTAAATGGGCTACAGATTCTAAGTCACACGTTGCTCACATGACTGACGGCGATTTCTACGGCAGCGAGCAGTCAGTGACTTTATCTGATGCGGGCAGCGTGAATATCGTGCTGACGCAAAAAGATGGCCAAGAAGTGGTGCTGAAATCGGGTCTTAAGCTGCTGGCTGGCGAAATTATCGATGCTGCGGTATTGAGTAAAAAAGCCTTAGTGAGCTTCTATGAGCGTGAAATCGAAAACGCCAAAGCAGAAGATGTGCTGTTATCGCTGCATCTGAAAGCCACTATGATGAAAGTGTCTGATCCTATTATGTTTGGTCACGCTGTGAAGGTATTCTTCAAGCCAGTGTTTGACAAGCATGCGGCGCTTTTTGCTGAATTAGGCGTAGATGTTAACAACGGTTTTGGTGATGTTTATGCCAAAATAGCGACATTACCTGCCGATAGCCGCGCCGAAGTCGAAGCCGATATCGCCGCCGTTTACGCTGCACGTCCCGCATTGGCTATGGTTGATTCTGACAAAGGTATCACCAACTTACACGTGCCAAGCGACATCATTATCGATGCGTCTATGCCTGCTGCGATTCGTTCATCTGGCCAAATGTGGGGACCAGATGGTCAACTGCATGACACTAAAGCTATGATCCCAGATCGTTGCTATGCCGGTATCTACCAAGAAACGATTGCCTTCTGTAAAGAGCACGGCGCTTTTGATCCTAAAACCATGGGCAGCGTGCCAAACGTGGGCTTGATGGCGCAAAAAGCCGAAGAGTACGGCAGCCACGATAAGACCTTTGAAATACCTGCTGACGGTGTGGTCAACGTTGTCGATGCCAGTGGTAAGGTATTGATGAGCCATAACGTGGAAGCGGGCGATATCTGGAGAATGTGCCAAGTTAAAGACGCACCTATCCGTGATTGGGTCAAACTGGCCGTGCGCCGTGCCCGTTTAAGCAATACACCTGCGGTATTCTGGTTAGATAGCAAACGTGCCCACGATGCTCAAATCATTGCAAAAGTGCAGCAATATCTGCCAGAGCATGATACTGATGGCTTAGAGATCAGCATTATGTCTCCAGAAGAAGCGACTCGCTTCTCGTTGGCTCGCATCAAAGAAGGCAAAGATACCATTTCAGTTACGGGCAACGTTCTACGTGACTACCTGACTGACTTGTTCCCTATCCTAGAGCTGGGCACCAGTGCCAAAATGCTATCAATCGTTCCGTTAATGAACGGTGGTGGTCTATTTGAAACTGGTGCGGGCGGTAGTGCACCTAAGCACGTGCAACAGGTTGAGAAAGAAGGTCACTTACGTTGGGATTCACTCGGTGAATTCTTGGCTCTGGCGGCGTCTCTTGAGCATTTAAGCCAAACTGTCGGTAATCCAAAAGCCCAAGTGTTAGCTGATACCTTAGATCAAGCCATTGGCCAATTCTTAGATAGCAACAAATCGCCATCAAGAAGAGTCGGTGAGTTAGATAACCGTGGCAGCCATTTCTACTTAGCCATGTACTGGGCACAAGCCTTAGCCGCGCAAACGGGCGATGAGCAGTTACAAGCCCACTTCATTCCGTTAGCGCATGCGTTGGCGGCAAATGAGCAAGTGATTGTGGCTGAATTAGCGACGGCACAAGGTGCACCAGTCGATTTAGGCGGTTACTACCGTTTAGATGCGGCTAAGGCTGAAAAAGCAATGCGCCCAAGCGAGACGTTAAACAAGCTGTTGATTGCTTAATCTCGTTAGTTTTAGCTTTTGGATGGCGTGCGCGTCAGTGTGGGCCATCAAAGTTGATGTAAAGTTGTAAGTCATTAGACTGATTTTGAAAAGGGATCTGCATGGCAGATCCCTTTTTTATGCCCTAAATTTACTGTCGAGACTGGTGATAAAATCTTTTTGTGGGGATGCTATGGGTGAGGGGCTGCGATTGATCTTGAATTAAATTCATGCGTAATGCTGACAAGCGATGGAGCATTAAGTGGTGAGGATTGATAAAACACGCAGCAATAAAAAGGCAGGGACAAGTCCCTGCCTTTTAGATCATTGGCCTCACCAAACGTTATTTTGTTGGTGAAATGGCTGAAGCGTGCATCCCTTTTGGACCGGCTTCTACTTCAAATTGAACGGGTTGGCCTGCTTTTAGAGTTCGATAGCCTTCCATTTCAATGGTAGAATAGTGTGCAAAAACGTCCTCACCACCTTGATCAGGGCAAATAAACCCGAATCCTTTGGCGTTGTTGAACCATTTAACAGTTCCGCTTGCCATACTTCCACTTCCTTCTGTTGTCTACTTACCAGTAAGATAGTAAAACCTGTATAGACGGGTATTCGTTCACCGTCTGCACAACAGAATGTAAGGAGTAAAAGCGGAAGTCAAGCTAAAATTAACAAAGGGGTAACAACTGATTAATTTGAACGGATCAATTGGAAGAGGCCAACACGAGAGGCTAGTATTAAAAAATGGCAAAGATAGGAAATATTGAACACGTTGAAGAACGTGTCGAATCAGAGTTAATGCCGCCTTCGATGTACAAGGTGGTACTCAATAATGATGATTACACCCCAATGGATTTTGTGATTGAAGTTTTGCAGGTTTTCTTTCGCAAGAACGAGCAGGAAGCGACCGATATCATGTTGACGATCCATCACCAAGGAAAAGGTATTTGCGGTATTTTCCCGTTTGGGATTGCAGAAACTAAGGTGATACAAGTAAATCAATTTGCAAGACAAAACCAACATCCGTTACTGTGTTCGTTAGAGAAAGCATAAAACCGCTTTACTCTGTAGTCTGTTGTTAATTTTGGGGGTGCTTATGCTGAACAAAGACCTGGAAGTCACCTTAAATCTGGCGTTTCAGCAAGCCAGAGACGCGCGTCACGAGTATATGACAGTGGAACATCTGTTATTAGCTCTGATCGACAATCCTGCGGCTCAAGAAGCGTTAATCGCCTGTGGAGCGAATCTAGATAAACTCAGAGATGAAGTGGCAAGCTTTATCCAACAAACAACCCCAATCATTGCCGATATTGATGATGACAAAGAAACTCAGCCAACGCTGGGGTTCCAACGAGTGCTGCAACGTGCAGTATTCCATGTGCAGTCATCGGGTCGCAATGAAGTGAACGGCGCTAACGTGTTAGTCGCCATTTTCAGTGAGCAAGAATCCCAAGCCGTGTATTTACTGCGCCGCTGCGATATTAGTCGCCTAGACGTTGTGAATTTTATTTCCCATGGTTTCGCCAAAAATGATGATGCTGAGTCACATCAAGATCAAGAACGGGTTGAAGATCAGGGCGAAAGCAGCGAAGAGCGCAGCATGTTGTCGCAATTTGCGTCCAACTTAAATCAACTTGCTAAGCAAGGGATCATCGACCCACTGATTGGTCGCGATCAAGAAATTGAGCGCGCGATTCAAACCCTGTGCCGTCGCCGTAAAAATAATCCGCTGTTAGTGGGTGAGGCGGGCGTAGGTAAAACGGCGATTGCCGAAGGGCTGGCGTATCGCATCGTCAATAAACAAGTGCCCGATGTGATGCTTGAAGCCACAGTGTATTCTTTGGATTTAGGTTCACTGCTGGCGGGAACTAAGTATCGCGGCGACTTTGAAAAGCGCTTTAAGAACCTGTTAAAAGAACTGGCGGCGGATAAGCATGCCATCCTATTCATCGATGAGATCCACACCATCATCGGTGCGGGCGCGGCATCTGGCGGCGTAATGGATGCCTCTAATCTGCTGAAACCTTTGCTATCTAGCGGTAACTTGCGCTGCATGGGCTCGACAACTTTCCAAGAATATCAAAGTATTTTTGAGAAAGACCGCGCACTTGCACGTCGTTTCCAAAAGGTGGATATCAATGAGCCTTCAGTGGAAGAAACCACTAAAATTTTGATGGGGCTTAAGTCTAAATACGAAGAATATCATGGAGTTCGTTATACACAGGCTGCGATCAGCAGCGCTGCGGTATTGTCGGCCAAGCACATCAATGACAGACATTTACCCGATAAAGCCATCGATGTGATCGATGAAGCGGGTGCACGTATGGTGATGTTGCCTATGAGCAAACGTAAAAAGACTATAGGCCAAGCCGAGATTGAGTCGATAGTGGCGAAAATGGCGCGTATCCCTGAGAAGTCGGTATCCGCCACTGATAAGGACTTACTGCGTAATCTTGAGCGTAACCTTAAGATGGTGGTCTTTGGCCAAGACAAGGCCATTGAGAGTCTGAGTTCGGCCATTCGCTTATCGCGCAGTGGCTTAGGCACAGACAGGAAACCTGTGGGTAGCTTCTTATTCGCGGGCCCCACCGGTGTGGGTAAAACCGAAGTCACTAACCAATTGGCCAACTGTTTAGGGATGAAACTGGTGCGCTTTGACATGTCAGAGTACATGGAAAGCCACACAGTTTCTCGCTTGATTGGTGCGCCTCCTGGATATGTGGGTTATGACCAAGGTGGCTTGCTCACCGATGCTGTGATTAAAAACCCACACTGTGTGGTGCTATTGGATGAAATCGAGAAGGCCCACCGCGATGTGTATAACTTGCTGTTGCAGGTGATGGATCACGGTACTTTGACCGACAATAATGGTCGTAAGGCGGACTTCAGACACGTGACTTTGGTGATGACGACGAACGCGGGTGTTCAGGAGACTATTCGTAAGTCGATTGGCTTTACCCAACAAGATCACACTCAAGATGCGTTATCTGAAATTAATCGGGTATTTTCGCCAGAATTTCGAAATCGTCTCGATTCCATCATTTGGTTCAACCATTTGGATATGACGATTATCGCCAAAGTGGTCGATAAATTCTTGGTGGAATTGCAGGCTCAATTGGATGCAAAACACGTTACTTTGGAAGTCAGCGACGAAGCCAGAACCTTGTTGGCCGAGAAAGGCTACGACAAGAACATGGGCGCGCGTCCAATGGCTCGGGTCGTGACCGAATTGATCAAACGTCCATTGGCAGACGAGATCTTATTTGGTGTCTTAGAGTCAGGCGGTGTGGCGCATGTGGATGTGAAGGAGGGTGAGCTTGTCATTCGTACCGAACGTCACGAAAAAGCGACAACAAAAGCTTAACGCTTGATTATCCATTAGTTTTAGACATAAAAATGGCTGCAATTGCAGCCATTTTTTTCATCTTTCGCAAACAAAAAAACCCGGCCTTGCCGGGTTTTTAAATCTAAGAGGCTATATCAGCGTGCGCGGAAGACAATGCGACCTTTGGTCAGATCATAAGGAGTCAGCTGGACGGTAACTTTATCGCCAGTAAGGATCCGGATGTAGTTTTTGCGCATTTTGCCTGAAATGTGGGCTATCACCACATGACCATTTTCAAGCTCTACACGAAACATTGTGTTTGGCAAGGTTTCAAGGATAGTGCCTTGCATTTCAATGTTGTCTTCTTTCGCCATTAATTAATTATCCCATTAGCCTTCGAATATAAAAAACGGGCGTATCATGCCCCAAATTCACCCTGCTGTAAAGGGGAAGTACTTAGCAAACTTGGGAATACTCCCAGCCCGTCGGTGTGAGAATTTGATATGGGCGATATAAACGCTTGTAGGACATCTTACGGTTTTCATCTATTTGATATCCGAGATAAACAAATTCTTTGTCCATGAGTTTTGCCAATCGGCACTGAATTAAAATTAACAGGGCGCCGAGGGAACGCTGTTCTTCATCGGGGTCAAAATAGCTGTAAATCGCCGAAAGACTATTGGGTAAGGTATCTGTGACCGCGACGGCTAATAATTTATCGCCGTTATAGACCTCGATAAACGTCGGCGGCAACCAATGGCAAAAAAGAAAGTGATTATATTGATCTTCACTCGGGGGGAACATAGGGCCATCAAAATGCCGCTCACGAATGTAATGCTCATATAGGGCATATTGTTCGGCGGTTTGTTCCGATGTAATTCGCCAGGTCAGATCTTGGTTTTTGGCTAAGGTCCGTTTTTGGCGTTTCGATGGCACAAATTCATGCGCTGGCACACGAATAGGTTGGCACGCGCCGCACCTTGGGCAACGGGGTTTATAGATGGAGCCGCCACTGCGGCGAAAACCCACCGCAAGTAAACGCTCAAATAAAATGGGATCGAGCGTATCTTCTTGGATGACAAGTAGCTGCTCCTGCTGGCCATCGAGGTAGCTGCAGGGGAATATTTGACTGATACCGATAGCGATCGATGCTTTACTCGAGTTCAAGGATGACCTCTTTAGTGGTCCAAGTCGCTGGGTCCACGGGATTGTTTCTCAGTTCGCTCAGTAACGTTATAAAATCAATGCGTTTAATGGCTTTGGCTCCCAAACTTTCTAGGTGAGGATTCATCACTTGTGCATCGATGAGTTTGAATCCCATTTTGAGTAAATGCTGTTGCAGCGCTGCAACGGCGGCCTTTGACGCATTGGTTTTACGGTGAAACATGGATTCGCCGCAAAATACTTGGCCGATTGCTAAGCCGTAAAGCCCACCGATTAAACGTTCGCCTTCCCAGACTTCAATGGAATGGGCGTGACCTGTGTGATGCAGTTCGCGATAGGCCATTTGAATTTCTTGGGTGATCCAAGTGCCGCTCTGTTTTTCTCTTGGCTGCGCACATCCCGCCATCACATCGGTGAAAGCGTGATCGATTGTGATCCGCCAAGGTTGTTTTTTTAAGTATTTCCGCAAACTTGTGCTGATGTGTACGTCACCGGGAATAAACACGGCGCGGGGATCGGGCGACCACCACAAAATAGGATCATCTGAGTTAAACCAAGGAAAAATACCGTTGTAGTAAGCCGAGAGTAAGCGTTCAGGACGTAAGTCGCCGCCGATAGCCAATAACCCATTAGGATCAGTTAAGGCGAGTTCGGGTGAAGGAAAAGCTTCAAATTCGTGATTCAGAAAAGACAGTGACTTCACAATTGAGTATGATTTAGTTATAGACCTTATTATTAAGTTAGCGGAAATTCAGATATGTGGAAACCTACTCTAGCAAGCTTTATGTTTATTTTTGCGTTTATCCTCAGCCCCGCGAGTGCGGGTTATGACCGTAATCAAGCCGTGCCAGTCGAGAAAGTGCTCTATGGCGATATCACTTCGGTACGTAATATCACTGAAACCCAGCTGATTGAAGACCGTAATAGAGGTTGGAAAACCTTTGGTGGCGCCTTAGCGGGTGGGGTGATTGGTAATCAGTTTGGTGGCGGTTCTGGCCGTGATGTGGCGACCATTTTAGGCGCCTTGATTGGTGGCGGTATCGGCAATCGTTATGGCACTGGCACGAGCGTGCAGTCATTGAAGCTGGTGGAATTGATGATCAATCAAGAAGATGGCACCCAAGTTATGGTGATCCAAGACTATGATGCTGGCATGGTATTCAATGCGGGTGACAGAGTACGTGTCGTCTACCTGCAAGGCGGTGTGCGTGTTGATGTCGCGATGTAAGCGACTGTCTTATCTTGATTAAGTCGTCATCTTCAGTAAATGGTCATCTCGAGTAAAGGACGGTAATGCAATGACACGGACAGAATTAACCCAATATTTAGCCGATTTTTTACATGTATCGGCGTTTAAAGATTACGCGCCCAATGGGCTGCAAATAGAAGGCAAGGATGAGATCCGCACCATAGTGACGGGCGTGACTGCGTGTCAGGCTTTGATCGATGAAGCGATTCGATTAAATGCCGATGCGATTTTGGTCCATCACGGCTTTTTTTGGAAGAATGAGCCTGAAGTGATCACTGGCATGAAACAACGCCGGATTAAGGCACTGCTCAAGCATGATATTAATTTATTTGGCTATCATTTGCCCTTAGATGCCCACCCAATGCTCGGTAATAACGCGACCTTAGGCAGGCAACTTGGGATCGTCGACGCAGAAGCCATCGAAGAGGTGGCTCAGGGGCTGCTGTGGCGTGGAAAACTTGATCTTGCGGTTAGTGCTAGCGAATTTTCTCACACCCTTGAGGATGCGTTAGGCAGAGCCCCACTGCACATTGGTGATGGCGATGCCAAGATCCAACATTTAGCTTGGTGTACTGGCGGCGCGCAGGACTATATCGATGTTGCGGCGAGTTTAGGTGTGGATGCGTTTATCAGTGGTGAAGTGTCCGAACGCACTTTCCACAGTGCGGTGGAGCAGGGCATACATTATTTTGCGGCGGGGCACCATGCGACCGAACGTTTTGGGATTCAAGCCTTAGGCCGTCATCTCGCCCGCGAGTTTGATCTCGTGCACCATTTTGTGGATATCACTAATCCGGTCTAATCCTGTCTTAAAGCGGCTTATGATGATCATATTGCCGTTTTATCCCTAATCGAAAGGCGAGCATGGCTCGCCTTTTTTACTGTGAGTTATGGTGACGTATCAGCACTCAAACTTGTTCCTCTCGCGTTTGAGCAATCAGCTCTTAGCATTTAGCTGTAGCTAGATCAGCTCCAAAGTTGACAATACAAAGATGCCTAAGGTGCACGTGATCAACGAGCAGACTGTGGTCAGCGCGATAATATTGGCTGCAAGGGGTGCATTGCCACCCATGGCGCGTGCCATCACATAGCTGGCGGCTGCGGTGGGCGCAGAACTCATTAAAAAGACCAGCGCTAACTCAATCCCTCGATAGCCCAACAGCAAGGCCCCAAGCGTGATAAAAAGCGGGGCAAAGATCAGTTTCAATGCGGTCGAGAACCAAGTCGAATGCTTTTCATGTTTGAGTGAACCAATATCGAGCGAACCGCCAGTGCACAGTAACGCTAGTGGCAGGGTCATATTGGCAAAGTATTGGCCCGCATCGAGCACCATTTTCGGTACTGGAATAGCAAGTAAATAGAACAACATGCCGACCATAATGGCAATGATCAGCGGGTTTTTAGTGATGGTTTTGATGATTACGCCAAATGCGCGTTGGCTGGATTCTTCGCCTTTAGGGCTTAGGCAAATAACCGCTTGAATATTGTAGAGCAGCGTCATCGAGGCGACATAAACCGCAGCTAAAGCAACACCAGAACTGCCATAGGCGTTGGAAACATAAGCTAAGCCGATAATGGCGGTATTGGCCCTGAATCCCCCTTGAATAATCACACCTTGGTCTTTGTGCTTGGGAAATAGCCGTCCAGTTGCATAGGTGGAGAGTATAAAAAACAGTAAATTGGCCGCTAAACCATAGCCAATTAAGGGCGCACTGGAGGCGAGATCGTGATTGGAGCTAATAATGCTAAGGAACAGCAAGGCTGGCAGCGTCACGTTAAAGACTAATTTTGATGCGACATCAATAAAGTTTTCATTGATGATTTGGGTGCGTTTTAGGATCACACCGAGCGCTAACATCAAACAAATTGGACCCGTAATCGAGGCAGAAAACAGCAACTGCTCAACGATATTTCCCATAACTACTCCTCGAATGATTCACTGAACACTGCGTCGATTTTAGACCTGTCACAGATATGAATATCACACTGCAGCGAATGCCTTGTCGATAGAAATACGAGCATTAACTCGTTTTCTGCAACCTGTCACTTAAAGCAGTCGCTTAAACCTGTCAGTTAAACTAGTCGCTTAAACCTGTCTGCTAAACTTAGTGGCGTAAGCTCAGTCTTTTAAAAGACAAAGTGACACTCGAAGCTACAGATAGGCTCAAACAATCGATACCAACAAATAAGGCCACATAAAATGCGGCCTTATTGATTTTTCGAGCGTTAGCTAGCGCAGATTACTTAACCCGCATGCCAGGCTGTGCGCCTTCATGGGGTTCTAAAATCCACAGGTCGCTGCCACCAGGGCCAGCAGCTAACACCATACCTTCTGACATGCCAAAACGCATCTTACGTGGCGCTAAGTTAGCCACCATCACAGTCAACTTGCCTTCGAGATCTTCTGGCGAATAGGCCGATTTGATCCCGGCAAACACTTGGCGCGTTTCACCACCGATGTCGAGTTGTAACTTGAGTAACTTGTCAGCGTCAGCAACATGCTCTGCTTTGACGATGCGAGCGATACGCAGGTCGATTTTCGCAAAATCATCAAAGTTGATGGTCTCACTGATCGGATCGTCAACCAGCGGTTCACTGCTTACCGATGAAGCTTTAGCGGTTTTTTCAGGCGCTGCCGTCTTTGGTGCATCCGCCGTGACTTGCAGGTTATCCTTGGAATCAGCAACCATAGCATTGACTTTATCCAGCTCAACACGTTGCATCATTGCCTTGAATGGGGCGATTTCATGACCCGCTAAATCTTGGCTCAATGCATCCCAAGTGAGTGGCAATTGGAAGAAGGCTTCCACATCTTGGGCTAAACGTGGCAATACAGGTTTTAGATACGTCACGAGAATACGGAACAGATTCAAGGCGTTTGAACACACTTGATGGGCTTCTTCCTGTTGGTCGTCATGTTTTACCATTTGCCAAGGTGCAGCATCGGCCACAAACCCGTTAGCGATGTCCGCTAATGCCATGATTTCGCGCATCGCTTTACCGTATTCGCGCGACTCGTAAAAATCGGCAATCACGTCTTGCTTGGCTAAAAACGCTTCGGTCAGCGTAGTATCAGCAATTTTCGCGAGCTTGCCATCGAAGCGTTTAGTGATAAAACCTGCTGTACGCGAGGCTAAGTTCACTAGTTTACCGACTAAATCTGAGTTCACGCGCTGGGCGAAATCTTCCAGATTTAAATCTAAATCGTCGATACGGCTGCTGAGTTTGGCGGCGTAGTAGTAACGTAAATATTCAGGATCTAAATGATCTAAATAGGTACGCGCCTTAATGAAGGTGCCTTTCGATTTAGACATTTTTGCGCCGTTGACCGTCACATAACCGTGGGCATAGACGCTGTTTGGCTGACGATAACCTGAGCCGTGCAGCATGGCTGGCCAGAAGAGGCTATGGAAGTAAACGATGTCTTTACCGATGAAGTGGTAAACCTCGGCGGTAGAATCTTTGCCCCAGAACTCATCGAAGCTCAGTTCAGGACGTTTTGCACACAGGTTTTTGAATGACCCCATATAACCGATAGGCGCATCTAGCCAAACATAGAAATACTTGCCCGGTGCATCGGGAATTTCAAAACCAAAATACGGTGCATCACGGGTGATATCCCATTGCTGCAGACCTTGCTCAAACCATTCGTCGAGTTTATTGGCCATTTCGACTTGTAGGGCGCCAGAGCGAGTCCACTCTTTTAGCATGCCTTCGAAGGCGGGCAGGTCGAAGAAAAAGTGCTCAGTGTCTTTCATCACTGGCGTTGCACCCGATACCGCTGATTTTGGATTGATCAGTTCAGTTGGACTATAAGTCGCGCCGCAAGAATCACAGTTATCGCCATATTGATCAGGCGACTTACACTTAGGGCAAGTACCTTTTACGAAGCGGTCGGGCAGGAACATGGATTTCTCAGGATCGAATAACTGAGAAATGCTCTTGCTTTTGATATAGCCGTTGTCCCTTAGCTTGAGATAAATATCGCTCGCCATAAGGCGGTTTTCTTCGCTGTGAGTGCTGTGATAGTTATCGAAGGCGACATTAAAATCGGCAAAATCCTGCTGATGTTCTTTGTTCACTTGGGCGATCATATCTTCAGGCGCTATGCCTAATTGCTGCGCTTTAAGCATGATCGGCGTGCCATGGGCGTCATCGGCACAAATATAGTGGCACTCATGTCCACGAAGTTTTTGATAACGCGACCAGATATCTGTCTGAATGTATTCCAACATGTGACCTAAATGTATCGGTCCGTTTGCGTAGGGAAGTGCGCTGGTCACGAGAATTTTACGTTGTGAAGTTGCCATCTTGTCTCAAATATCGTGGTGGGCCAAAAATATTGGTAGAGATACTAACCGATTACAGGATGATTTTCATCAAAAGCTGAGCCGATTGAGCTAAATCTGCGCTAATGTTTTCTGCATTATCTGGTACACTTGGGCAAATTTATTGGTGGGGGTAATTCTTTTGTCTTCAACTCAAACTGATTATCGTCTAAATGACGATCTTCTCGGGCCAGTTCTGGCTATTCTCGATTCATTTGTTGACCCGTATCTCGCGAAAGGGTTAGTGAGCGCAGGATGCGTAAATAAACTGGCGTTGGAAGGTAAGCGTTTGCAGCTTGGCTTAGTCTATCCATACCCTTGCATGACCCAGTATCGCGACACTGTGATGGCGTTGACCAACAAGTTGGCCGTGCTAGATGCTATCGATGAAGTCGAATGTGAAATCGATTTTCAACCTAAAGCCTATTCAGCGTTATCTTCTATCGCACCGATTGCCAATGTGAAGCAAGTGATTGCCGTTGCCTCAGGTAAGGGCGGCGTGGGTAAATCAACCACAGCGGTGAACTTAGCCTTGGCCTTAGCGGCTGAAGGCGCGCAGGTGGGTATTCTCGATGCGGATATTTACGGCCCGTCAGTGCCTATGATGCTAGGTATTCCTAATTTCAGACCGCTTTCCCCCGATGGCAAACATATGACCGCCGCCAGTGCCCATGGCATTGCCGCGCAATCGATTGGGTTTATGCTCAGCGGTGATGAAGCCGCCGTGTGGCGTGGCCCAATGGCAGCGGGCGCCTTAGCGCAACTGCTCAATGAAACCCAATGGCCAGAGCTGGATTATTTAGTCGTCGATATGCCGCCTGGCACGGGTGATATTCAATTAACCCTGTCGCAAAAAGTGCCGGTGAGCGGCGCTGTTATCGTCACTACGCCGCAGGATATCGCGCTGGCCGATGCCAAGAAGGGCATCAATATGTTCCAGAAAGTGAACATTCCTGTGCTGGGTATCGTCGAAAACATGAGTTTCCATTTATGTCCCGAGTGTGGCCATAAAGAACATCCATTTGGAACACACGGTGGCAGTAAAATCGCCGAGCGTTATCAAGTTCCACTGTTAGGCGCCTTACCGCTGCACATTAATATCCGTGAAGCCATGGATAACGGTGCGCCGACGGTCGTTGCCGATCCAGACAGTGAAGTCGCGGCACTTTATCGGGAAATTGCCCGTAAAGTGGGCGCAGAATTGGCTTTAAAGCAAAGCCAGAAAACAGTTTCTATTAGTGTTTCAGATGACGAGTAAGGTTTAAGGGTATGAATTCTCAGCAGTGTGTCATTATTGCAATTGCTGGCGCGTCAGCATCGGGCAAAAGTTTAATTGCCAAAACGATTTTTGACGAATTACGCCGCGATTTAGGCACAGATCAAATTGGGGTAATTAATGAAGACGCGTACTATCGCGATCAGAGTCATTTATCCATGGATGAACGGGTATTAACGAATTACGATCATCCAAAAGCGTTGGACCATCAACTGTTGTGCACCCATTTACAGTTGCTCAAGTCTGGCGAAGCTGTTGATATCCCTTGTTATAGCTACACAGAACACACTCGTATAGCAGAAACCCTGACGATGACACCGAAAAAGGTGATCATTTTAGAAGGTATCTTACTGCTGACCGATCCTAAATTACGTGCGCTGATGGACGCGAGTGTGTTTATGGACACACCGCTGGACATTTGTTTCCTACGTCGCCTAACCCGTGATGTGGCTGAACGCGGCCGTACGATGGAATCTGTGATTTCTCAGTACAAGAAAACCGTGCGTCCTATGTTCTTACAGTTTATCGAACCGTCGAAACAATATGCCGATATTATCGTTCCCCGCGGCGGTAAGAATCGTATTGCGACCGATATTTTAAAAACTCGTATCCAACATTTACTGGCAAAATAACGACATAAAAACTCAAGGAGTAATAGGCAAGATGCGCTTAACCGATATCGAAATTGAACAGGCCCTTGATAACGGCACTATCGTAATAGAACCTCGCCCAGGCATAGAAGCTATTTCAGGCGTCAGTGTTGATGTGCGCTTAGGTGGACAGTTTCGCGTCTTTAAAGATCATACTGCGCCTTATATCGACTTGAGTGGCCCAAGCGTCGAGATGCAAGCTGCGCTTGATCGGGTGATGAGTGAAATTATCGAAATCCCTGATGGCGAAGCGTTTTTCCTGCATCCTGGCGAATTGGCCTTGTCGGTGACTTACGAGAGCGTGACGCTGCCCGCCGATATCGTCGGTTGGCTCGATGGTCGTTCATCATTGGCGCGTTTAGGCCTGATGGTGCACGTGACTGCGCACCGTATCGATCCGGGTTGGCAGGGTAAAATCGTGCTCGAGTTCTATAACAGCGGCAAGTTACCTTTGGCCCTGCGTCCACGTATGACCATAGGCGCGCTTAACTTTGAACGCCTCAATCATGCGGTTGCACGTCCTTATAACACCCGTAAAAGTGCCAAATACAAAGATCAGCAAGAAGCGGTTGCCAGCCGTATCAGTCAGGACTAACACAAGTGTTTTGGGTGAATGGCGCATCGCAGGCGAGTGTCGACCCTTCCGATCGAGGGCTTGCCTATGGTGATGGCCTGTTTGCGACTATGCGGACAGGCGCTGAGGGGATTTTGTTTTTCAACGCCCATCAAGCTCGTTTAACCGCAGGCGCCGCAAGGCTTGGGTTTCAATGGCAAATGAGTGAAGCACTGCAACAGCAGCTTCATGCCTTAGCCATTGAATATCCACATCATTGCATTAAGTTAATCGTTTCCCGTGGTGTCGGTGGCCGTGGTTACACACCACCAGAAACGGTTAATCCTACTGAAATCGTCTCAGTTCATGCTATCCCAAGCCATTATGCAAAGTGGCAGCAAGCGGGCATTTGCCTTAAAACCTCGTCGATACGATTGGGTTTGCAGCCCTTGTTGGCTGGGATGAAGCATTTAAATCGACTCGAACAAGTCTTAATAAAATCCCACCCTTTACCTCAGGGGTTTGATGACTGGTTAGTTAACGATATCGAAGGCAATGTGATCGAATCTTCGATGGCGAATGTGTTTTTTATCAAAGGTAATCGCGTTATAACCCCTTCATTAGCCCAGTGCGGCGTGGCGGGTGTGATGCGCGAACAGGTTATGATAGCCTTGCTTGAACAGAACATGAATATCGAATGTTTGCCCGTTGGCGCCGAGCGTTTAATTGAATTTGACTCAGCGTTTATCACTAACAGCGTTTTAGGAATTGTGGATGTGCTGGCGATTGATTCGCTCAAGTTCAGCCGAGCTCCGATTACCGCGCAACTTAGACAGACACTTTCACTCACCCTATGAAAAAACTCATTCTTATCGCCAGTTCAACCCTGTTGACCTTGCTGACATTAGTCTGTTTGGGCGCCTTTTGGGGCTATCAAACCGTTATCGAATACAGTCAAACGCCGCTGAGTCTCAGCGAGCCTAAAGAGCTGACCGTTGAACGCGGTACCAGCGTGAACCAGCTTTCGCAGCAACTTGCCGACGATGGCGTGATTCAAGACACGTGGAAACTCAAGTGGTTACTTAAGTTCCGCCCTGAGCTTGCTAAGATCCGCTCGGGTCTTTACGAAATCTCACCTTCACAAACCATTACCGATTTGCTGAATGATTTGATTGCTGGAAAAGTGAAAACCTTCAGTTTGACCTTAGTTGAAGGTAAAACCATCGTTGAATGGGAACAACAACTTGCCAGTGCGCCGCATTTACAGATGTCACCAGAGGTGTTTGCCGCCGTGTTGATGGCGCAGGGCGATGATTCAGGTTTGCCAGAGGGTAAATTCTTTCCCGACACTTATCATTATACCGCCGAGGCGGATGTTAAAGTCCTGCTGACTCAAAGCTATAAGATGATGGAGCAAGAGCTTGCCAAAGCGTGGGCGGAACGGGCACCAAATCTGCCGTTAAAATCCCCCTATGAAATGCTGATTTTGGCATCGATAGTCGAAAAGGAAACCGGCCAAGCCCATGAGCGCGACCAAATTGCCGGAGTATTCGTTAATCGTCTTAATCAAGGCATGCGTCTGCAAACCGACCCGACGGTTATTTATGGCATGGGCGAACGCTATAAGGGCAATATCACCCGTAAAGATTTAGTCGAAGAGACACCTTTTAACACTTACCGTATTTTTGGATTACCGCCAACGCCGATTGCAGCACCGAGCAAAGCCTCACTGATGGCCGTGTCTAAGCCCGCCAGTGTGAGTTATCTCTATTTTGTGTCACGCAACGATGGTACCCATGTGTTTTCAAGCACACTTGAAGCACACAACCAAGCTGTAGATGTGTATCAGCGTAAGAAAAAACCGGCGACGCCAGAAAAATCACCAAAGTAAAAATGCAGAGAAAGAAAATCCAATGTCAGTTTTTGCAAAATTTATCGTTATTGAAGGTTTAGAAGGCGCGGGTAAATCGAGTGCGATTAACCTTATTCGCGACTTTATTGAAAAACATACGGGTAAAGCGCCAATCTGTACCCGTGAGCCAGGTGGCACGCCACTGGCCGAACGTATCCGTGACTTAGTCAAAATTGCCGATTCGACCGATCCCCTGTGCGACGAAGCCGAGTGTTTACTTATCTATGCCGCCAGAGCCCAGTTGGTTGCTAATGTCATTAAGCCCGCGCTTGCAAAGGGTCAATGGGTATTGGGTGACAGACACAATTTATCGTCACTGGCCTATCAAGGTGGTGGCAGGGGCTTAATGCCGTTAGTGGAAGCGGTGAGCACTGCCACCCTAAAAGGCTTTAAACCCGATCTCACCTTATACTTAGATTTAGATCCTAAGCTTGGGCTAACCCGCGCAGCTAAACGCGGTGAGCTTGATAGAATCGAGCAACAAGCGATTGATTTCTTTGAACGGGCTCGCGCGACTTATCTTAAACTTGCCAGCGAAGATGACAGCATAGTGGTTATCGATGCGAGTCAAACCATGGCCGAAGTGCATAAAGATATCTTAGCCGTACTACAGGCGATGGCATGGTAGCCGAGTCAGGGTTTACAGCTGCGCAATTGCCTTGGCTCGAAGGGCCAAGACAGGCATTTTTAGCGCAACTCACGCGGCAAAAAATGCCCCATGCGCAACTTGTCGGCATTGATTCTGCCTATGGTGGTGAGCTGCTGAGTGTGTTCATGGCGCGTGCAGCCATGTGTTTGCAGCCAACACCGGCGGGGGCCTGCGGTTTTTGTAAGTCTTGTCAGCTCTTTGATGCGGGTAATCATCCCGATTTTTACCATATTGCCGCCGATGGCAATCAAATTAAAGTCGATCAAATTCGTGAGCTTTGCACGCGTCTTACTGCTACTGCCCAGCAAAGCGGTATGCGAGTGGCGATTATTCACCATAGCGAGCGACTTAACTCCGCTGCCGCCAACGCACTCCTTAAAACCCTTGAGGAGCCGGGTAAAGACACTTTACTGATATTGCAGTCTGATACGCCTGCACGTCTAATGGCGACGGTCAGCAGCCGCTGCCAACGCATTCCCTTCGTTGTGCCAAGTCGAGAGATCATCAAAAACTGGTTAGCGCAGCAATGTAATATCCAAGAGGATGTCACTTGGTGCTTGAGTGTGGTGGGTGGACCGCTAAAGTTGGCAGAGAGCTTGCAATCTGAAGGTGGTCAACAGAGCCGTTATCAATCCTTGTTACAGTTTCGCAAAGATTGGGCCCAAAGTTTGTCGTCTGGTCATCTGTGTGCTAGTTTGTTAACTATAAGTGAACAACAAATAATTGATGTTCTTAAGGTTTTATACCTGCTTATACGGCAGATATTACTGAAAAATAGCCACCAAGATGCGTTTATCCATGCGCAGCTCGGGAACTTGGCGGCCAAGATCATGGGAATGTGTCATAGCTTAAGTACAATGCCGAGCGTCAATTATCTGGCCTTGTGTCAAAGTTATGTCTTAGAATATAGAGAGATAACAAATAAGTAATATGCCATGGTAGATCTCGTCGTTAATTTTGATACCTTACATCAGCTATATCGTGCCTATATGCCTTTTATTAAGCCGGCAGGATTATTCATTGCCACCAGTGAAGGGCATTACCTTGGCCAGCCGCTGACGATTGCGTATCGCTTACCGGGCGCGACCATAACGAATGAATTTCGCGGCGTCGTGGTATGGATCAATCCCTTAGGTGCTTCGGGCGGCCGTCCTGTAGGCATTGGCATTAAAATTGTTTCTGAGCCCGATAGCCATAAACACCACATCGAAAAATTACTGTCCCGCGAACTTGCCTCCGGCGATCTAACCTGCACTATGTAGGTTGGCCCGCATTATTGCTCTGGTTTGAAGGTTACTTAGGTTTAAATGTTACTTAGGTTTAAACGCTCTGCTTTAAGCGTTACTCTCGTTTAACTGTTCTAGTTTTAACATTGGCCCACACTCTAAACTGATACTTCGCCTCCGTGGAATTTGACCTCGATCCCTTGGCTGGGTATCCTTGTCGTCCTTTTGTTATTCAGCTTGGAAATCCCTGTGCTTATTGATTCACACTGCCATCTCGATCGCCTTAAAGCGGCGCCTGATCAACAAACCCTAGAACATATTCTGGCCAGCGCGAAAGCCCGTGGCGTGGACTATATGCTATGCGTCAACGTGCGCCAGCAGGGATTTGAATCGATGCGAGATAAAGTTGCAGCCTTCGATCAGGTATTTTTGTCATCGGGCGTGCATCCATTAGACGTTAAAGAAGGGCTTGATGTTGAGCAAATCCGCCGCTTTGCCACCGATCCTAAAGTGGTCGCGATTGGTGAAACTGGCCTAGATTATTTTTATGCCGACGAAACTAAATTGCTGCAACAACAATGTTTTGAGCAGCAGATCGCCCTTGCGGTCGAAGTGAATAAACCTTTGATTGTCCATACTCGCGATGCGCGTGAAGACACGATCACTATGCTTAAGCAGGGCAACGCGGATAAAGTTGGCGGCGTACTGCATTGCTTTACCGAGAATTGGGAAATGGCAAAAGCGGCGATTGATCTTGGTTTTTACATTTCAGTATCAGGTATCGTCACCTTTAAAAATGCCGGTGAACTTCGCACTGTTATCCGTAAAGTGCCACAGGATCGCCTGTTGGTTGAAACAGACTCGCCCTATTTGGCGCCTATTCCACACCGTGGACAAGAAAACCAGCCCGCCTATGTACGTGATGTGGCACAGTTTGTGGCCGAGCTTAGAGGTGAACGCTACGAAGATCTTGCTGAGTACACCAGTAATAACTTCTTTAATTTATTCAAAGATGCGGCGCGTTTAGTCGGCCGTTAGCTTTAAGTGCTTTGACCCACGTTATGCGATTGCGTGCTTGCCAACACTGAGACATAAAGGCTCAGGCAAAAAGACTCAGGCATAAAGGCACTGGGATAAAGACACTGGCATAAAAAAAGGCCCAAAACGATGAAAGCTGTTTGGGCCTAGGGGAATGGCTCGTTGAAGAGCCGTGCGCTACAGGTGAAAGCGCCATGCAGTGCGCTTTACAATAGACTCAGTGTAGTCGAGCTTTTGCCCTAGAGTCGCGTTCACCTTCCCCTTCTTTAGGTTATTTATCGCTAAAAAACAGCAGAACTATAACGATTTTGTCTGTTCTGGTAGCAATAACACTTTATCTTTCACTAAGTCTCTGGGCAGGTTGTTTTTTAACTTATTGCCTAAATGTTTCGCCATGCCTAACGGCGCGCCGCCATAACAGACGATCACTTCACCTTGGGCTTTGCCTGCGGTTGCTAAGGGAATATCTCGCCCCATCAAATACTCTTTGGCTTCAACATCGCTCACATCGACCGTTTTTGCGGTTGGGCTGAGCTGTTTTCCCGCTAAAGCAATAATCGCTTCATGGCGGACTTTAAAACCGTGCTTACTGCTATCTGCGAGTTTAATGCCAATACGCTGAAAGCGCATACGGCCGATAAAAGCGTTGAATTCGTGCGGAAATAGCCAGAATTCATCATCGCGAACCATGATGAGTTCGTCCGGTAAGCTGATACCTAAATCCTGCTGAAAATAGTCTTTGATCCCTTGTGCTTGTTTCGCTGATGCTGGCGTGAAGGGGAAGTTTTTCTGCAGTTTAGGCTCTGGCTGTAACCGCGGCACAGAGGCAGTTTTTGTCAATTTAGCGACAAAGAAACCTTCACTGTCGTAAATCTGCGGCCAGACATGCAAGAAGCCTTCGGCAGTCGTGGCTCGCTCAGCGCCATCAAATAAATCACTTAAGGATTCAAATTGCACGGCATCGCCGTACACTTGCTTTAAATACTCGCACACGCCTTGGTTTTCGAGGCGGTTTAATGTGCAGGTCGAGTAGACCAAACTGCCGCCGGGTTTCAGGGCGAGAAACGCCGATTCGATTAAGGCTTTTTGGGTTTCGCTAATCGCCAACACATCGTCAAGGCTCCAATGTTTTAACGCATCGGCGTCTTTACGCACTGTGCCTTCGCCGCCACAGGGCGCATCAATGAGCACGGCATCGAAACTTTCGTACAGGTATTCGCCAAACACGCGGCCATCGAAATGGGTGAGGGCGCAGTGACTTGCGCCCATGCGCAGCACATTGGCGTGCAATACTTTCACGCGGCTCGCCGAATACTCATTCGCCACCAATAAACCTTGGTTTTGCATCAATGCGGCTATTTGCGTGGTTTTTGAACCCGGCGCAGAGGCGAGATCGAGTACGCACTGCCACTTTGCACTAGTCGTAAATGCACTAGGCGTAAAAAGTGCGGTCGGCGGCAGCATAGAGCTGGCTTCTTGAATGTAGAATAAGCCCTGAATGTGCTCTAAGGCATTGCCGAGTTGTTCTTCTTCATCGTAACTGATCCAAAATCCGTCTTCACACCAAGGAATAGGATCAAACGTCCAGCCCTTAGGTTGCATCAGAGTCTTAAAGTCGTCGCTGCTGATTTTTAAGGTATTGACCCGAATTGAACGTCTAAGCGGCCTGTCGCAGGCGGCAATAAACTCGTCCATGGATAAATGGGCGGGGAGTTCTTGGGTGATTGTATCGATAAAATTTTGATTTAATTGAACCATTGATTTCATTGAACCATAGGAAAATAGACTGTGTATCAACTGGCGCGAGTATATCATAATCCCTTATTGGGTCTGAGATTTTATCCCAAGTGCCTCAGCCGTTATGATGATTTGAGGTTTATGCACAGACGATTGCCGCAATATTGCAATGAGTCGCCATAAAGCTAGCACTCAGTAGCCATGAGCTAATAGAATAAAAACAAATAAAAATAAGGGGATTAGCGTGCTGAATCGCGTGTGGTTAGCTTTTTTTATCACGGCATTGCTAGCAATAGCGGTGCAACTGTTCAATGGGCACATAGAAGTCCTATCGGCTTCGGTCGCCGCATTATTTGCGAGCGCTAAGCTTGCCGCCGAAATTTCCCTTGGCCTGATTGGTGTACTTTCCCTGTGGATGGGGTTAATGCAGGTGGGCGAGAAGGCCGGAGTGGTCAGCGCTATTGCCTTTGTTTTTGAGCCCTTACTGCGCCGCTTGATGCCAGAAGTGCCCAAGGGCCATCCCGCCTTTGGCAGTATCACAATGAATTTAACGGCGAATATCTTTGGCTTAGATAATGCCGCCACGCCGCTTGGTTTAAAGGCCATGCATGATTTGCAGAGTTTGAATCCACTAAAAACTGTGGCGACTAATGCGCAAATCTTATTCTTAGTGCTCAATACTTCCTCTGTGACCTTAGTGCCTGTGACGGTATTCCTTTACCGTGCCCAGCAAGGTGCTGCTGCGCCTGCGGATATTTTCCTGCCGATTTTACTGGCTACTTCGGCCTCGACACTGGCGGGTTTGTTGGTTGTGGCGTTAGTGCAGCGGATTTCGTTACTAAACTCTGTGGTGCTCGGTTATGGCGCCTTGATGCTCTCTGGCCTAGTGGCGAGTGGTTTTTATCTGATGACCTTAAGTGCTGAAGCCATTGGCACAGTGTCGACGGCAATGGGTAACGGCATTTTATTGTTATTAGTGTTTACCTTCGTCATTGTTGCGGGCATCCGTAAGGTGGCGGTTTATGATGAGTTTATTGAAGGGGCGAAGGCGGGTTTTGCCCAATCTATCCAGCTGATCCCTTATTTGCTCGCCATGTTATTGGCTATAGGTTTACTGCGCGCATCCGGCGCTTTGGATTATCTGTTGCACTTGATTGCCAGTGGCGTACGGATATTGGGTTTCGATACGCGTTTTGTCGATGCTATGCCGACCGCGCTGATGAAACCTTTTAGTGGCTCAGGTGCCAGAGCCATGATGCTCGAGACCATGGATCATCACGGCGTCGATTCTTTTGCAGGCCGATTAGCGGCGATTTTTCAGGGTAGCACTGAAACCACTTTTTACGTACTCGCCGTGTATTTTGGCTCTGTGGGTATTCGCCATGGCCGCCACGCCTTAGCCTGTGGGTTAACCGCGGATTTTGCAGGGATCAGCGCTGCGATTGCCGTTTGTTATTGGTTTTATGGATAAGGGGTTAGAGTGTTGAGCGACCTAGAATGTCTCAATAGAATTGCAAGGGAAGCTAAAAATAAATCAGGCGCATAATGCGCCTGATTGACTTTTAAGAGCTTTAATATTAGTGCGTTGGTGTAAGTATTTTGAAGAAAAGAATTACTGGGCGGGTGCCCATTCCTGCCATTCGTTTTCGGCTTTGTGTTGCAATCTTAATACTGTTCCTGCTGCTAAACGATTAACCTCTTGAGTCGTGTCCTTAGTCGCGACATTAATACCGCCAGCGAGTAAGGTTTCCAGCGAGCCCGCTTCGATTTGCGCACCTGAAAAGAGGCCAACATCGACTTTAATTCCAGAAGCATCCCAGAACTGACTGCTTTGATTCACTAAGTGACTGTACTGCGGCTCAATATGGGCTTGCATCAGCACGCTATTGCCCTGTGTCGACAGGTGATAACCATCGATTTGACCGACTTTGATACCACGGAAGAAGATAGGTGTGCCGACTTTCATCGAGCCTAAGTTGTTATCTTCTAAGGTGAATTTTAGCGCATCTTCGGCAACGTTGGCATAGCTGCTGACAGCGAGGTTGGCAACAAACTGGGTCGCTTTTTGACTGCTTGTACCCGGTAGCACACCGATGTAAGGGCCAGTGATCAAGGTTTCTGGTGCTTTAATTCCTGCTAGAGAAATTTGCGCATCCACTAGATGATATTCACAGTCGCTGCGGCTGAAATGTTCGGCGTATTCGCCGTAGAGATAGGCCGTTGCAGTGAGTGTATTGAGATCGGCATTGAGCTTCACCTGCGACACTTCACCCACTTGATGACCTTGATAGCGAATCGCTGCTTTGGCCGTCAGTTTACTTGAAGCGGGTAAGGTGAGGCGAATTGCCTGCGCCTGCGTTAATGCCAACTGCTTGCTCTCATAGAGTTTTAAGTTAGCTGTATTGCTGGCTTTGCCATTGCTATCAAGCAATCCCAGACTGATGCTGCCCTTTAATGCTCCTTGAAGCGGCGCGACCGCAACATCAATGCCCGCAAGACTGGCGCTAATATCCACGGCGCTGTTACGCCAGAACACATTCGGCTTTTTCAGCAAGGGCTGGAATTGTTTGTCGATAGCGAGCTTGATAGCAAAGTCTTCGGTCTTACTTTGCCAGTTCACTGAGTCAACTGTGCCAATTTGCATCTTTTTATAGTAAATCGGTGAGCCTTGGCTGACATCTGCGCCATCTTGACTGATTAAGGTTAGATGCACTTGTTGCTGACGATCATAAAAGGCTGTCGCGGCATCCACTGAGCTAAACAAGGTGAGGGCGCTGTTGGCGGCGAGTGGTGTATCGCTGTGGCCTTGGATCAAGCTAACCGCACCTTGAGTGAGCGTCGTAAAATCCCTTGCTTTGACTGAAACGCTGTCTAGTGATGCTTTTACTGTTAATGCCGACTCAGGGACAAAATAGCTGTCGCTGCGAATTAGGCTAGCAAACTCAGGTTGTAACTCGAGTTGGTATTCCACCGCCGATAAATCTTTGGTTAACTTAACCGCAAGCACTGAGCCAATAGGGATTTGCTTAAAGCGAACTTCAGCGCCCGCTGAAATACCCATGTTTTCGGCTGAGGTTAAGGTCAAGAAACGCTTCTTTGATTGCAGTAAATCAGGCGCTTTGGCTTGTAAGGCAAAACTGCTTGGCATCGCCGTTTTTGTATTAATGCCCGGCAGGAAGTTAATCACGCTGCCCGTTAGTAAACGCTCTGGATTTTTAATGCCTGAGAGGGAAATATCGGCACCTTCAAGCCAAAACACCCCGTCGTTAGTTAACAGTGAACCGTATTGAGGTTCAAACTTAGCCACGGCTATTACGCCATTCGCGGTGAGTTGCTTGCTTAAAATGCTGCCGATATTGATGCCGCGATAAACAATACGAGTGCCTTTGTCGACACCGTTAGCATCAGCCATGGTCAGGTTTATTTCTATGCCGCCAAGGGCTGTGGTTTCTGAATCATAAAGCGAAAAAATGTCACCGTTTTTGGCAATATCCGCTTTATCATCAGAGCTAAAACTCACGCCGCCAGCCAGAATGGATGCCAAACTCTCAGAGCTGACTTTAACGCCTGTCAGTGATGCATCAATTTTGACGCCGGAGACATTCCAAAAGTGGGAGTTTTTCTTCACTAATCGCGCGTATTGCTCTTGAATAAAAGCGCTGATGATGACTCTTTGATTACCATCTAAACGATAGCTAACCACACTGCCCACAGGGATTTGGCGGAAAAATATTGGCGAGCCAACATCCAACGAACCGAGTTTGTCTGAGGTCAGTTCGACCATCACACCTTCTGAGCCGATTTGCATCGGCGGCGGTTGGCGTTCAGCCTCGAAGAAGGTTGACGCATTACCTTTGCCCGGTTGAATCGCGATGTAGTTACCCGAAAACAACGCATCTAAGCCTTCAACACCTGTGATACTGGCCTTAGGGGTGACCAGCCAGAAGAGAGTTTCCTTATTTAAGAAAGGCTTAGCACGGTAGTCCATCATGACTTTAACGTTTACGCCCTTGAGATCTTCATCTATTCCTATGTCTTTGACTTTACCGACAGTCAAGCCTTGGTATTTGACTAAGGTTTTACCTACGTCAATCCCAGTGGCGCTCGGAAAGTGAATTTGAATTTCAACGCCCGATTCTTTAATGCTCTTAATGCCCAGCCACGCACCCAATGCCAACGCGACAATAGGCAGTAGCCAAATGGGCGAAAAGAGTTTTTTCTTTACAACTTTCGGCGATTCAATTTGTGTCATCTTGAGGTTCCAATCGATCCCAGAGTAAACGAGTGTCTAACACTTTTGCGGCTAACTGAGTTAACAGAATAACCAAGGCAAATGCGGTCGCTGCAGGCGCGGGTTTAGCGTCGAGTAGTTGTCCCATATTCACTAATGCCACTGTGATTGAGATGACAAATAAATCGAGCATAGACCAACGACCAATCCATTCGATGATGTGAAAACCCACCATCAATTTCTTTTTTGAAATCGGAATATCAAAGCTGATCGCGCACAGATAAATGGATAAGCCGATGATTTTAATCCATGGCACTAAAATACTGGCAGTAAAAACTATCACGGCAATGGGCAACATATCTGAATGCACTAGATGCAAAATGCCCGAAAAAATGGTGTCGTGCCGCACTTGCCCTTGGTTGGTCAGCATAGTGATAGGGTAAATGTTGGCAGGCACCAGCAAGATGGCAGCGGTAATCAACAAAGCCCAACTTTTTTGCAGGCTGGAATAGTCCCTGACCTGCAACTCAGCTTCACAGCGCTGACAGTGGCTGAGGTCACTACTATTGAGCTGGCGGCAGACCTTACACAGACACAGGCCGATATCTTTACCTTGTTGCTTCATATCAGCGATGACCTTCCAATAAAGTCCACATGTGCTCTAAGTCGTACTCTCGTTGAAGAAATAAAGTCACGAGAAACAACATATTGAAGCAAAATGTGCCCATACCAAAATAAATATCCGAAAAATCAGAAAGCTGGAACGATGAAACCAAAAAGCTGATCACATAAATTTCCAGCATAGTGAGCTGCGACAATACGCCATGAAACTTCAATAATTGCTTTAATGAGTTACGCCAAAAAAGACGACTCAGTCCCCATTTCACAATCAAAATCTGCGTCAGTATCGACAACAGTAATAAGCCTGGACCAATCACAGCGGCGGCAAGCACAGCTAAACCAACGACCCAATAACCTTGGTCAAATACCGCAAACGCGCCCTGAAAAACCGTGGTGGTGCGAATGCTGCCGAAAAAGTGAATTTCGAGTACGGGTAAAAAATTGGCAGGAAAATAAAATACTAGTGCCGAGATACATAGGGCGAGCATGCCATTTACAGAGCAGTAAGGAGTGTCATAAAGTGCAGTGCTGCAACGGGGGCAAAGGGCTCTGACACCGCTTGGCAAGGCACGTTTGCGGACTGCTAAATCGCAGGAACGGCAAAGGATTACTGAATTTTCTGCTGCGTTTTCATGCATATAAAAATATATATTAGCCTAAATAGGAGTAATAACAGCGAGATCGGTGCAAAGTGTAGTGCTAATCAGCCGTTCTGCACAGTCTAGCGCTTTATAATCTTGGCAACGAAAGTACGCTAATAATATCAGATTAATCAGAACACTTGCATCACAAGTTCAATCTATGTCACTCTAGTTACTGTATATAAAAACAGTGCGAGGGCAGTCATGGCAGTAATAACACAGTTTGTCGTGGTCAGAGAAGGGGTTGAAAAGATGACATTCACATCTAAGAAGGAGGCTGATGCCTACGATAAGATGCTCGATATCGCCGATAACCTTATCCCCTTCATTCAAAAAGCTGATTTAGGTATAGATGAAAGCGTGGGCGAAAAGCTCGCATTCTATTTTGCTAACAATAAAGATGAGCTGACGAACTTGCTTAAAGGTGTCGTTCAGGTTAATAGTACGCCAACGAATCCACCTGCTGCGAAAAAAGCGGCTAAAAAGACCGAAGCAGCAGAATAAAATTGTTAGGAAATGTAATGAAATCGAAATTTTATGAGTCACTTAACCGTCAAGCCTTGGCCTTGTTGGAAGGGGAAGATGACCTTGTTGCGGCAATGGCGAATTTTTCAGCCTTACTCAATGATAATTTGACTGAGCTGAACTGGGTGGGATTCTACGTTATGCGTGGCGAACAACTGGTACTTGGCCCGTTTCAAGGTAAACTGGCTTGTACACGCATTCCGCTAGGAAAAGGCGTGTGTGGTACGGCGGCATTCACCAATCAAACCCAGCGAGTGGCCGATGTTCATCAATTTGATGGCCATATTGCCTGTGATTCTGCCAGTAATTCTGAAATCGTTGTGCCAGTTCGTGCCCAAGGTAACGTGGTTGCCGTGCTCGATATTGACAGCCCAATCTTCGATCGTTTCGATGAAGAAGACCAAAAGGGGCTGGAATTACTGGTTAAAAGTTTTGAAAACTGCCTATTTGATTAATTTGCGTACAATAACGCATAATTCATAGTCGCAATCGGTGGCGTGCGCCTTATAATATGCGCCTGCACGCATTAAGCTGGTTTGATTGGCATGCAATGAATAAGCTTAGTGTTTTGAGCTGTAAAAATTTGTTAAGGTATATTTTTTTTAACTTTAGTAAACGCGGCTAGGATGCTAATTTGTACGTTGACTCAATATTGAGTTTAACGAAGATAAACGACACGTAAGAAGCTGATATATATATCACCTCGAATCGATGTCCCTTTTTGACTGTGGAAGTAATGATGGAATCAACAGAAAAGTTGACCGACACCAATGCAATTTTGGCGTATTTGTATGAAACATTTCCTTTGTGCTTTATTGCTGAAGGTGAAACTAAGCCATTAAAAATCGGATTGTTTCAAGATTTGGCTGAAAGGTTGGCTGATGATTCTAAAGTCAGTAAAACTCAGCTCAGAGTTGCCTTAAGACGTTACACCAGCAGCTGGCGCTATTTAAAGTGCGTTAAAGCGGGCGCACAACGCGTTAATCTGGATGGCGAACCTTGCGGCGAGTTAGAGCAAGAGCACATTGACCATGCTCAAGCCATGTTGAAAGAGAGTCAGGATAAAGCGAAAGCGAAACGTGCAGCACTCGCACCTAAGCCTGCGGCGAAGAAAGCACCTAAAAAGGTGGCTGTTCCTCAACGTGCTAAAACTGAGCGTCCTGCTAAGCCTGCGCCTAAAGCTGCAGCGCCAGTCGTAAATTATGTCCAAGCACAATTGACTGATTTAACGAAAAAACAACGCGTCAATGTTAAGTTAGGTATGACACCCGTAGCCGGTGTGATTACTGATATTAACAAGGAAGATATTCATGTTCAGCTTGATAGTGGCCTAACGATTAAAGTTAGAGCAGAACATATCCTGCTGTAATCATTTTTTAAAACGGAGTAACTTGTTGATGCGAAAACTCACTTTGGCTACCTCGATCGCCACTGTTTTTGTCGGATTCTCGGCTTGGGCCGTACCACCCACGATTCAAATCAGCGAGTTACCCACTCTCAAGCAGGAAGCGCAACATAAGGTCGCGAGCAAAAGGGTAACGGACTTATACACTCGTTCGCACTATCATAGATTTAATCTTGATGATGCCTTTTCTACGCAAATTTTTGACCGTTATCTACAGCAGTTAGACTATCGCCGCAATGTGTTAACCCAAGCGGATGTCGATAGTTTTAAACCTTATGCTACCCAATTCGATGACATGCTCAGTTCTGGTGAACTTGAGCCTGCCTATAAAATGTTTGATATCGTCCAAAAGCGTCGTTATGAAGGCTTTGTCTATGCTTTATCCCTACTGGATAAAGAGATGGACTTCTCCGCCCCTGGCGATGCCTATGAGTACGACCGTGACGATGCGGCATGGCCAAAAGATCAATCCGAGATCAACGAGTTATGGCGTCAACGTGTTAAATACGATGCGCTAAATCTAAAACTCACAGGTAAAAAATGGCCTGAGATTGTTGAGATCCTGCAAAAGCGTTACAACAACGCCATCAAACGTTTGACTCAAACCAACAGTGAAGACGTGTTCCAAGGCGTGATGAATGCCTTCTCACGCAGCATTGAGCCGCATACGAGTTACCTGTCACCACGCAATGCTGAACGTTTCCAAATGGAAATGAATTTAAGCCTTGAAGGGATTGGTGCTCAACTGCAACTTGAAGACGATTACACTGTTATTAAAAGCTTAATTGCTGGCGGCCCTGCGGCTGGCAGCGAAAAACTGTCGCCGGAAGACAAGATTGTCGGCGTCGGTCAAGAAGGCGGTGAAATTGTTGATGTGATCGGCTGGCGTTTAGACGACGTGGTTGATCTGATAAAGGGGCCTAAGGGCAGTAAAGTCGTACTGCAAATTTTACCGAAGAAAGGCGGTTCGAATGCTAAGCCATTCGACGTTACCTTAGTACGCGATAAAATTCGTCTTGAAGACAGAGCGGCAACCTCTAAGGTGATTGAACCTAAAGACGGCGAGTACGCTAATCGCAAAGTCGGCGTGATCCATATTCCTGGTTTCTACATGAACCTGTCACAGGACGTTGAAAAAGAGCTAGTGAAGTTAAACGAAGCCAAAGTTGAAGGCATAGTCATCGACCTTAGAGGTAACGGTGGTGGTGCATTAACAGAAGCCGTGTTGCTGACGGGACTCTTTATCGATATGGGCCCTGTGGTGCAAATTCGTGATGCTGATGGCCGTGTGTCTGCGCACCGTGATAACGATGGCAAAACCAGTTATGCGGGCCCGTTGACTGTGATGGTTGACCGTTACAGTGCTTCAGCCTCTGAGATTTTTGCTGCCGCATTGCAAGATTATGACCGCGCGCTGATTGTTGGTGAATCTAGCTTTGGTAAAGGTACAGTGCAGCAGCATAAGAGCTTAGGCCGTATCTACGACATGTATGAAAAGCCAATTGGTCATGTGCAATACACGATTCAAAAGTTCTATCGGATCAATGGCGGCAGCACTCAGCTTAAAGGTGTGACACCAAACATTGCTTACCCAAGTGCGTTAGAGCCAGGTGAGTACGGCGAAGCTGAAGAGAAAAATGCCTTGCCTTGGGATAAAGTGCCAATGGCACAATATGGCACGCTCAATGATGTGACGCCTGAGTTAGTGACTAGCCTTGAGGCCAAGCACCTTAACCGCATCAAAAGCAGTGTAGAGTTTGCTTATATCAATCAAGATATTGCCGACTTTAAAAAGCACCACAAAGAGAAGACAGTTTCTCTGGTTGAAAGTGAGCGCATTGCCTCCCGCGAAGCCGATGAGAAGAAAGTCCTCGATAGAACGAACGAGCGCCGAGTCGCCAATGGTTTAGCATCGGTTAAATCCATGGAAGACATTAAAGACGACGCCGAATTGCCAGACGCATTTTTAGATGAAACGGCTTATATCACTTTAGATATGGCTGATGCGCAAAAACTGGCTAAAACTAGTGCTAAGTAGGCGCTAGTCGAGTCGATTTATCCAATATCAAAACGCGCTTATGGCGCGTTTTTTCTTATTTAGATCAGCGTTAAAGGGATCGAAATGACACAAGCTCAAGCAAAATACTTAAAAGATTATCAAGCGCCACTCTTCACGATAGACACGATCGACTTAGCCTTTAATCTGGCGGGCAATGAGACTCATGTGGAGGCGATAAGTCGGGTAAAACGCGCTTCTAAGCATGCCCAAGCTTTAGTATTGGATGGCGAAGACTTAACTGTCGTCTCGTTGACGGTTGACGGTGAAGCAGTGCCTTACCATGTTAGCGCGGGTCAATTAGTCTTAGAAACGGCGCTTGATGAGTTTGAGCTGAACATCGTCACTAAGCTCGAACCCGAGGCCAATTCGAGCCTTGAAGGCCTGTATATGTCCGATGGTGCCTACTGCACGCAATGTGAGGCTGAGGGCTTTAGACGGATCACTTATTTCCTCGACCGTCCCGATGTATTAGCCAAATATACTGTGCGCATCGAAGCCGATAGAGCCGCATTCCCGTTTTTACTGAGTAACGGGAATTTGATTGATCAAGGCGAATTAGAGGGCGGTCGCCATTATGTTTGCTGGCAAGATCCGTTTCCAAAACCGGCTTACTTGTTTGCCTTAGTCGCTGGCGATTTTGATCTGTTGCAAGATGAGTTCATTACCCGCAGTCGCCGTAAAGTGATCCTGCAAGTGTTCGTCGATAAAGGTAATTTACATAAAGCACGCCATGCGATGGCATCGCTGAAAAAATCCATGGCATGGGATGAGAGTCGTTTTGACCTCGAGTACGATTTAGATATTTACATGATAGTTGCCGTCGACTTTTTCAATATGGGAGCGATGGAAAACAAAGGCTTAAATATCTTCAACACTAAATATGTGCTTGCAGATACGTTAACGGCTACCGACGAGGATTATCACGGTATTGAATCGGTGGTAGGCCATGAGTATTTCCATAATTGGACCGGAAACCGCGTGACGTGCCGTGATTGGTTCCAGCTAAGTTTAAAAGAAGGCTTAACGGTTTTTCGCGATCAAGAATTCAGCTCCGATTTAGGCTCACGCGCTGTGAATCGAATTCACGCAATCAAAGTGATCAAGAATCAGCAATTTGCCGAAGATTCTGGCCCAATGTCCCATCCCATTCGTCCAGAATCTGTGATTGAGATGAATAATTTCTATACAGTCACTGTGTATAACAAGGGCGCTGAAGTGATCCGCATGATGCACACTTTGCTCGGCGAAGAAAAGTTTCAAGCGGGGATGAAACTGTATTTTAATCGCCACGATGGCCAAGCGGTCACCTGCGATGATTTTGTGGCGGCAATGGAAGATGCCAGTGGCGTGGATTTAACCCAATTCCGTTTATGGTATAGCCAAGCGGGCACGCCGATTGTGACTGCGATGGACAGTTTCGATGCGCTAACGGGCATTTACCAATTAACCCTTAAACAAAGTTTAGCGAACTGTGCATCCCCCTTGCATATCCCGTTCAGCATCGAACTCTTAGATGCCAAGGGCCACTCTTTAGTGAATGAAGTTCTCGACTTTACTCAGGCTGAACAAGTGTTTAGTTTTGAGGGATTAAGTCATAAACCGGTGGCTTCGTTACTACAAAACTTCTCCGCGCCCGTTAAATTGCAATATCGATTCAATGTGGATCAACTGGTTCACTTGATGCGTTTTGCCAGCAGCGAAGTGGCGCGATGGGAAGCCTCAGTGACCTTAGTGAGCCAAGCGATTTGGCAGAATGTTGCGAGTTTACAGCAGCAACAAGCCATGACACTCGATCCCCGCGTGCGCGATAGTTTTAAAGGCGTGTTGTTAGACACTGAACTTGACCCAGCATTGATTGCCGAAATCTTAGCCATACCTACGGCATCTGCTTTGATTGAGCAAACTGACAGCGTTGATCTCGATGCGTTAGCCTTAGCCCGTGAATTTGTGTTAACAGAGCTTGCTTCACACTCTGAAGATGAATTGATCGCGCTCTATCGCTCTTTGGTACCTGTCGATAGCACGCAGGCAAGAGCGCTTAAAAATCAGTGTTTAACGTGGTTAGCAAGAGTGTCGGATGAGGCTGAAGCGTTAGTGATTGCTCAGTTTGATAAAGTCAGCAATATGACTGATTCCCTCGGCGCACTGACTGCGGCGAACGTGGGTGATTTGCCTTGTCGCGATGAGTTGATGACCGCATTTGAGCTGCGTTGGCAGGACACGCCATTGGTAATGGATAAATGGTTTATGTTGCAAGCGACTCGTAATGCAGAAGATGTGATTGAACGTCTGCGTCAATTACAGCAGCACAAGCGTTTTAGTATGAGTAATCCAAACCGAGTGCGCGCGTTAGTGGGCAGTTTTGCGGCGGGGAATATTTACCAATTCCACCGTCAAGACGGTAAGGGTTATGCCTTCTTAACCGAATGCTTAATTACCCTTAATAAGCTCAATCCGCAGGTCGCGGCGCGCATGGTGACGCCATTGATCCAGTTCCATAAATTCGACTTAGGCCGTCAAACCTTAATAAAAGCCTGTTTAGGGCAACTTTTGGCTTTACCTGACTTATCTAAGGATATGTACGAAAAAGTCTCTAAGGCATTGGCAAAATAGCGGTTTGTAGGAGGAGGGCGGCAATCGATGCCGCCCTGATATTATGGAATTGTATTTCAAACTAACGATCAGTTATCGAGATTTCTTACCTTACTATCAAGGGCTTGCTGATAAAATTGAAGTCCGCGAAACGCAAGGACGTATTTTGTGGATTAATGGCCGTCATTTCAGACGTTTTTTGACCGAAAATGGCATTCAAGGCTATTTCAAATTGGTTTTAGATGACAAGGGACAATTTGTTTCATTAAATCGAGTCTAGCCTGAATTTGTTTATTCGTGCTTAGAGTAATTACTTTAAACGGTCGGCTGATTATCAGGCTCGGTTTGTGATATTTAGTTTTTAAATATGTTAATGAATTATATGATTTTTTGATATCTTTTTCCGCTTCATTTCTCTCCCGCTTTTCTCTAATTTAAATCCCACCTTTTCAACTGCTGGCAAAAATGTACCTACATGCTTAATTCTTTAGAAAATTTTCTCTAACTGCGCCTTGCCCAAGGGGATTAATTGCTGTAACAATGATGTTACCTGTGAGCTAACAAGATGTTGGTTGTAATTCCTAAAACAAAGAATCCTGCAGGGTACGGAGAGCTAAAATGAAAATTGTTAAAAATAGTTTTAACAAATCGGCGCTTGCTTTGGGGGTGGCGTCGGCATTGAGTTTGTTAATGATCCCAAGCGTTAATGCAATATCTTTTGATTGGGGAGAGGTTGAGGGGACATTTGACTCAACTTGGACTGCTGGTGCGAGCTGGCGTGTTGGCGCGCGCGATTGGGAAGGTCAAATTGGTAAGGTGAATCAACCCCAATTCGATTGGTCTAATTACAGCGCATTTGGTAATACAAAATATACTTCAGCTGAGATTTGGGCCCAGCCCGGGTCGTATTCCAGCAACAATGACTTAAGTAACTTACTTTATTCTCAAGGCGATACTACGTCTGAGATCGTCAAAGGTTTGCATGAATTATCTTTGAAATACAAGAACTACGGTTTGTTCGCCCGCGGTATGTATTTTTATGATCGTAAACTGAACGATGGCAATTATGACTACAACGATCCGATCACGGGTAAAGAATTTGACCCTTGCGAAGATAGCCGCGCTTCAGAAGTACAATGTAAAGATATCCGTTTATTAGATGCGTTTGTCTATGCCAACTTCGATTTGAATGAGGGTGCGAATCCATTATCTATTCGTGTTGGTAACCAAGTGGTGTCATGGGGTGAAAGTACGCTGATTGCCCATGGGATCAGTGAAATCAACGCCGTGGATTTGAACATTCTTAACGCACCTGGTGCTGAGTTAAAAGAAGCGTTTAGACCGCAAGGTATGGTGTGGGCATCCCTTGGCCTGACAGATTCGTTAACGGTTGAAGCGTTCTATCAATATGATTGGCAACCTATTTGGGTCCCAACTCCGGGCTCCATTTTTGCGACTAACGATTTTGCCGGTTTTGGTGGTTATGCTCAAAACGCTCAGCTTGGTTTTAACGCTAACCCTGACATCAACTTAGATTTTGTGATGCAAGAATATGAGCGTTTAGCGGGCATGATCGCCAGCGGCCAATCTATTCCGACGCAGCAATTGGTTTCTATGGCTTTAGCCTACCCAACGAAAGTGACGCTAGTGCAGGATGAAGAAGAACCAAGCAATGATGGCCAATACGGTATCAAGCTGGGTTATTACGCGCCTGAGCTAGGTGAAACCGAGTTTGGTTTCTATTTCATGAATTACCATAGTCGTCGTCCACTTATCAGTGGTACTGCTGCCGACTTTAGCACAGGTGCATTGTTATCTGATTTGGCGACGGTAGGCCAAAACTCGGGCAACATCAACCGTGAACTGCTGCTTAGCCTGAAGAGCTTCTCTAAGGCGCAAATCGTTTATCCCGAAGATATTAAACTCTACGGTTTCAGCTTCAACACCTTGATTGGTGATACGTCTGTCGCGGGTGAGATTGCCCATCGTCAAGATGAGCCACTGCAGATTGATGACGTTGAATTGCTGTTCGCCGGTATGCCACAACAGTTAGCCAATGCGGGGCTTCGTCCCGATCTTGATGGTATTTCACAGATTAAAGACGTTCAACCGGGTGAAACCGTGGATGGCTTTATTCGCGTGGATACCACACAGGCGCAGATGACTTTCACCCATCTATTTGGCCCAACCTTAGGTTTAGATAACTTAACTATGTTGGCCGAAGTGGGTGGTGTGTGGATCCACGATATGCCAGGTTTCGATGAGCTACGTCTCAATGGTCCCGGTACGTCACGTTCTGGCGGCAACCCAGATATGCCTGGCATCATTCAAGCCTTGCACAATGGTCCTGAAACTAACCCGTTCCCAACTGACTTTGCTTGGGGCTACCGTTTAGTGGCAAAAGCGGATTTCAACAACGTCTTTTCTGGGGTCAATATGTCGCCACGGGTCATTTTCTCCCATGACGTTGACGGTATTACTCCGGATCCTATGTTCCTGTTCACGGAAGGACGCAAGTCTGTCGCGCTAGGCGTTAACTTCGACTATCAAAACCGTTGGGGTGCAGATATCTCCTATAACAATTTCTTTGGCGGTGTCGGTACGACGAATGCGATGGCAGATCGTGATTATGTTTCATTCAATATCAAGTATTCGATCTAAAAGGACTCAAACAATGAAGAAACTGACGATATTGGCGAGTGCAGTGATGTTCGCACTCGTAGCGCCAGTCGCTATGGCTAAGGTATCAGAGGCTGACGCGGCTAAACTTGGCAATGAGCTCACCCCTTTAGGTGCTGAAAAAGCAGGTAATGCTGACGGTTCTATTCCTGCTTGGGATGGTGGTATCACTAAGCCTGTGGCGGGTTATACCAAAGGGATGCATCACCCAGATCCTTTCCCTGAGGATAAGATTGAATTCACCATTACCAATGCTAACAAAGCGCAATATAAAGACTTTTTAACGCCGGGTCAGATGAAGTTGTTCGAACTTTATCCTGATACTTACAAGATGAATGTGTATAAGACTCGCCGTAGCGCATCAGTGCCGCAGTTTGTCTATGATGCGACCAAAGCTAACGCGACACGTGCAGAATTGATTGCACAGGGCAATGGTATTTCTGGCGCTGCTATTGGTATTCCATTCCCGATCCCAGCAAATGGGTTAGAAGCGATTTGGAACCACATTTTGCGTTTTCGCGGGGTTGATATTGAGACTTCCCGTAGCCAAGCTGCACCAACGGCCGATGGTAGCTATAGCTTAGTGGAAACCTCAGAGGAAATTCGCTTCGAATATTCTCGTCCAGAAATGACCTTAGATCTGCTTAAAGCCAGCAATACGTTGTTCTACTTTAAGCAAGTGGTGACTCAACCAGCCCGTTTAGCGGGAACTGCGTTATTGGTGAAAGAGACCATGGATCAAGAGGCGTTGCCACGTCAAGCTTGGACCTATAACACAGGACAACGTCGTGTCCGTAAAGCGCCAAACGTCGCTTTCGATACACCGGGTACAGTGTCTGACGGTCTGCGTACGACGGATGATTTCGACATGTTTAACGGCTCTCCAGTGCGTTATAACTGGGAACTGGTTGGCAAGAAAGAAATTTACATTCCGTACAACGATTACAAACTGCACTCAGACAAGCTGAAATATGACCAAATCTTAAAACCTGGGCATGTTAATCCTGAGTATGTTCGTTGGGAAAAACACCGCGTATGGCAAGTGAAGGCGACGTTGAAAGACGGTATGCGCCACATTTACAAAGTGCGCGATATGTACCTTGACGAAGATTCATGGCAAGTGTCGATAGCCGATCTCTACGATAACCGTGATCAGCTGTATCGTGTGGCTGTTGCACATGGCTTGAACTACTACGAAGTGCCAACTCAATGGGACACGCTGGAAGTCTTCCATGATTTGCAATCCCGTCGTTATCTCGCCATGGGTTTAGACAACCAAAGTGGTATGTATAACTTCGATGCCAAACTGACTGAAGCTAACTTTACCCCCGATGCATTGCGTCGCGAAGGTATCCGTTAATACGCCACAAATAAAGGGGCGCTCTGCGCCCCTCATTAGTTTAAGGAAGTTTGTATGTCGTTTCGCATCCTTCAGTGTGTTGCTGCATTAAGTTTCGGTGGCGCTTTTTTCCCTTCTACGTTATCTGCAACCCCCTCTGATCCGATTTTTTCTCAAATTCAACCACTTGCGGCTTCATCCCTGATTTTAGATATTGCCAACGTGGGCAAAGGGTTAGTGGCTGTGGGTGAACGCGGTCATGTTCTGGTTTATGACGGCAGTTGGCATCAAGTGGCGACACCCGTGAGCTCGCAGCTGACCAAAGTGTTTTTCCTTAATGACAAACTCGGCTGGGCCGTGGGCCATGATGCGACCATTTTACATACTCAGGATGGCGGTCAAACTTGGCAGCAGCAGATGCATTCGCCCGAGATTGAAAAGCCATTCCTTGATGTGGTCTTTTTAGATGAAAACAAGGGGTTCGCCATTGGGGCTTACGGTTTGTTTTATCGTACTAATGATGGTGGTGCCCATTGGAGCGACGAGTTCCATGAGGAGCTGTTAGCCGAAGAAGATGTGTCCTATTTAGCGGAGTTGAAAGGCAGCGATCAATCAGCCTATGTGAGCGCACGCGCTTCATTATTGCCGCACTTTAATCGTATTTTAACCTTGACTGACGGACGTTTATTACTGGTCGGCGAGTTAGGTCTAGTGGCCGTTTCAAGCGATCAAGGCCAAACGTTTGCGCGTACCAGTTTTGATTACGATGGCTCTATGTTTAATGCCATTGAAACGAGAGATGCCGTGTATGTGATGGGCCTTCGCGGTCATATATTCAAAGCTGACGTGAGTTTAAGCCAGTGGAATGAAATCGAACTTCCAGTGCAATCTTCAATCAATGGGGCGATGTCAGTATCGGACGATGCGGTTTATCTCGTGGGCAATGCAGGGATAGTGATTAAGCTCAATGGGGATGATACCAGCAGTATTGTCACTCGTCGCCAAGGGGAAAACTTAGTCTCTATTGCGAAGGATAATCAAGGGAATATGTGGTTATCCGGCAGCCAAGGGCTGTTTATTCTTAAGCCATAAAATTTTAAAACTACAATAACAGGGCCGAGAAGATGTTAGAAAAACTGGTCAACGGATTTGAGTCATTTTTATTTCGCAATCGTGCGTGGGTCGTCGGCATTTTTGTGTTTTTGACGTTGTTTTTAGGCTTTCAAGCCAGTCAACTCAAAATGGATGCGGCCTTCATCAAAAATATTCCACTGCATCACAGTTATATGCAGACCTACCTGAAACACCAAAAAGATTTTGGTGGCGCCAACAGCATCATGGTGGCGGTGGAAGACACCAGCGGCAATATTTTTAATGCGAACTATTTTGATACCTTAAAAAATGTGCACGATCAGCTGTTTTTTATACCTGGGGTTGATCGCGCGCAGGTGAAATCGATTTTTTCGCCTTCCACTCGTTTTACCGAAGTCGTTGAAGATGGTTTTGCTGGCGGGCCCGTTATTCCTGCGGATTTTTCGACCTCAGTATCTGGGCTCGAAACCGTGCGCGATAATATTGAAAAAGCGGGCATCGTTGGCCGATTAATTGCCAACGATTACAGTGCGGCCATGGTGTCGGCGCAGTTAATGGACTTTGACCCACAAACAGGTAAACCCTTAGATACCATTGCCTTTGCGGCGCAGCTCGAAAATGAGCTTAGGGGCAAGTTTGAAACTGACAAGGTTAAAATTCACATCATAGGTTTCGCCAAAATGGCCGGGGATGTGGCCGATGGTGCTAAGGGTGTATTACTGTTCTTTGTGATCGCAATTTTAATCACCGCCGTCATGGTTTACCTCTTCTCTAAATCGATCATTCTGACCGTTTTACCCCTCGTCTGCAGTTTAACCGCTGTGGTTTGGCAGCTTGGTTTATTGACTGTGATTGGTTTTGGTCTTGATCCCATGTCGATTCTGGTGCCGTTTTTGGTATTTGCCATCGGGGTCAGCCACGGGGTGCAGATGATCAACGCGGTAAGGCGCCGCGTGATGGACGGACAAACCACCAAAGCGGCGGCGGCTTCGGCATTTCGCAGTTTATTAGTACCGGGCGGTGTCGCGTTACTGTCTGATACTGTTGGTTTTATTACCCTGTTGTCGATTGATATCGGAATTATTCGCGAGCTTGCGATTTCGGCGTCACTCGGTGTGGGCGTGATCATTTTCACTAACCTTATCCTGTTGCCTTTGGTGATTTCTTTTACCGAAATCAAAGTCAATAAAACCGCAGAGCCGACGGCTGAAGAAGTCCGCACTGAAGCGATTTGGCGTTTCTTAGCACGTTTCGCGACGCCTAAATACGCTGTGGTGGTGATTATTGCCACTGTGGTGTTGTATTTTGCCGGTCTGCAACAAGCCAATCAGATGAAGATTGGTGACTTACAGGGCGGGGCGCCAGCGTTACACCAAGATTCGCGCTATAACCTCGATACCTTCTTCATCACAGATCATTTCTCCATCACTACCGACGTGATGACTGTGATTGTTGAGGCGGCGTCCGAGGCTTGTACTTACCACGATGTGCTGACTCAAATTGATGAGTTTGAATGGTTAGTGCGTAATACGCCTGGGGTCGAGTCGACTGTGAGTCTGGCGTCGGTTGCTAAAAAAGTGAACGCAGGCTTTAACGAAGGTAATCCAAGGTGGGAAGTGCTGCCGCGCACGACCGCGAGTTTAGTGCAGGCCATTGGCCAAATTCCGACGACCTCTGGTTTGTTAAATGGCGATTGTTCTGTCATGCCTGTGTATTTGTTTATGAAAGATCATAAGGCAGAAACCATAGAAACTGTGGTCGCTAAGGTGAAAGCCGTCGCCGCGAAAATGGATAACGACAAGCTGCAGTTTAAACTGGCATCGGGTCCTGTAGGCGTGATGGCTGCGACCAACGAAGCGGTAGCTGAAGCGCAATTACCTATGATGTTATACGTCTATGGTGCCGTGTTTGTACTCTGTTTAATCAGCTTTAAATCCTTAAAAGCGACTGTGGCTGTGATTATCCCGCTGTATGTAGTGTCGACATTGGCGCAAGCCTTGATGACGCAACTGGATATTGGCTTAGCAGTCAGTACCTTACCTGTTATTGCGCTGGGTGTCGGTATCGGTGTGGATTACGGTATTTATATCCTCTCGACTATGTCGTCTAAGCTCTCGAACGGTATGCCAGTGCAACAGGCATACTATGAGGCGTTGGTCGAACGGGGCAGTGCGGTGATCTTTACTGGCCTCACATTGGCGATTGGTGTCAGTACTTGGTTCTTCTCGGCACTTAAATTCCAAATGGACATGGGAATATTGTTAACATTCATGTTTGTGGTAAATATGCTCGGTGCCATAATTATCCTTCCTGCATTGGCCGCCGTTTTCTGGCGCCAACCTAAGTAGGGTCTACGAATGGGGAGCTTAGCTCCCCATTTGTTTTTGAATACTTAGTCTGCTTTATCGATTGTTTGGTCATTTGTCATTCATTGTTTACGCGAATACTGGATTTCAAGAGGATGTACCACTAAAATTTTCCTCGAAATACAGCGGTTTTAGTAATAAACTTCGCGCGATGATCCAGATCACATTAATTTATCTGAGATCGTTAAGCCGAAGCATCCAAATAATGAAAAAAGCGCTGCCATAGACGCTTAAGGAAACAGCAACATGGCCTTGAAAGATGCAATGCCTTCAGTACTACTTGAAAATGTAGTCAGTTTAATTCACGCTAAAGTCCCTAATTCACAAGCCAAGCAAGTTGAACAGTTCGCCACCTGCCTTTATGCCCACATGTCGAAAGACGATCTCAATGCGCGTAATGACAGTGATTTATACGGTGCGGTTCTCAGTTTATGGAACGCCCTGAACAAGACGCCAAAAGGTAGCACTCACCTACGAGTGTTCAACCCTAGCCAGGCCAAACACGGCTGGCAATCTACCCACTCGATCATTGAAGTTATCCAACCTGACATGCCATTCTTGGTAGATTCAGTTGGTATGGCATTGAATCGTATGGGTATTACTGCTCACATGATGTTACACACTCCGCTGGCCATTGAGCGTTCAGATAGCGGTGTGACCAATGTCACTTATCTTAATCAGAGCCCAGAAAGCACTGAACATGTCGCCGTATTCTTGATTGAAATTGACCGTCAAAGCAGCACAGTCGATATCAAAGCATTAGAGCGCGAAATTCAGTCTGTGCTTGCCGATGTTGCTTCATCAGTCAATGACTGGGAAGCCATGTCTGCCAAGTTGGGTGAGATGATCAAGGAATTGCCAAAACGTCCGTTCCCGGGCGATAAGCAAGAGTTAGAAGAAGCGATTAACTTCCTGACTTACTTGAATAATCATCACTTTACGCTTTTAGGTTACCGCCAATACGATTTGAATCGTGTCGAAGGTGATGTTGAGTTAGTGCCTAATATCGCCTCTAGTTTAGGTTTGATGAACAAGCACACTAAAGCGCAACCTGAGCAAGGTTTGTTGCTATCTAGCTTCTCAGATAGCGCCCGCAAAGAAGCCTTAGACCACAGCTTGTTGATCCTCACTAAGAGCAGTGCCAAGAGCCGCGTACATCGCCCAGCTTATGTCGATTATATCGGCATCAAGCGTTTCGATAAGAAAGGCAATGTGGTTGGTGAAGATAGATTTATCGGTTTATATGCGTCAAACCTGTATAACCGCAGCCCACGTGAAATCCCACTGCTGAACGAAAAAGTGCAGCGTGTGTTAGATCGTTCAGGCTTAACCCCACGTTCACACGACTATAAAGCCCTGCTAAACATTCTTGAGAATTTACCTCGTGACGAGCTAATTCAAGCCAATGTTGATGATTTATCGCACATGGCCCATGGCGTGTTAGAAATGCAAGACAGAGACAAGCTGAAACTCTTTGTGCGCAAAGATGGCTTTGGTCGTTTCTTATCCTGTTTAGTGTACGTTTCTAAGGATCGTTACAACACTAAACTCCGCCAAGATACTCAACGTATTCTGGCCCAGCATTTTAACAGCAAAGAAGATGTAGAGTTTACGACTTATTTCTCCGAGTCGACGCTAGCCCGCACTCACTACATAGTCAAAGTTGATAACAATAATATGGATGTAGATGTGGCTGCCATAGAGAATAACTTAATAGAAGCGGCACGTTCGTGGGAAGATAAGTTAAGCACTGCGCTTAACAGTGCACTCGGTGAAGAAGCCGGCACTCATCTGACAAAGCGTTATTTCAATGCGTTTGAGCAAAGCTATAAAGAAGATGTATTGCCAAGCTCTGCCGTCGTTGACATGCAACAGCTCGAAGCACTGGATGACGAACACAAGCTCGGCATGTTGTTCTATCAACCGCAAGAAGCGGCGCTGAACGACAATAAAGTGCGTTTAAAGCTATTCCATAAAGATGAGCCAATTCATCTTTCTGACGTGCTGCCAATGCTGGAAAACTTTGGTCTGCGCGTGATCAACGAGCGTCCATATGAAGTCACGACCTCAGACGGTTCTACCTTCTGGATCTTAGACTTCTTGATGACAGTTAAAGTCGTCAACACCGACAACATCGCCGATAGCCAAGACAGATTCCAAACTGCACTGTCACAAGTGTGGCAAAAGAAGTTAGAAGATGACGGTTTCAACCGCATTATTCTGGCGTCAGGCTTAACGGGCCGTGAAGTCTCGGTACTGCGCGCGTATGCCAAATACATGCGTCAAATCGATGCGACGTTCAGTCAGTCTTATATCGAAGAAACCTTCGGTCGTTACCCACAAATCGCTGATTTGTTGGTGAAGATGTTCATCCGTAAATTTAACCCTAAACTGAAAACCCGTACTCTGGGCAAGTTTATGGAACAGATCAATTTACGTTTAGACGAAGTGTCTAGCTTAGATGATGACCGTATTATTCGTCGTTATTTAGACTTGATTAACGCCACTTTGCGTACCAACTTCTACCAACAGGATGCTAAAGGCGAATCTAAGAGTTATATCTCGTTTAAATTCATGCCTTCACTGATCCCTGAAATGCCACGTCCACTGCCGAAATTCGAAATCTTCGTTTATTCGCCACGGGTTGAAGGTGTGCATTTACGTTACGGTAAAGTGGCCCGTGGTGGTCTGCGTTGGTCAGATCGTCGTGAAGATTTCCGTACCGAAGTATTAGGTCTGGTAAAAGCACAGCAAGTGAAAAACACTGTGATCGTGCCTGTGGGTGCTAAAGGTGGCTTTGTTTGTAAACAATTGCCAACCGAAGGCGGCCGTGAAGCTTTCTTCACCGAAGGTCAAGAATGCTACCGCATCTTTATCCGTGCTTTACTCGATATTACCGATAACATTTTGAACGGTGAAATCGTCCACCCATTGGATGTGGTTCGTCACGATGAAGATGACCCATATTTAGTGGTAGCAGCCGATAAAGGCACTGCGACATTCTCTGATATCGCGAACTCGATTTCTCTTGAATACAACTTCTGGCTCGGTGATGCATTCGCATCGGGTGGCAGTAACGGTTATGACCATAAGAAAATGGGTATCACGGCCAAAGGCGGCTGGGAATCTGTTAAGCGTCATTTCCGCGAAGTCGGTATTGATTGTCAAACCACAGACTTTACCTGTTTAGGTATAGGTGACATGGCGGGCGACGTATTCGGTAACGGTATGTTGTTGTCTAAGCACACTAAACTGGTTGCAGCCTTTAACCACATGCATATCTTTATCGATCCGAATCCGGATACGGCATTAAGTTATGATGAACGGGCGCGTTTATTCGCTCTGCCACGTTCAAGCTGGGAAGACTACAACAGCAAGTTGATTTCTAAAGGTGGCGGTATTTTCCTACGTTCATCTAAATCCATTCCGTTATCGGCAGAAATTAAGCAAATGTTGGCCACAGAGAAAACCTCTATGACCCCAACTGAGCTGATGAAAGAACTGCTGAAAATGCCAGTGGATTTGATCTGGAACGGCGGTATCGGTACCTATGTGAAATCTGCACGCGAAACCCACGCTGAAGTCGGCGATCGTGCTAACGATGCATTGCGTGTCAACGGTGGCGAACTGCGCGCTAAGATAGTCGGCGAGGGCGGTAACTTAGGTTGTACTCAGTTAGGTCGTATCGAATATGCGTCTAACGGCGGCCGTATCAACACTGACTTCGTGGATAACGTAGGTGGTGTGGACTGTTCAGATAACGAAGTGAACATCAAGATTTTGCTGAACGCTATGGTAACTGAAGGTGAACTGACGTTGAAACAACGTAACCGTTTACTGGAAGAAATGACTGAAGAAGTCGGCCACATCGTACTGCAAGACTGTAAAGATCAAACGCGTACTATCTCTGTGACTCAAGTGCGTGGTGCTGAGCAGTTAAAAGAGCAGATCCGCTTTATCCAGTATCTGGAAAAAGAAGGCAAGTTAGACAGAGCCTTAGAGTTCTTACCGTCTGACGACGAATTGGCTGAGCGTTTAGCCAGTGGTCGTGCGTTAACACGTCCTGAGCTATCAGTACTGGTTGCCTATGCGAAGATGGTGCTGAAAGAGCAATTAGTGACCCCAGAAATCACTGAAGATACGCTGTTAAGCCAATTGCTTATTGCCTATTTCCCGAAAAAACTTCAGGAAAAATACAGCGACAAAATGGCAACCCATCCACTGCGTGGCGAAATCATTGCGACCTCACTCGCCAATGAACTCGTTAACGACATGGGCTTGAATTTTGTTCAACGTATGCAAGATGAGACTGGTGCCTCAGTTGCTGACGCGGCAATTTGCTACACTATGGCCCGCGAAGTATTTGGTTTAGCTGAATTAACTAAATCGATCACTGACTTAAACGGCATAGTTCCTGCTGTGGTTCAAGGTGAAATGCTGCATCAGTTACGCCGCAATATGCGTCGTGCTAGCCGCTGGTTCCTGCGTCACCGTAACCGCACAGGTAGCATCGAACAAACCGTTGCCTTCTTCAAACCCGTATTTGAACAAATTAAAGATAATGTTCATTTATATCTGGTTGAAGAAGAAGCTAAGGGTATCCAATCTGAGATCAATGCTTTGGTCAAAGAAAACGTACCACAAGCTGTGGCAACTATTGTGGCTAACATGAGCACCTTGTTCTCTGCCTTAGACATTGCCCAAATTGCCCAAACAGAAGATAAGACAGTTGCGCTAGTGGCTGAAACTTACTTCAAACTCGGCGCCCGCGTTGAGCTGCACTGGTTCTTAGAACAGATCAGCGCTCAACCTGTGGCTAACCATTGGCAAGCACTGGCTCGTGCCGCCTTTAGGGAAGAGTTGGATTGGCAACAACGTGCATTAAGTTCAGTGGTACTAAGAACCTGCAGTGCAACCTGTGATGCCGAAAGCGTGATTTCTCAGTGGATTGAGATCAATCAAGGCTTATTGGAAAGATGGTTCCACATGCTAGCTGACTTCAAAACGTCGCAAAGCCATGAGTTTGCTAAGTTCTCTGTCGCCCTACGTGAACTTAACCTTCTGATCCTTCACTGCGAAGGCCAAAAGTAAACTTATTATAACAATCAGAAGCCCTGGCGATCGCCGGGGCTTTTTTTAGGTCGAGGAAAGTACATGTTTTATAAAATCGCACAGAAAGTCATGTTTCAGATGGATCCTGAGCGAGCTCACCATCTTGCTATAGGCAGTCTAAAAATGACCGCCAATAGCCCGTTAACGTGTCTGTACGGACAAACGATTGCACCGGCTCCCGTGAGCGTTATGGGACTGACTTTTCCTAACCCAGTGGGACTCGCTGCGGGTATGGACAAGGACGGCGAATCGATTGATGCCTTTCATGCGATGGGATTTGGTCATGTTGAAGTGGGCACTGTGACCCCAAGACCACAACCCGGTAATGATTTACCCCGTCTATTTAGATTAAAGCCTGCCAAAGGCATTATTAATCGCATGGGGTTCAATAATAAAGGTGTCGATAATCTGGTCAAAAATTTGATCGCTAAAAAGACCGACATTATGGTTGGCGTCAATATTGGTAAAAATAAAGACACCCCAGTAGAACAAGGTAAAGACGATTATTTGATCTGCATGGATAAAGTTTATCTCCATGCGGCTTATATTGCGGTGAATATTTCATCACCCAATACCCCAGGATTGCGATCGCTACAATATGGCGATCTATTAGATGAATTATTGAGCGCAATTAAAACTAAGCAACTTGAGCTGGCCGAAAAGCATAAAAAATACGTGCCCATCGCGCTTAAAATTGCCCCAGATTTAACCATCGAAGAAATTGAAAATATCGCGCAAGCTTTGATTAAAAACAAATTTGATGGCGCAATTGCGACCAATACTACCTTAACGCGTGATGGTGTTAGCGGTCTTGCCAACGCCAATGAAAGCGGCGGCTTAAGCGGTAAACCTTTGACAGAGCTGTCTACCAAAGTGATCAAGCAGTTAGCTATGTGCTTGAAAGGGCAGATCCCGATTATCGGCGTGGGCGGCATCAATAGTGCCGAAGATGCCTTGGCCAAATTTGATGCGGGCGCCGTTATGGTGCAGATTTATTCGGGTTTTATTTATCAAGGTCCGAAGTTAATTAAAGAAATTGTGAATGCATACCGCTTAAAATAATGATCTTAAGATCAATATAACGATCTAAAATAAGATCTTATTCTTTAACAGCGATCTAAAATGATCCCCAGATCGCTGTTAAGATCCTATATTAGATCGACTAAGTAACTGTTAAATAATTTGTATTTTATTATTTTTATTTTGATATTGGATAAAATATCTACTATTATGTCCCAGTGTTCAAATATTGGGTCACCGTTATGTTATTAATGCCACAAAAAGATTGGCAATGGAAATATAACGATTCGTATGGTGTTTTAGGCGTATCGTTAGGTTCCGAGATAGAATTTCTGACGTCTTATAAAGCAAAATTACTCATTCCAGATGCCTTATCAAGCATGGAATTTAATATTGCGCACGCCAAATTCTATATGAGCTTACTCGATAGATTGCCCAAAACCCTGTCTTTGTCCGATGCTGCAATTGTGCAAATTGCCCTCAATGCCACCGCAGCCCATTTTATGCTGACACCGCAAATGCCTAAATCATGGTTTTTTGATACCAGTGATGTCTGTGTTTATAGCGATGTGGGTAAAGTCTTTGAGCTTAAATGCCAAAAGCAAAGAGTACTCGCCCTCGTAGTTGAAAATACCCTACAGTCCGCGCTAGTGATGTTATTGTCACCTGAATGTGTCTTGTCGGGCGCGAAAACCATGGCGCAGTTTGAAACCATCAAAGTGATGCATAATCGCTTACACCCACCGCGTGCGCAGCGCCATGTGGTTGCGGCATAGCGTGGTTGCAGATCAATAGTCATTATTGGTTTTTGATATCTACCATTAGCCATACATCACGATTGCTTTTGATATTAACCACTTGCCGATAATTCGCTCAAATCCCCATGGCGTTAGTGCGTTATCTGTACTCTTTTCTGCTAAGAAAGCCTTTTCCTAAAATTAGTCACGTGGATCTTCAACACCTTTCTATCTAATGCTACCCAATGATAATTTGTGAGTCTTATTAATCTTTATTGGCTTTGCTTTTAGTATCAAACTCACTACGCAGTCTGGTTTGCCATGGTATTCACTCGTCGACTCGCAGCGAGTCCATCCGTGGATGCTCGACCGCCCCGTCCATGGGGCGGACGGTCGTCTCGCTAATCACCATGGCACACCTTTTAGCATTTGCGTAGTCTGGAGGTTCAAAAGGCGAGAGTTTGCATTAGACGACGGTTTTAAATTTTCGTTTTTTCAATGGATAATATCGAGCAATAATATCGCTTTGTTGTTTATGGCAAAGTTAATGTATTAATAATACTATTTTTGGGTATTCGTTAATTTACATACTGTGCTAATCAGTTTCTCGTATATAAAGTCTCGGTTACTTCTACATAACAAAGTGATTGAAAAATCATCGGGATAGATGCTAAGTTGCTGTCCTATTTAAATTATTTATTCGGAATGTTCGAAACCTAACTATTTCTTGCTAGGTTTTTACGAGGAGTCTGGGTAATAAATTGTTATCTGCTTGGTGGAAAGATGGAATATAACGAAGTCAAAAGTAGCGAGATTCCGATAGACTTACTGCTCGAAGCTGATCCTTCAGAAGCTAGCATTACAACGTATTTATCTGACTCGTGGTGCTTTACTGCGTCAGATAAAGGCCAAATACTTGGTGTTTGCGCCGTTAAATCTCAGAATTCGACTCTTGCTGAGATCTACAATGTTTCTGTATATCCAGAGCATCAAGGCCGTGGTATAGGCTCTGAATTATTGAAATTCGCTCTAGCTAATTTACCGATGAAAGGCATAAAAAGGGTTGAGCTTGGCACAGGCACATTTGGCTATCAACTGACATATTATCAACGTCTTGGTTTTCGCGTTGAGTCAGTGGTAAAGGACTATTTTCTACTCAACTATCCTGAACCTATTTTTGAAAATAGCATCCAGCATAAAGACATGTTAAGGCTTTACGTGCTGATTTAGTTACGTAGATGACACACGCTTGAGAGAGACTGTCAACGTGTGGCGTTTTCAGTTCAAATTGGATGTTGTGTTTGAATGAGGTTACCCGATCCGATGAGCAGTATGGATTTGTCGATGTGATTAAGCACAATCACGTAAGTGATCGTTTTTGACGTAGATGTCACGGATGAGCCTATAGGGATGATTTTATTAGGTAACAAAACGGCGAGTCACTGTAATGACTGTGATTTATCAAACTCTCTAAAATCTAGATCTTCGCTCAAAGGTAGAGAATTTAAAATTTAATAATAAAATTTAATAAGACACCCATTGTTAAATTTGGTTACCAGTATACGCAGGGGTTGATGAGATTAAGCACAATCACGTAAATGATCGTTCGTGACAGGGATATGATGGTCGAGCTTTTAGGTATGCTTTTTACTAGGAAATAGGACGGCGTGTCACTGCAATGAGTGTGCTTAATCAAACTCCATCAACAAAAACGCCTGCTATTGCAGGCGTTTTGTTTATGTCTATTTGTTTTGCTTTTATGCGCTAGAGCGCTTTAAAAGCGGACTACTTTTTAATCCATTTGCCTTTGGCATCTTGCACATAGTTGCCTTTATCTGTGGCGGCTATGGCTTTTTCACCGGCGAGTTTAGCGACGTCGGCGGGGGAGAGTTTGTTCTTCTTAGCGATGGTTTCGTAGTGGGCGCGACGTTTGTTATTTACGTCGTCCATCACGGCTTTGGCTTCGGGATTGGCTTGCACTAATCCCAAGTAGCCGTTGGCTTGTTCGCCTAAATAGCCCTGTGATTTAGCGTCTTGAAGTGACATAGCGAAGGCACTGAGGCTTAAGACGCTGAGGGTTAATAGCAATAATAACTTTGTTTTTAGTCGGATTGATTTCATGGTGATTCCTCAATTCTTAATCAATTAGAACAGCTTATCGTCTGACAGGAGTTGATCTAATTCCTTATCCACTTTGATCCGTATCTCATGTTCAATTTTCACATTGAGATTGATAACGATAGGTTTATCCGGCGGTTCTATTTTTACTGTGGGCGCACAGCCCTGCAATGCGGCGAGTGCGAACAATGCGACAAGCGCGCTTCGGGCACCTATGCTAACTTGCTGTAATTGAATTATCTTCACTGAGGTTTCCTTGTTACTTCACTGATTTTTCGATTCTGTCCTGCAAGTCATTACCAATTTGCAGACTTCTAAATAATTGCAGCATGTTCTCTTCATGAGAGTAATTCAAGTGAATAGGGCGTTCAACCCCTTGGCTGCGGCCTTTCACTTCGACGAGTAGCTTAGCATCACCGGCTTGGTCCATGTCAAAGCTGCTCGATAATTGACTGTATTGTAAGTGTTCTAGCGTCGAAAAGACAAAATCGAGGTATGGCTGGGATTGGCGCATCTGTTCAACCGCCGGATTACCTGAAATGGCGATTAGGCCGCCGGGGGCGCGGGCGGCGAGTTGACCGCCTGTGATCGACACTTTGCCGTTGATTAAATCGACGGGTAATACGCCATCGAATATGCCGTCGGCATAGACACCAATTTGCGGTTGAATGCGCAGAACCTCTTCCAGACTCATGGCCTGCAGCAGCAGATACGCATGGGATTTATCCTGTAATTTCAGATTAAATTCTGGCAACAGGAACTGGCCGCTGAGTACTTTGCCTTTGGCGGTCATGGAAACATCGGTGTCACTTAAGCCTGTGAGTTGCTGTATCCAATTGTCGGGCAGTTTCTCGGCATCTTTACCAAGGGCGATATCGGCTTCCACTTCGATATCGGTCAGTGGAAAGCCAGGATCAAACAGGTTAAAGGTCATCAGTGTCTGCGGACAATTGAGCTTACTGAGACTGCTAAAATAGCCTTTATCCTGCTGTTTTTTGTGAGACTCTTTTTTATAAGATTGACCCCAAGTAAACTCACATTGCGCCTGCAGTTTTCCCCCCTCAAAGGTGGTGTCCTTATAAAAACCTTCAAGTTCGGTCATCGACTGGGTAATTTGCATGGCAAATTGGGTCTGATCGCGCTGTTGGGTTAAATTAAACTGTGCCTGTAATTGGTTATGACCCGTGACATTAAGCTCAGCAGGCAAGGGCTGGGTTTGATTGAGCAAGGACAGTGCCTCGGTCATGCTAGTGTCGACAACCCATTGCCCCGTCAGCACTAGAGGTTTGCTTGCAGTGGCAAGGTTCAGCTTGTGTTGGCTTTGCAGCTCAACTGTGCCCACTTGCCAGTGCTCATCACCAAAGAGCGTGTTATTTTTCCAATTTAAGCTTTGTGCCAGTGTTAACTTGTCTAGCTTAAGTACGGTTTCTTTGCGGCTGCGACCTTTGCTGCTGAGCTGCTTTTCGATATTGAGCTGATTGGCTTGCCATGCGAGTTGATTTTGCCAAGTGGCTGTGAGCAGCGAGTCGAGTGGGGCTTCGACCTCGGGCTTAAACTCAAATGACATGGCTTTTTGTAATGCAATCGAGAAACTGCCCGCGCTCATGTCGGTTTTAGTTGTGATGCTCGTGTTTGTGCTTTTTTCAGCGCTAGCTTCTGCCGCTTTCGTTTCAACAGCAGTCGTTTCAGCTTTTTTTGTATCAACAGCTGCTGTTTCACTAACAACCGTCTGTGTGGTTTGCGAAAAATGCAGCTGCTCCAGTGCCAAGTTCAAAGGCGGTAAGGCCAGTGTGAATTGGTTTGCAGTATCGGACGCGGGCACTGAAGTTTGTGCTGAGCTGGTATTTGAGTTGCGCTGCGATCTGACGGTAAGCGGCGCAAGGGCGTTTATTGTGATACTGCCAAGGCTCACATCGGCATGTTTAGCCGCATTGTTATCTTGAGCGCTTAACTGTTTAAGCTCGCCCACAATGAACTGCAGCGTGTCGCCGGCATTTTGCTGTGTTTGGGTGGCAGCGCCGATAGGCGTCGTAATGAATTGCCAGTCCGTTGAGCTTGGTGTCCGATTAAAGCTCAATCTGCCCGCAGTGGTTAACTGGCTGCTATTCCAGCTGAGATCTTGGGGCATATTCGCCCACAATTCAGATAATTGCAGTGAGCTCGTTTGTTTAGCGTTAAGGCGCCAATCTGTTTTGAATGACAGCGTTTCGGCGGACTTGACCAGTTCAACATTGGCCAAATCGATTTGGGTATCGAGTTTACTGCCTACGGTTTTTAGTTGAATTCGGGGAAGCTTGAAGCTAAGCGGCTTATTATCAAGCGGCTCATTCTTAAGCGGTTGACTCTGTGCATCTTGCTGGATTTGAGTCAGCGGATAATGCAGGGCTTCACTTAATGTCAGCGCGATTCCCACTGGTGCATCTGTGCTTTTGAGCCCTGACAGCAGCTTAGCGATTTGACCTGCTGTTTGACTTGCAACTCGTTCCGGCGCTTGATCCGAAGCGGGCTTGGCTGCCGAGTTGGATGGAGGCAAAGGCTGAGTTAAAGGTTTAGCCAAAGGTTTAGCCAGCGTCTCATCGAGCAGATGCATCAATCGCTGTTGCTGCGCGGCATTGGGGCTCACAGCTAAGGTAAAGGGCTCAAGGCTTAGGTCAAGTTCGGCTAAATGTCCGGCAATCTTAAATGCTAACTTAGGTTTTGACACAAGCTCGGGTTTTGGCGCAAGTTCTAGCGCCGCCAACTGATTAAAGGTCAGCTTAGGATCAATTAACTGGTGCTGGCTGATAAGCTCGCCCGAAGTTAATGTAATACGGCTGTCGGACACTAATTGACCTTGTAGATCAATCGCTAACGCTTGCCACTCTTTATCAAGTTCCGTTAACGGGCTCAGCACACTGTCTTGCGTTTGCCTCAGGCTGATTTGATGCAAGCTCGCAAGCAGCGGCGCGAGTGCAATTTGACTTGCCAGTTGCCACTGTTGGGCTGCGAGTGTGGCTTTGAGTTTGGCGATGCTTTCACCTTCGTGGCTAAACTCGCTGTTGATTTCCCCCGCGCCGTTAAGGCTCAACTTGTCCATCACCAAACGATAGACGGGTAAATCGTTTTGGGTGTCGAGATGGCGAGCTTTGAGAATAAGGCTGGTTTTGCCGATATCGATGAGGGGTAATGATTTGATATCTAAGGCCAAGGCGGGGCCTTGTTCATCGATGGCATTTCGATTGGGTAAAAATAGCGATTGCCCTAACTCGACTTCAATATCACCCGTGGAGATTTGGGTGATTTTTTGAGTGAGGTAAGCGATTTGGCTGAACTGTTTCAGCTCAGCAAAGCTCTGCGGCCAATCAAGTTTTAGCTGAATATTCAGGTTATTCAGCCTGATATGGCTGTCATGCACCCTAAGGTTGGCAGAGGTAATGCGCCAATGTTCTAACTGACTTTTCCCTAATTCAATGTCAATCAGTTCGCTGTCCATGCCTGCGAGAGCAAAATTTGCCGCCTGCATGATCAGTTTTTCAGCCTGGGAATTCACAATCCACACGGTTAACGCCACGCCTGACAAAATGCCCGTTAAGCTGGTCGCCAATATGGTCTTTTTTAGGGGAAATTTACGGCGGCTTTGTGTTGCAACATGAGTATCCGTCCCAGAACCTGCAGCACCTCTGTGAGGGCCAGCGGAAGTCTCCGTTGCCTCGTGTTGAGGTGTCTCGCTATCAGAAGCACTGCTACGGCTTGGCTTGTTGTGGATTGGCATTGGGTTCGACATCTTTCCTTATTCACTGAGCCCTGATCAAACTCGTGCCTTAGCATTGCACAAATACACTCACGCCTGCTTTGCATCGGCATTTTTGCTGAGGTACTTTTTTAGCAACTGACTTTAGTAACTGACTTTAGTAACTGACTTTAGTAACTGACATTAGTAACCGTCTTTAGTCACTGACTCTAGGAGCCGTCTTCTTAGCCGCTGTCGCAGCGTGCACGAGCATCAGAGGCAGTTTAACACCCAAGGGCTTAGCTGACTAATGTGAAAGGATCATCGAATAGACAAGAGCCTGCTGTCAATAGTTGAAGCTTTACAGGCTCTTGTACCTAATCTGTTATTCGAGCTAGCGAATAGGGCTAACTAACTTTTGGTTAGTGAATTGGAGCTAGCTAAACATCTGCGCTGCGATAACCACTATTCCGCAAAGTGTGGCGAGCATTAAGGCAAACTTGCCGCCCGCGACCCGATATCCCGTCGGCATATTGGCCACATCTCGCGTCTGGCGCTGTGTCCACACCATGGCCACAGGTAAAAAGATGGCGAGGATCACCAGCGCAATCGCCGCGTAACCTAGGGCTGTGATAAAACCTTGGGGGTAGAAGAGGGCAAAACCTAAGGGCGGTAAAAAGGTGATGGCAGCGGTTAGGCTACGACCAGAAAAATTATCCTCTCGTCTTAAGGTTGAGGCCATAAAATCAAACAAACCTAAACTCACCCCTAAAAACGAAGTCGCAAGAGCGAGATCGGCAAACAGACTAATCGCGCTGCTTAAGTATTCGCTGTGTAGTACGCTTGCCAGTTGATTGATAAAGCTCGATAAACTTTGGTTTTCGAGCAATTGGCTTTGGCTCAGTACGCCTTGGCTACCTATTTGCCACAAAAGGTAAATGACCAGAGGTAAGGCCGAGCCGAGCAGCATGATCCTGCGCAGGGATTTGACCTCAACGCCTAAGTAGCGCACCACTGATGGAATCGAACCGTGGAAACCAAAGGAGGTAAAAATCACCGGAATAGCCGTGATAATTAAACCTTGGTTAAGTGGGAGTTCGAGTAAATGTGGGCTTTCTACCTGCGGCAGTAACAAGGCCAACATAAGCAGTAATGCCAATAGCTTAAGGGCAAACAAACCGCGGTTGATAAGGTCCACACAGTGAGTTCCCATGCCCACAATCGCCCCAATCAGCAGGGTAAACAGGATGGCGCCCGCCTGTGGTGGCAAACTTAGCCCTAGCCAAGTGCTCAGCTTTTGGTTCACTTGCTCACCACCACCGGCAATGTAGGCGGCGCAAAGGGCGTACAGTAAAAACATCAAGGCGCTATTGGCGATCAACTGGCCTTTACGGCCCAATAAGCGTTGCGCTAAGTGATTAAGACTGGCATCGCTGGGGGCGAATTGATGGATTTCCACCATAAGCAGTGCCGTGTAGGCCATTAGCGCCCACAGGATCAACATGATGGCGGAGGACGTGCCAAAACCAAGTCCCGCCGATGCGATAGGCAAAGCCAGCATACCCGCGCCAATTGTGGTGCCTGCGATAAGCAGCAAACTGCCGAAAATTTTATTCTGTGTCATAACATAATCTCAAAAGCGTGTCGGATGAAAAAGAGCTAAAGATTTGATCCGAAAGTCACTGTCTTAAAATATTTTGATTCGATTCAATGTGAAACGATTCAAACACAAAATGATTTAAGCAAATGAGACAGTGGCGCTAAGCGGATCCGAAAGGATATGGCCACAATGGAAGGTCAGGCGAGGTGCCTATCTATGCCATTGCGGCTACAGATAGGGAGTATAAAATGCTGTGAAACACATAAAACTTGCCTTAGCGTGTGTTGAGTAAAAACGGATAAGTGTTTTCATGCCTTGCCTTAATAACCTAACGGCAACGGAGGCTACCATAGGGAGTTGAGGTGTACTTGTCAACCATTACAACAGTATTTTGTTTGTTTTTTGTCATGTAACTAAGCTTAAAGACATGCCTAACTCACACTGAGTTTATGGTCAACGAGAGGAAGTAAAGAGGAGTTAGCTAGATTTATGGCAAGATAAAAAATGCCGCAGACTTGGCTTAAGTGTGCGGCATTTCTAGATGTCAGTGACTAGCATGAAATCAGAGTCAGTAAGCTGTTTATGCTTTGCTCTGCAGCGCCTTTTCATGTCTTGCCAGCAAGTTTGCTGTGATATCACTGAGGCTTAAGTTTTGATCTTCAAGCAATACCAGCAAGTGATAGATAAGATCTGAGGCTTCGTTAACCAGTTCTTCCTTATCGTGTGTCGCAGCGGCAAGGGCGGTTTCAAGACCTTCTTCCCCGACCTTTTGGGCGATACGTTTAGTGCCGCGCGCAAATAAAGACGCTGTATAGCTGGAATCGGCACTTTGCCCTTTACGCGAGGTGATTAAGCTGGCGAGATTATTCAAAAATGGGTGCGCATTGTCATCTAACCAGCAACTTTCGGTGCCTTTGTGACAGGTTGGGCCATTGGGAATAACTTGCACTAACAGGCTGTCGTTATCGCAGTCCTTATCGATAGCCACCAACTTTAGCGTATTGCCCGAGGTTTCACCCTTAGTCCATAAACGCTGTTTTGAGCGGCTGAAAAAGGTGACATCACCTGTGCTCAAGGTTTTTTCCAGCGCGGCCTTATCCATATAACCGAGCATTAATACCTTGCCCGATAAGTGATTTTGGATCACGGCAGGAATAAGTCCATCCTGTTTGTCCCAATCCAGCTCGCTAAAATCCGCTTTAGTGTTTGTTTGCGTTAACATAGTGTTCACTCTTAATTTGTTGATACTTTTTAGCGACGTATTGTGGTTGCTAGCTCTTACTCATGCTCTTACTGTATCGGTAGGCGGCATTAGCTCGCTATAAACGATTGACCGCGAGCGTCTAATTGCAATCGCTAGCGCCTAATCGCAATGCCTTCGGCCGCTAAATAGGCTTTTAACTCACCGATGTTGATAATCGCCTTGTGGAATACGCTCGCTGCCAGCGCCGCATCGACCTTGGCTTCAATAAACACATCACGGAAATGCGCCATAGTTCCAGCGCCGCCAGAGGCAATTAAAGGCACGTCGCAGATGGCACGAACAAGGCTTAACTGCTTGATATCGTAGCCGCCGCGCACGCCGTCTTGGTTCATCACATTGAGCACGATTTCACCACAACCTCGTTTTTGCACTTCTTCAACCCAGTCTTGGGTAAACCACTGCGTATCCTTAGTCGCCGCTTCATCGCCGGTAAATTGCTTTACCTTATAGCTGTTGCTGGTGGCATCGAAAAAGGAGTCGATGCCAATCACGATACACTGGCGGCCGAACTCGTCCTGCAGGCGCGAGATCAAACTCGGATCGGTTAAGGCGGGCGAGTTAATCGAAATCTTATCCGCCCCAAAGGCTAATAATTCACGGGCTTGGCTAATGGTTTTAATGCCACCTGCCACGCAGAAGGGAATATCAATCTGCTCTGCCACGCGGCTCACCCAAGATTTATCGACCACACGTTCGTGGGCGCTGGCGGTAATGTCATAAAATACCAGCTCATCGGCGCCTTCTTCGGCATAACGCGCGGCTAAGGGCACGATATCACCGACAATTTCGTGGTTACGAAACTGCACGCCTTTCACTACTTTACCGTCTTTCACATCTAAACAGGGAACTAGTCGTTTGGCCAGCATTGGATTGCCTCCGCTACGTTAAACTGATTGATAAGCAAGGCTTTACCGATAATGATGCCCGCAGCGCCGCTGTCACGCACGGCGGCAACATCTTCAAGAGTCGCAATACCGCCGGAGGCTTGCCAAGCGATATCGGGATAACTTGCAGCAATTTCTTGATAAAGCTCGGTATTCGCGCCCGTTAAGGTGCCGTCACGGCTAATATCAGTTACTAGCGCATGCTTTAAGCCGACCGCGCTAAAGGTTTCTACAAGGGATTCTAAACTCTTACCGCCGCCACTTTGCCAACCGGATACGGCGACAATTTTCTCGCCGCTTTGGTTGATATTGACATCGAGTGCGAGGCAAATCGCTTCGCTGCCGTATTTGATAAACCATTGTTTGACTAACTCAGGTTCTTTCACTGCCAGCGAGCCAATTACCACACGTTTTACGCCGATATTTAATAATTCAGTGACTTGTTCTTCCGTGCGAATGCCACCGCCAACTTGAATATTAGCGTTTAGTCCCGCCACGAGTTGACTGATAAGGCGAGTTTGGCGTTTAGCGGGATCTTTCGCGCCTGTTAAATCAACGATATGCAACCACTTCGCGCCTTGAGCCTCGTAGGATTGCAGCTGCGCCAAAGGACTTAAATCAAAGGTGGTCTGTTGGCCGTAATCACCTTGATAGAGGCGGACGACATTGCCATCAATTAAATCAATTGCAGGAATAATCATAAGCTTAAATCCTTGGTTGATTTGTTTGTAAGTGATTTATTAATAAATGGTTTTTTGATGATTAATTTATTCATTGGTCAGCCTTATTTGCACCCGCATGGCCATTAGCAGAGCTGCCTTGCAGCGCTTTGTTCATCAGAGCTTCGTTCATCAGAGTTTTGTTTATCTGTAACTCGTCCATCTGTAAAAAGTTACGCAGAATTTGCGCGCCCACGGCGGCACTTTTTTCGGGGTGGAACTGCACGCCCATAAAGTTGCCTTTGCCAATGGCGGCGCTAAAACCTTCACCATAAGTACATTCGGCTAAGGTGAATTCACTCAACGGCGCGCGGTAACTGTGGACGAAATATACATAACTGCCATCTTCAATGCCCGCAAACAGCGGGTGAACGTTAGGGCTGTTGGCGCCTTGTGAGTTTGTCGTGAGCTTAAGTTGGTTCCAGCCCATGTGTGGCAAAGGTAAGCTTTCAGCTTTGAGTAACTGCGTATCCAGTTCACAAATGTCGGTTGGGATTATGCCTAAGCACTCGCAATCTTGACCTTTTCCGCCGCGCTCCTTAGAAATCGCCGCCAACATTTGCATGCCAAGACATACGCCCAGCACAGGTTGAGTCAGGCCTTGGATGAGTTCGACTAGGCCTTTTTCATGTAAGGACGCCATGGCGACACCCGCTGTGCCTACACCCGGCAGTACCACACGTTTTGCCGCTTTGATTTTGGCTTTATCATCTGTGACCAATACCTTAGCGCCTAAACGCTCGAAGGCGAAACGTACTGAACTTAAATTGGCGCAGCCCGTGTCTATGATGACGGTTTCAGCATCTGATGATTCATTTGCTGTTATTTGCGGGCTAGCTGTTAATTGCTGACCAGCTGTTAATAGAGTGTCTTGTTGCATCCTAACCTCTTAAACGATTTATGCTGATGCCTTAAAGTACGCCTTTGCTCGATGGCAGAATATCGCCTTCGACTTTAACCGCTTGGCGTAGCGCGCGGCCGAGCACTTTAAACAGGGCTTCGACCTTGTGGTGATCGTTATCGCCTTCGGTCGACACATGCAGCGTACAGCGCAGGCCATCGGCAAAGGAGCGGAAGAAGTGTGGCACCATTTCTGTGGCCATTTCGCCTACGTGCTCACGTTCAAAATCGGCCGAGAATTTGATAAAAGGACGGCCAGAGATATCCAGCAGACATTCGCCCTTGGCTTCGTCCATCGGCAGACTAAAGCCGAAACGGGCAATGCCGCGTTTGTCACCGAGCGCTTGGCGCAGGGCATCACCTATGGCTAGCGCCGTGTCTTCGACGCTGTGGTGATCGTCGATTTCTAAGTCGCCATCGACTTTCACATCCATTCTAAAATTACCGTGGGTGGCAATTTGATCGAGCATGTGGTCGAAAAAGCCAATGCCAGTGTCGATTTTTCCTTTGACTGAACTGTCGAGATCCACAGTCACACGAATATCGGTTTCTTTGGTGGTGCGCACAACAGTGGCGGTGCGGCCTTTACTCAGCAGCGCATCGGCTATGGCGTTCCAACCTAAAGTGTCGCGTTGATATTTCAGGCTTTTAATGCCCATGGCATTGCCGAGTTCCACATCCGTCTCGCGATCACCAATCACAGCTGATTGGGTGAAATCGATGCAGCCTTGGGTGAGATAGTCTTTTACTAGTCCCAGCTTAGGTTTACGGCAGCTGCAATTTTCATCATTAAAGTGCGGGCAAATCACCACATCTTCAAAGTTCACCCCTTGGCTTTTGAGGATTTGCATCATCATATTGTGGGGGGCGTCGAAATCTTCCTGCGGGAAAGACGGTGTGCCAAGGCCGTCTTGATTGCTGACCATGACTAAACGAAATCCCGCCTTTTGCAGACGGAGCAAAGCGGGGATCACCTGTGGCTCAAACACTAATTTAGCCAGGCTATCGACCTGTTTGTCGGTGACGGGTTCTTCAATCAAGGTGCCATCGCGGTCGATAAACAGAATTTTTTGTGCAACGTTCGGGATAAATTGTGGGTTCATGGCTCTACCTTCAAATTTAATTCGTTTAGCTAATGCTTAACCTGATTTTACCTTCAGCGCAGCATTTGCTTTTTATTGGTTTTATTAGTCGTTATGTTCAGTTACTTATTATTCGTTTCTGGTGATTGATCAGTGCGTTGCGATTCAAATAAATTCACTAACACATCGGTATCCGCCTTTGAACTAAAGCTAAAGCGGATAGCCTGGGCAAGCCTTGGGTCTTTGTAGGCGCGGGCGACAACACCGCTTCCTTGCAGTAACGCTGCGACCTTGGCGACATCATCAAATTCAGCCAGCACATAATTGCCGTTAGGCTTAAGCACGCGTGCGCGAGAATTTGAGCTATTCGATTTTGAACAATAAGCGCTGATCGCCGCTGTGAGTCTGGCGCCTTGCTCATTTAATTCAGCAACTTGCACTTTCATCCGCGCAACGCCAGCGCTTGATAGTGCCTGCGTGGCGACTTCACTCACGGGTAGCGGCACAGGATAGGGCGCAATTACGCGCATAATGATTTCGACTACGGCCTCATTTGCCAGCATAAAACCACAGCGTGCTCCGGCGAGTGCAAAAGCTTTTGATAGGGTGCGCAGTACCACTAGATTCGGATAGCTTTCCAGTAAATCCGCCACGTTGTATTCAGGGCAAAACTCAATATAGGCCTCATCGATCACCACAAGCACGTCGGGCAGGGCTTTGATTGCTTGCTCGATAATGGCTTTGTCGATCACAGTCCCGGTCGGATTATTGGGATTGCAGATAAACACCAGTTTTGCGCCGCGAACGTCCTCGGCATAGCTTGTCGGCAAGCCATATTCGGCACTGAGATTTAACGCTTTAACGCCCACATTAAAGGTGTTCGCGCTGATGGCATACATGCCGTACGTCGGGCCAAAGCAGGCAATGCTGTCGACGCCTGGTATACAAAAGGCGCGAATTAACAGTTCAATCGCTTCATCGGCGCCGCGGCTGGCGACTATCTTGCTGGCGCTTACGCCGCTGTATTCGCTGTAGGCATTGATAAGCTGCGGCGGTTGGCATTCTGGGTAACGATTCAATTTTGATAAATCGAGTGCTGCCGTATCGACATTATTGAACGGCGATTCGTTGGCATTGATCCAAATATCACCACGACCGCCCAGTCTGCGAGCACTCTGATAGGGCGTTAAATCCAGTAATTCAGGGCGCGCTAGGCGCTCGGCTAAATTAAGCGCTAATGCTGTGGGTTCTGCTGTCTTTTCCATGCTGCTCACTTGGCTCATTTTCTTCACTCACATCTATTTTCAATCACTTAAGATTAAGCGGATCATTTCTCTAGGCTAGCTAAACGCACTGCGACGGCATTTTTGTGCGCATCGAGCAATTCGTTACTGGCTAACGTCATGACCGCTTGCCCCAATCCGATTAAGCCTTTAGCGCTGAGTTCCTGCACGGTAAAGCGGCGGCTAAAATCGGCTAATGACAGGCTCGACACGGCGCGGCTGTAACCGTAAGTCGGCAGCACGTGGTTGGTGCCACTGGCATAATCGCCAACTGATTCCGGCGTATAAGCGCCTAAAAATACTGAGCCAGCGGCGCGAATGTTTTTCAGCACCTCACGGGGAAAGCGCGTTTGAATGATCAAGTGCTCAGGCCCATATTGATTAGAAACTTGCGCGGCTTGGAGCATATCGTCTACAACAAAAGTGCGACTGCTCAGTAGCGCCGTTGCCGCGATATCACAACGGGGCAGGACGGCGAGTTGTCTTGTCAGTGCGTCATTCACGCCATCGGCGATAGCTTGCGAATCCGTCACTAAAATCACTTGTGAATCAGGGCCGTGCTCAGCTTGCGAAAGCAAATCGGCGGCAATGAATTCGCAATTCGCGTCGCTATCGGCAATCACTAACACCTCAGAAGGGCCTGCCGGCATATCGATACACACAGTGCAGCGACCATCCTGTGACACTAAACGTTTAGCTTCCGTCACATAGCGATTACCAGGACCAAAAATCTTATCAACCGCCGGAATCGTTTCTGTGCCAAAGGCCAGTGCCGCAATGGCCTGCGCGCCGCCCACTTGATAGATTTCAGTGATCCCGCAGGCATTGGCGGCATAGATAATGGCATCGTTGATCGGCGGTGGACTGACCAATACTCTTTGTTCGCAGCCGGCGATCTTGGCGGGCAGGGCAAGCATCATCACGGTAGAAATTAATGGTGCGCTGCCACCAGGGATATATAAACCCACTTTTTCAATCGGTTCGCTACGTAGCTCGCAGCGTACTCCTGCCTCGGTTTCCATATCAATCGGGCGAAATTGCTGGGCGCTGTGAAACACATCTATGTTCGCCATGGCTTTGGATATCGCCGCTTTCAGCTCTGGCGATACCCGTGCGCTTGCCGCAGCTATTTCGGCTTCGCCCATACGGAGTTCACCAATATTAGCGTTATTGAAGCCATCAAATTTTTGATTAAATTCTTGAATGGCGGCATCACCCCGCGTCGCCACCGCATCGAGAATGGCGCGAACGCTTTGCTCTAAGCCACTGTCACCGATTAAGGGTGAGCGTTTCAGCGCCGTTTTCTGCTCGGCGGTTGATAAAGTTGACCAAGTTAGGATTTCCATACATTACCCCATCATTTTTTCGATTGGCATCACCAGAATCGAGCTGGCACCGAGTGCGGTCAGCTGTTCCATGGTATCCCAGAACAAATCTTCGGTACTGACGGCGTGGATAGCCACGCGGTTAGTATCATCATTTAATGGTAATACGGTGGGGTTTTCAGCACCGGGCAGCAGGGCGACGATTTGGTCTAAGGTTTCGGTTGGCGCGTGCAGCAGGATGTATTTGCTCTCACGGGCGCGGATAACACCATTGACGCGGGAAAGAATCTTGTCGATGAGTGCTTGTTTAGTCGGCGTTTGGGTTTGGGTCGACTGAATGATGCAGGCCATAGAGCGGTAAATCACTTCGGTTTCGTATAAACCGTTGGCTTCTAAGGTGGCGCCCGTGGACACGAGATCACAAATTCCATCGGCAAGGCCAGCGCGTGGGGCAACTTCAACCGAGCCTTTTAACATACAGTCGCGATAAGTTATGCCTTTTTGTTGCATAAAACGGCGCAGCAGGTTCGGGTAAGAAGTGGCGATGCGTAATCCTTCTAAAGAGGAGGCATCGGCATAACTGAATTCTGTGGGTACGGCTAACGAGAGGCGACATGAGCCGAAATCTAACTGACGCAGTTTGAGGCAATCTGCGGGTTTGTTCAGAGTTTGACGCTCGATTTGTTCCTCTTCGAGCACGTTTTCACCGATGATCCCCATATCAACCACGCCGTCCATCACCAATCCAGGGATATCGTCATCACGAACGCGCAGTAAATCGATAGGCATATTGTCGGCGTGAGCGATAAGACGTTGTTCATTAATGGAAAATTTAACACCACAGCTTTTTAGCAGTTGCTGAGAGTCAGTAGAAAGACGGCCAGATTTTTGGATGGCGATGCGTAAACGGTTCGATTCAGTCATAGTGTTATCTCGCTCAAAAGTATCAAAATTAAAAGATTCAAAATGTGTTGTTTAATCGGTTTAATACGCCTTGCCATTCAATGGGCTCTAGCTAACGTATTGATAATTTATAAAATATCTAAAATTTCTATTTAAATTTAAATCAAAATTAAAACCAAAATTAACGCCTAAATGCAAAAACCCCCGGAATTCCTTCCAGGGGTTTATGATCATCTTGAATCAGTCCGCCAGAAGGATATAGTCCTCCGGCAGTGAGCGTCCGAAGGCTACCGCATATGGTGGTGATGGTGGTGGATAGCGTTCAGTAATGGGCTCATTTTACTCTCTCGGTATTTAGCTTTATTGGCTCAACTGCTCGAAATAAAGTAAAGCGTTGAATGCGTTGTTACGGACGTCTATCCGTATAAGTGGATTTAAACTAACCGCTTTTATGAGCCTTTGCAACAGCAATTTTGAATTAAATGAGAATATTTATGCGTTTTTGTGAAAGGCAGGTGGTTATCGCTAAATAAAGCGATCGAGCATATTTGTTGGCGGAATGTTTAAAGTGGGCCGAAATGTGTTGGTAAGTCGTGCCGAACTAGTATCAGCGTAATCTGTTCCAATGACCGAGAAAGTCGTGAAGTCAATGTGTATGTAATCATTAAGCACAGTCATTCCAGTGACACGCCGTCAATATATCCATATATGCCGCCGTCGAGCCTTCAGCGACGAGTTTATGGCGAGTCACTGGGGAAACAATGGCAATTAATGCTGCGCGTACTCAAGTATCTTGTTTTGGGAGCTTTGTATCAAAACTGACTACCCATAATGAACAGCTTTAAATGGCGGCTCATGTATGGCGCGAGGGAAAGAACCCGCGAAATTATCCTTGCTAACTTGTAGTCTTATCTCAAATCAGCATAATGCTTCGAGCCGTTAAGCTTAACGCTATTGTTTACGGCCGCGGTTTGCGGTACTAACCAGTGCGTGTGGCTAAAAAATCATCACAATGCACTCGCGCAGCAGCCTCGCAGCAGCTTATAGTGTGGCCTTACTACATTTTTTATAACGCTATCTAACACCTTGATAAAGGATTGATTCTCCCTTTGACTCGCTCCCGCCAACCTAACTCAAAGCATGCTTCCTCTAAAGAAACAGTGGCTAAGCCTGCTGCCGCAAAAGGCGCTGTTGCGGTGAGCCGACTCGCTGCCGAAGTGCAACGCGCATTTTTGCCCGATGGAGTATTGTCTAAGCATATTCAAGGATTTAGTGCGCGAACAAGCCAAATGCAAATGGCGCAGCAAGTGAGTGAGGCGATAGCGTCTAAGAGTAATGTGGTGATTGAGGCGGGCACAGGGGTGGGTAAAACCTTTGCATATTTGATCCCCGCGATATTGAGCGGCAAGCAAGTTATCGTCAGTACGGGCAGTAAAAATCTGCAAGAGCAGTTGTTTTTTAAAGACTTACCCGCGCTGGTCGCCATGTTGGGGATTGAGCCTAAACTGGCACTGCTAAAGGGGCGTAATAATTATCTGTGCCAGTGGCGACTCGATAAGCAAATGAGCGAGGCGACACATATCGATGCGCGTTTGTTGGATGATTTGTTGAAAATCAATCAGTGGGCGAGCACCTGTAAAGATGGTGATATTGGCGGTTTAACCTCAGTACCTGAGAATTCCTCGGCGTTGCCGCTCGTAGTCAGTACTAAAGAAAGCTGTATTGGTAAGCGCTGCGATTTTTATGATGCCTGCTTTACCCGCAAGGCGCGCAGCCGTGCTATGGATGCCAAAATTATTGTGGTTAACCACCATTTATTTTTCGCCGATAGCGTACTCAAAGACACGGGTTTTGCCGAGTTATTACCCGATCCCGACGTGGTGATTTTCGATGAAGCGCATTTATTACCCAATATTTGCGTTAACTATTTTGGCCAGCAATGTTCGAGTCGCACTATCGATGATTTTATTCAAAAGCTACTCGCTATTTATCAGACCGAACTCAGTGACACGGGGCAACTCGCCCAATTTTGTCAGCGTTGCCTCGCTAAATTAAGTGACTGGCATAATCAGTTATATTCCTGCGATGAATCCGACTGGCGTTTAGTTCTGGGCAATAAAGCGCTCGCGGCGGCGTCATGGGATTTATTAGCGGAATTAACTGCGCTGCAGAATTTATTAATGGCCCATATTGGCCGCAGTGAATTGTTAGATGATATCGCCATCAAGTTGGCTGAGCTGAATAACAAGCTCAGTGTGTTTTTTAACTGTGATAATAATCTGGCTGCCTACAGCATTGAATTTGGTAGTCGTTTTGTGGTGCTGCGAATTTCACCCATCAATATTGCCCGTGAGTGCCAGCAGTTATTTGTGCCGGAAACCAGCTGGATATTTACCTCGGCAACTTTGCAGGTTAATCGCAGCCTTATCCATTTCGCCCGAGAAATGGGTATCGTCGATGCGCAGCAAAGCATTCTCGACAGTCCCTTTGATTATCCCCGCCAAGCGGTATTTTGTGTGCCGAGACAACTTGGCAGCGTGACCAATCAACAGCAAGCATTAAAACAGCTGGTGGAGGTGTGCGTGCAAGCGATAGACGCAGCGCAGGGACGGACTTTTATTCTTTTTACCAGCCATAAAATGCTCGAACAAGCAGCGTTGGCACTGCGAACTCGCACTCAGTATCCGCTGCTGGTACAAGGTCAAGCGGGTAAACAGAGTCTGCTGACTAAGTTTCGCCAACTCGGCAATGCGGTATTGCTCGGCACCAGTAGTTTTTGGGAAGGGGTGGATGTGCGCGGCAAATTGTTAAGCTGCGTGATTATCGACAAATTACCTTTTGTGTCGCCCGATGAGCCCCTGTATCGCGCCCGAGCCGATAATGTGAGTCGTCAAGGACTCGATCCCTTTACTGAAGTCTCGTTACCTCAGGCGATTATTGCGCTGAAACAAGGTGTTGGCCGTCTTATTCGTGATGAAAAAGATCGCGGTGTGCTGATCCTTTGTGATAATCGCATCGTGAATCGCTATTACGGCCAAGCCTTTTTAAACTCACTGCCGCCAATGGCGCGCACCCGTGACCTAGATAAAGCGCTGGAATTTTTAAGACAGATCCCTTAAAGCCGCTCCCCTAAAGCCGATCCCATAAAACAAATCCCTTAAGGCAGCTCGCTTGGGGAAGTGTTCTAAAAGTTCGAAAGCTTACAACGAATTCATAAACAACGGGCTGGCGATAGTTTCGCAAGCCCGTTTTTACCTAGATAAACCCATGTGTGTGGCTGATTGCTATTAGAAACTTGCCGTCACGCCCGCATAAATACTGCGGCTCTTTTGAATGTAATCAAGATCGGTAGCCACTTGGTCGCGCTCAGCATCCGTTAGGTTAGTGACGCCGAGTTTGACTCTGAACATAGGATTGATTTGGTAATTCGCGCCTAGGTCGAGTGAACCATAACCTTCTGATTTTACATTGGTGCGCAAATACTGATCGCCAGTATAGTGGTAGGCGATAAAGGTGGATAAGCCCTCCAATGCCTGCCATTGCAGTTTCAGGTTGTAGCTGTCATCCGGTGTTAGGGTAAAAGGGGCGCCATTTTGCTTATCTTCGGCATCGGTTTTACTGTAATTACCGCTAAAGCTGACCGTGTCGGTTACATCGTACCAAGCCTGTAGTTCCCAGCCGGTGATCTTGGCTTCGTTCACGTTTTGATAAGTCAACACTGCGCCAGGCGTTCTATCCCAGGTTTCTGTGATGATTTTATTTTCTACATCGTTGTGGAAGTAGGTGATTGAGCCACCAAAATCCGTGGTTTGATATTGGGTCGATAACTCGTAGTTCACTGAGGTTTCGGGCTGTAGATCGGGATTGCCCGCAACGGTGCAGGCGCCGCGACAAGCGGGGATAATATAATCGGCTTGGGATTGCGACATATTCGGCGCTTTAAATGCCTTGCCACCGCCACCTTTGATCACCCATTCAGAGCTTAAGTTATACACCAAATACACGCGTGGGCTAAATTCGGTGCCGTACACATCGTGGTGATCGACGCGCCCTCCTAAAGTGATATTGAGTTCGCCTAAACTAAATTCATCTTGCAGATACAAGGCCGACTGGCTGTCGTCTAAGGTGCCATCACCCAAAATATTGCGGCTGTTTTCAAGCTGAGTCCAACGGTATTCCGCGCCGCTGGTTAACATGTGATCCCCCAGTAAGACTGTGGTTTGGCCGTCGAGATTGTGGTTGGTTTGGGTGATATTCCCAATCTCGGCGATCAGCGCCGAGTCGTCAGTCACCTCAACATTTTCATAGTAATAGCGCAGGCGAGTATCGCCCCAATTCCAGTGGCCATTGTGGGTTAAACCTGAGCTTATCCGCTCGGCTTGTTGGTTATTGGTGAGAATAGTGCCGTAGTTATTCCAATCCGACTCGCGTTCGTCGTTGGCGTAACTTAAATCAAATTGCAGATCTTGCTGGCTATCAATCAACCATTGCAGGTTAGCGAGGGCGCTGATTTCATCTCTGTCTTCTAACGCATCGATTGTGGGTTTTAAATCTGAGCGCCAGGCATCGCGTTTATTGTTATCGATGATTAAGTTTGCCAGTAATTTATCTTTGATCAGCGCGCCGCTGGTGTAGAAGTTGTACTTAGTGCTGTCGCCGCCTTTGCCGCTGGTGGGCGCATCGTATTGCACGCCGACACTGGCCTGCCAGTCGTCAGTAGGTTGGCGCAAAATCACGTTAACCACACCGCCTAAGGCTTCGGAGCCATAGAGGGATGACATAGGCCCGCGCACGACTTCGATTCGCTCAATCGCAGACATGGGAATGGATGATAAGTCAAAATCGTTGCCATAACCGGAGGTTAGTGCTTCGCGGGAGTTGACTCGGCGGCCGTTGATTAAGATCAGCGTGTAGTCCGAATCCAGTCCGCGCAGGCTAATTTCATTGCGACCATAGGGCGTGCCTTCACTGATATTCACGCCCTGTAAATAACGCACTGCACTGGCCAGATCGTCTATGACTAGCGCTTCAAGTTCGCTGCGATTAATCACAGACACAGAAGCGGGCGCCGACAGTTCCGAATGCTGAGTTTGCGTAGCTGTGATCACCATACGTTCCATTTCTGGCGTGGCATCTTGGGGAGCTGCGGCAGTTGCCCATGCAGCGGGTAACAACAGGCTTAAGCCAATGGCGCGCGATAGCAGGCTCAGTTTAGGAGACAGAGTTGCACCGGATGTATGACTTGTTTTGCGAGTACGGCAGATAAAGCGGGACATATCATTCTTCCTTGGATAATTTCGGCGAATGATAATTATTCTTAAATAGCGCTTCAAGATCTAAGATCGCGCTTTTGTGTAAAGACTATGTAAATTTTACTCTTTAGTAACAGTATGATAGCGGGTATGCAGTTGTGGATCGAAGCGTTCACCACGAAACTGATATTGCTGAGAAGCAAATATGAGAAAGCAAATACGAGAAAGCGAATACGAAATAGCTAATGCGAAAAGGCTAAACGCTGAGGTGGAGTAAATCGCGAAAATATAGTGAAACTAGCCATAAATTGTCGGCAGATGCAGCAGGGAAATTCAAGTTTTTAATTATATTATTCTGATTTAAAAGGATAATTTAATTGGCATACGCTTTGCTGACATTTCTGCTTCAGATTTGTGGCGTTATGCAGGTTTGTGATGTGAATCGTCGCCATAAAAATTTACAGCCAACATTCACGGAGAGAATATGAATCCAGCATTTTATAGCCTAGCCACAGTCGCCGTTTTAACTTTGTCACTCGCCACTACCGAACCGGCTGTTGCCACAGATGCGCCTACACTAGCTAAAGCCGCATCGGATAAAACCGCTGAGGCTTCACATGCAGGCATTGCGCAACCCGCTACTGCGTTAGAAGATACCTTATCTGCCCAAATTGCAGCGGTGGATTTTGCCGTGTTTGATAGCTTCAATAAGTGCGCAGCCCCCGCTGAACTTAAGAAACACGCGGCGTTTTTCACTGAAGATGTGGAGTTTTACCACGACACGGGCGGCGTGACGTGGAACCGCAAGGATATGATCGCCAATACAGAAAAATATGCCTGTGGTCATTACCGCCGCGAGTTAGTTGCGGGCACGATGAAAGTGTTTCCGGTGAAAGAGTTTGGCGCAATAGAGCAAGGCGTTCACCGTTTTTGCAGTTTTGAAACCGGCAGCTGCGATGGCCTAGCCGACTTTGTGATCGTGTGGCGCAAACAGGATGAAGAGTGGAAAGCCACTCGAGTGCTGAGCTATGGACATAGAACCGCCGAGATCAAAACGGACTAAACCAAAGCTAGCTTTTAACAAAAACTAGCTCCTAACAAAATGCTAGCCTCTAACAAAATGCAGTAATCGATTATTGGCGGGCATAGCTACATCTTGCTCAAGTGTGAAGCCTCGCTCGCTGGCTAAACTGCAAATCCATTCGATATCTCGAATACCGCTGGCGGGATCGCGCTGTTTTAAAAAGGTATCGAATTGGCGATTGCTATCACTGCTAAATTCGCCTTGGTAGTTGAAGGGACCGTAAATGCAAAGAGTCTTGAGTTGGGGCAGATACAGACCAAGGCCGCTAAAAAATGCTTCTACCATTTTTTTGCTCATAATATGCAAAGTGTTCGCAGTAAATACGCCATCAATATCAGGTGTTAATCCCTCCACCAGCCATGGCGCGGTAACATCAAGGGTAAGTGGTAAGCGTAGGTTTGCCGCTGCATTGGGTAGCTTGCCTTCATGCATACACCTTGCGCTAATGATCTCAATATATTCAGCTTGATCGCTGGTTTGCCAGATTAAATGGGGAAGACTTGCTGCAAAATACACCGCATGTTGGCCTGTGCCACTGCCGATTTCGAGTACATGTTGGTTGAGTGAGAAGGCCTGCGTTAATACGGCTAAAATCGGCGCTTTATTGTTTTCGCACGCTTGTGAAAACGGCAGTTGGCTAAGTGGCTGGGCAATTGGCAATCGTTGCATAATGGACTCTAGGTTGCTGAGATAAAAAGAGGATGACGCCACACAAGCCTATCTTAAACCAGCAAAAAGCATAAGACTTAAAAGATAAAATGAGCCGCGCCTTAATATTCGGCGCCTAAGCTCATGTTCTTAATCTCTGGCTCCATAATCACAGGGCCGCCATTTCAGATACTTTCATATCAAGCTTTTCGATTTCAGGCTCGTCAAGCAGAAACCAGCCCAACTCCCTTTGTTATGTCCAGCAAGCGGTTAACTCAATCCACTATTGACCTCGATCTCAACTCAGATATACTCTCAAATTCTGAACGCGTGTAAAAAATATAAAACAACCGTCGACGGATAACGTGTTAACACTAGCGCTCATAGACTAAGATTCAACACCCATTACCAGCACACAGCTTTCAGTACTTAACGTTCAACACTCAACTTTTAATATTTAACTTTCAACACTTAACTTTCAACATCAAGGAATGACTATGCCAGTAGAGCGTTGCGCCTCCTACTACAATGCCACCATAAACCAAGAGTCGAATTATCCTGAGTTAGAAGGCGACATTCGCGTCGATGTGGTGATCGTCGGTGGCGGGTTTACCGGTGTAGCAACGGCGCTGGAATTATCCGAGAAGGGCTACAAGGTGGCGCTTATTGAGGCCAACAAAGTTGCGTGGGGCGCAACCGGACGCAACGGCGGGCAGGTGACAGGCAGTTTGTCTGGCGATGCAGAGATGACAAAACAGCTGCGCCGCCAAATTGGCAATGAAGCTGAAGATTATGTGTGGAATTTACGTTGGCGCGGTCACGACATTATTAAAAATCGGGTGGCCAAGTACGGCATAGATTGTGATTTAAAGTTTGGTCATATTCAAACCGCTTACCAGATGCAGCATATGCACGAGCTTATGGCTATGCATGATGAGGCGCAGCGTCGCGGTATGGGTGAGTTTATGACGCTGGTATCAGCCGATGAAATACCCGCCTATTTAGGCTCGCCCTTGTATCACGGCGGCTTAGTTAATCGGCGCAACATGCATTTACACTCAGTCAATTTATGCCTGGGTGAAGCCCGCGCCGCCGCAGGTCTTGGGGCGTTGATCTTTGAAAACTCGCCCGTGCTCGATATTGAAGAAGGCGATCTGGCTACCGTTGTCACCGCCAAGGGAAAAGTGCGCGCCAATAGCGTGCTGATCGCGGGGAATGCCTACCATAAACTCGCGCGTCCTCAACTGCGCGGCATGTTATTTCCGGCGTCCTTAGGTAATTGTGCCACGGCGATTCTGCCCGATGAGATCGCTTCGCAGATTAATCCGCAGGATTTAGCCGTGTACGATTGTCGCTTTGTGCTAGATTACTATCGCCTGACCGCAGATAAACGCTTGATGTTCGGCGGTGGCACTAATTACAGCGGCCGCGATCCTAAAAATGTGGCGGCGGAATTACGGCCTGCAATTGAGCGCACGTTTCCACAATTAAAGGGCGTTGATATCGAATTTGCCTGGGCGGGAATGGCGGGCATTGTGATTAACCGTATCCCGCAGCTCGGCAAAGTGTCGCCTAATGTATTCTATTGCCAAGGCTATTCTGGGCATGGGGTGGCGACATCGCACATTATGGCTGAGATCATGGCCAATGCGATGCACGGGCAATTGCGTGAATTTGATTTGTTTGCCGCCATGCGCCATATCCGCATTCCGTTAAATGAATGGTTCGGCAATCAAGCGCTGGCGTTAGGCATGTTGTATTACACTTTGCGGGAAAACTGGCGTTAGTTTGCGCCGTGTTGTCTGTTGCTGCTTAGTCTGTTCGAACTCAGCAATCTGCTCAACAACAGGCTATTCAGAAAAAGATTAGTCCTGTTCGGCGAGTTTTTCGGCGAGGTAATCGACCAATACGCGGATCTTAGCCGACAGGTGGCGGTTTTGCGGATAGAGTGCCCAAATGCCTTCTTTGGCTTCGCGGTGACCGTCGAGTAAGGACAGTAAACGTCCAGCTTGAATATCTTCTTCAATATAATAATCAGGCAGTTGTACTATACCAATTCCCTTTAGCGCCGCATCCCTTAATGCGTAGCCGCTGTTACAATTGAGATTGCCGCGCACTTTGATATTGCGTTCGCGGCCATTCTCCACGAAGCGCCAGTAATTGTGATTGCCAATCAAGCAGTTGTGCTGGCTAAGTTCAGATAAGGTATGGGGCTGACCGTACTTTTCCACATAACTCGGTGAGGCGGCGACATAGTGAGTACGGCTGCTTAAGGGTTTGGCCATTAAACTCGAGTCAGCGAGTTTGCCGAGGCGAATGGCCAGATCGTAACCACCTTCAATCAAGTCCAAAGTGCGATTAGTGAGGTCAACACTAAACTCAACACTGGGATATTGCACCATAAAATCATTGAGTAACGGCATAATAAATTTTTCGCCATAGGCCACGGGAGCCGTGAGTTTGACTAAGCCTTGGGGTGAGTCCTTTAGGTTTGAGATAGCGCGCTCAGCTTCTTCTAAGCCGGTTTGTAATTGGCGGCAATGGCGATAATAAATCGTGCCTTCTTCGGTTAGCGACACTTTGCGGGTGGTGCGATAAAACAGCTTAGTGCCGAGGCGATTCTCTAAGGCGCTGACTTGGCGGCTCACGTGGGCGGTGGAGATATTCAGTCGCTGCGCCGCTAAGGTAAAGCTTTCGGCTTCGGCCACTGCGACAAACTCAGAAATGCCATCCCAGAGATACATTGTTGTTGCTCAGTAAAAATGAATTGCATGAATACTAGATTGTCTCTCACTGAGAAACAAATACAATCTTCCTATATAGTAACATCAGTGCAATTGGCATCAGCGTATGCAGAGCCCTTATTCTGAGTCTGTATGCTTGAACCAATATGCTTTAGCTTAAGTAGAATCGATTACAACAATAATTTTCTCCTATTACCTATCAAGGGACGGTAACAATGTCGAACGAAAAACCGCAGTTTATTAAATCAAAGGCCGCAGTTGCTTGGGGACCAGGACAACCACTGAAGATTGAAGAAGTGGATGTGATGTTACCTAAAGCGGGCGAAGTCTTAGTGCGCATTGTGGCCACCGGCGTGTGTCACACGGATGCGTTTACCCTGAGCGGTGACGATCCTGAAGGGGTATTCCCGGCGATTCTAGGCCACGAAGGCGGCGGTATCGTTGAGCAAGTGGGTGAGGGCGTGACCAGCGTGCAAGTGGGCGATCATGTGATCCCACTTTATACCCCCGAGTGCGGCGAGTGTAAGTTCTGCCTATCGGGCAAAACTAACCTGTGCCAAAAAATTCGCGCGACCCAAGGTAAAGGCTTAATGCCCGATGGCACCACGCGTTTTTATCTCGATGGCAAACCTATTTTCCATTACATGGGCTGCTCGACCTTCTCTGAATATACTGTGCTGCCTGAAATCTCATTGGCGAAAGTCAATAAGAGCGCACCATTAGAAGAAATTTGTCTGTTAGGTTGCGGCGTAACCACTGGCATGGGCGCTGTGATGAACACGGCCAAAGTGGAAGAAGGCGCAACCGTGGCGATTTTCGGCCTCGGCGGTATTGGTTTATCGGCGATCATTGGTGCGACTATGGCAAAAGCCAGCCGCATTATCGCCATTGATATCAACGAATCTAAGTTCGAGTTAGCTAAAAAACTCGGCGCGACCGATTGCATCAACCCTAAATTACTCGATAAGCCTATCCAAGAGGTGATCGTTGAGATGACCGACGGCGGCGTGGATTACTCATTCGAGTGTATCGGCAACGTCAACGTGATGCGCAGCGCCTTAGAGTGTTGCCATAAGGGCTGGGGTGAGTCGGTAATCATAGGTGTTGCCGGTGCAGGGCAAGAGATTTCAACCCGTCCATTCCAATTAGTGACTGGCCGCGTGTGGCGCGGTTCTGCCTTTGGGGGTGTGAAAGGGCGCTCTGAACTGCCCCACATTGTTGAGCGTTACTTAGCCGGTGAGTTCAAGCTCGATGACTTTATCACCCACACTATGGGACTTGAGCAAATCAATGAAGCGTTCGAGTTGATGCACCAAGGTAAGAGCATCCGTAGCGTGATCCATTTTGATAAATAAGCGGTTTCGCACGCTAAGTTGATGCTTCAGCTTGATGTGACAAACCAGCAGGCAGGTGCAAATCTGTCTGCTGTGTTGCCAACTGAACAGATGACTAACGCTAAGACTAACGCTAAGACAAGCGTTATGACCAAGCGCTAACAGATTGAGCTTAAAAGGACTTGTATGACCATAGAAAATATCAGTTGTAACAAGAGTTTCGGCGGTTGGCATAAGCAGTATCGCCATCAATCTCAGTCGTTAAACTGCGAGATGCGCTTCGCGATTTATCTGCCGCCCGAAGCGGTGAATAAACCTGTGCCTGTGCTGTATTGGCTCTCAGGTCTAACCTGCACCGATGAAAACTTTATGCAGAAGGCGGGCGCACAGCGCATGGCGGCTGAGCTTGGGATGGCGATTGTTGCCCCTGATACTAGTCCTCGCGGTGATGATGTGCCCGATGCAGCGGATAAAGCCTACGATTTAGGCTTAGGCGCGGGTTTTTACCTCAATGCAACCAAAGCACCGTGGAATCGTCACTACAAAATGTACGATTACATAGTCCACGAGTTGCCCGCGTTGATTGAAGCCCATTTTCCTGTGACTACCCAGCGCGCCATCTCTGGCCATTCGATGGGCGGCCATGGTGCTTTGGTGATTGGCCTGAGTAATCCGCACAGATACAGCTCTATTTCGGCCTTTAGTCCGATTTCGAATCCAAGTAATGCGCCTTGGGGCATTAAAGCCTTCAGTGAGTATTTAGGTGAGAATCGTGAACACTGGCGCCAGTACGATGCCTGCGAATTGCTCAAGCTCGCCATTGCCGAGGTGCCAGTTATGATTGATCAAGGTGAAGCCGACAGCTTTTTAGACAGTCAATTGATGCCACAATCGCTGGTGGACATTGCCAATGCTAAGGGTTATCCCTTAGATGTGCGGATGCAGCCGGGGTACGATCACAGCTACTACTTTATCGCGAGCTTTATTGAAGAACACCTTAAGTTCCATAGTTTGTACTTTAAGCCCTGAATCGTCGATTCAGCAGTCACGCCGATCAGCTAAAACAAAAATGCCGCAACTCAGTGAGTGGCGGCATTTTTTATGGTGCGATTTAAGCGGTTAGCTAGAGTGAACTAACACTCAGCACTCAGCACTTAGCACTCAACAATGTTGACCGCTAGACCGCCTTTGGCCGTTTCTTTGTATTTGCTGCGCATGTCTCTGCCGGTATCCATCATGGTTTTGATCACTTTATCCAGTGAAACCTTATGGTTACCATCACCACGTAGGGCCATACGAGAAGCGTTGATCGCCTTGATCGCACCCATGGCATTACGTTCGATGCATGGTACTTGCACTAGGCCGCCCACAGGATCGCAGGTTAAACCTAAGTTATGTTCCATGCCGATTTCAGCTGCGTTTTCAACGTGCTCAACCGTGCCGCCCATGATTTCAGTCAGTGCGCCAGCAGCCATAGAACAGGCTACGCCGACTTCACCTTGACAACCTACTTCGGCGCCAGATATTGAGGCATTTTTCTTGTACAAAATACCAATTGCGGCGGCGGTTAATAGATAACGGGCGCAGACATCAATATCCACTTCTTGTACGAAAGTATCGTAGTAGCATAATACTGCTGGGATAATTCCCGCAGCGCCGTTTGTGGGTGCTGTCACTACGCGATCGCCGGCTGCATTTTGCTCATTGACCGACAGGGCGAATAAATCGACCCAATCCATAGCGGTTAATGGATCGACATTGTTACGGCCTTCGGCTTTCAAACGACGGTACAGGGCAGGGGCGCGGCGACGCAGTTTTAAGCCGCCAGGTAAAATGCCTTCCTTCTGATAGCCGCGTTCGATACAGGTTTTCATGGTCTGCCAAATGTTCCACAGCTTGGCTTTGACTTCATCTTCGGTGGCTAAACTCAGTTCGTTCGCCATCATCAAAGAAGAAATACTCAGACCTTGTTCGCCACACAATTCTAATAATTGCGCTGCGCTGCCAAAATCAAAAGGTGCCGCTTCGATTTGTGATGCTGGGGATGCGTTACGTTGGCTGATTTCGTCTTCATCTAAGATAAAGCCGCCGCCGACAGAATAATAAGTACGCTCGAAAAGACACTCATTTTTACAATAAGCGTACAGGGTCATGGCGTTGGCGTGTGCTGGCAAGGTTTTGCGTCTGTGGTAAGTAATGCCTTGCTCGCGGGTAAATTTAACCACTTTGCCACAGTGCAGGGTTAAGGTTTCGTCCTTAGAGACGTGCTCTAAAATGCCGTCGATACTGTCAGTGTCTACGGTTTCTGGATCTTCACCCATTAAGCCTAAAATCACTGCTTTGCCCGTGCCGTGGCCTTTGCCTGTTTGGCCGAGGGAGCCAAAGAGCTCGGCTCTTAATTCATCAATCTGGGTCACGAGTCCTGAGTCAGTCAGGTTTTGCATAAATATTTTGCCCGCTTTCATTGGGCCGACGGTATGTGAACTCGATGGACCTATGCCGATCTTGAACATGTCAAATACGCTAATCATGATAGAAGTCCTGTTGTGTCTTGTTTATTATTTTAGTCTGAGTGCATGGGATTGCTCGCTCTGCAGATTGAAGCACGCTAATCTTCAACGTGAACTCTGGTCAATGGCGGCGCTCTTTCATGCGAAATCTGCTTGTGTGATACTCTAACCTCAGTATCCCATAGATTAGTGTGACAATTCACATTAGTTTTTTTAATTCGTTATAGTTCGGATAAGCTGAACTTAATTGGGACTTTTTTGCTGGCCATTTTATGGCCAAGAATACAGGCTTTAAACGCGCTACAAGGGCAGATGGTTCGCTTTTTTGAGCATTTTTGTGAGCGCAGACTACTTATGGCTTGAGTGGTTATTTTTTGAGTATTAATGAAAATTTTTAGGGAGAAGTATGAGCTATTTAATGTTGGACCTACTGTCGTTGGACGTCAGTGAGGCAGAATCTGAGATGCTACGCCATCCACAGGTGGGTGGTTTAATTCTATTTTCCCGCAATTTTTCAAGCCGTGATCAGTTGATCCGTCTGGTACAACAGATACGCCAAATTCGCCCTGAACTATTAATTGCCGTCGATCATGAGGGCGGTCGAGTACAACGCTTCCGCGATGGCTTTACCGTTATTCCTGCTATGGGCGACATTTTACCTGCGGCAAAAGGTGATATAGCGTTAGCCAAACGCTGGGCCTGTGAGCTCGGTTTCTTGATGGCGATTGAACTACTGGCCTGCGATATCGACTTAAGTTTCGCGCCCGTATTGGACTTAAACGTTGTGAGTCAAGTGATTGGTAAACGCAGCTTTAGCCCAGAGCCTGCCGAGGTGATTACACTGGCCGAAAGCTTTATTGCGGGTATGGCCGCCGCAGGCATGGGCGCTGTGGGTAAACATTTCCCCGGACACGGCAGTGTGGTGGCGGATTCGCACTACGAGAAACCCATTGATGAGCGTGATGCCGAGGCGATTTTTGCAAAGGATATCCTGCCGTTTAAAGATTTGATCGCAAAAGAGAAGTTATTAGGCGTGATGCCCGCGCACGTGGTTTATCCTAAAGTCGACCCCAACTCTGCGGGCTTCTCTGAATACTGGCTAAAACAAGTGCTGCGCAAAGAGCTTGGCTTTAATGGGGTGATTTTCTCCGACGATCTTGGCATGCAAGGCGCAGGATTTGCGGGCGATTACCGTGCAAGGGCCAGCGCGGCGTTAGCTGCCGGCTGCGATATGATTTTGGTGTGCAATGACAATGCGGGCGTGATGTCGCTGCTGGATGGCTTTACATGGCCAGCGAGCGCGCCGCAGTATCCAGCAAGTTTACTTAAACCCAATGCCGCACAAACGGCCGCAGCGCTCGATAATACCGCCCGTTGGGAAAACGCGAAGCAGCTTGCCGAGCAAATTTGTTTGGCCCAACAGGCGAAAGTTTGATGTAGCGCAAGGTGTGAGATCACTCTTTTGCTAGGGTTAGTTAATTCACTGTAATCAAAAATGATTAAAAGGCCTTGATATGATTTTCTATCTTCATGGATTTGATGCGACTAGCCCAGGTAATCACGAAAAAATGCGTCAGCTGCAATTTATCGACCCTGATGTACGTTTGATCAGTTACAGCACCTTGCATCCTAAGCACGACATGCAACACTTGCTCAAGGAAGTCGCTAAGCAAATGAAGCATAGCGACGATCCCGCGCCGTTAATGGTCGGCGTGGGACTTGGCGCTTATTGGGCCGAGCGCATTGGTTTTTTAAATGGGCTTAAATCTGTGCTGATTAATCCTAATTTGCACCCAGAAGATAATATGCAGGGCAAGATTGATCGCCCAGAAGAATATGCCGATATTGCCAATAAGTGCGTGTCGCAATTTCGTGAAAAGAATACTCACAAGGCCATGTGCATATTTTCTGTGAATGATGAGATGTTCGATAATCAGCAACTCGCCAGTGAATTAAGCGCCTATTATTCGATTGATTGGGATGACGTTCAACCCCACAAATTCCCCCAACTCGCTGCCCATCTGCCCAAAATAAAAGCCTTTAAGTTGGCTTGATTGATATCGATTGAATAAAAGTATCACTCCTCTTTTTCTATTTAAGAGGGGAGTGGGTTTGTCTCATCGGCTATTCCGCCTTATGGTTTGGCTTTCGTACTTCATGTGGCGGACATATGACTGTGACTATTGGGGATAGATTAAGTAGGATTTTAGTGTTGGCTGATATCCCCGCATATAGGCTTGCCATGGTATTTACTCACCGACGCGCTGCTAGTCCATCCTTGGATGCTCGACCGCCCCGTCCATGGGGCGGACGGTCGTCTCGCCAATCACCATGGCTCACCTTTAGTGCATTCACGTAACCTGTAGATTTAAAAGACATACGCAACACACTTTGGGATATTTCCGTGTTACAAAGATCGGACAGAATTTGGTTTTCAGATAACTTCTAGTATCCCAATGACCTACAAATGCCTGCTCAAAATTACTGCACCAACACATTGGGCAGCTTCAAGTTTGAATTCAGCACTAAATGTTTTTCTGGTTGTCGGTCTCATATGTTCACCTAAGGTCATCTATGAGGCAATAATATCACCTCTATTTAGGTGGCCAAAATTAGTGTGCCACTACAAATACCTCTTTCCCGAGAAATGGTTCATTAAACCAATACAAAGCCCTACCTGAGTAAAGGGGGTCATCAAGCGTAAGAAAAGTGGTAATCTCATGCTTACCCCAGTATGAGAATTCAATTTTACGACCAACAGCTTTTGCTTGGCCCTCCCACTTTTTAATGTGCTCTAACCACTGATCCTCGACAGAAACTACTTGTTTTCCACCTTTTCCTTTCTTTCTGCTATCGGCTTTATCTAGAGGTAAGCAGACAATATAATGTGTTAACTTGGAGTGCTTTTCTAAGGCTGTAGTAAATGACTCATCTATTTGTTGCCAACGGGAAGAATTCATTCCATCTAAAAAATATTTAGCTTGCCAGCATATTTCCGAGTCATCTTCAAGAATCCAGTAACATTCAACACCTGCATCGCCTCCAGCGCCATCCTTCTTAACGAATCTCTTTCCATCACCTGGCTTTTGAAGATGGGCAATTTGGCAAATCAACTCTTCAAATCCTGAGTTTTTACTACCATCATGTGTTCTAATGCAAGAGAAGTTAATATCCATATAAGAAGTCTTAAATAACTGAATTAATACCAAATTAAGTACATACTCTATCATTAGAAAAAATAGGTCAATTAATAGCAAAGGAAATGTGTGCTAAATCTTAGGCTAGCCCACAATGGGGCAATCGCTTTTTAGATGAACGAACAGCGAGAGGGTTAGTGAGGATTGGCATTGTTGCAACAGTGACCGTTG